>CALXSC010000040.1 GCA_944391025.1 uncultured Rickettsiales bacterium
GAACCTTCATCTGCTTTTTTAAAAGCCTTAGCCAATTTATTTTTAATATTTGGCTGTAGAAATAATACGCCTTCTATAACTTTACCACTTTTATTATTTTTATCCATTTTTTCTAAAATTATTAAAATCCATGTCAAAAAGATAAAACACAAGATATAGTATGTCAAGTATATTTTTTTCACTATATATAGTTTTTTTTAAAATTTTTTACTTGACTTTTATTTAAATATCTAAAAATAAGAGCTTAATTTTTGTCAAGTAAATTATTTTATTTTTTTAAAGATCTGAAACTTGCTAATTATTTATTTTCTTGTTTTTTATATTAATCTTTTTAATCTCTACTATATAGCAAATATTTTGAAGACTATGAAGACAGATATTGAAATAGCGAGAGAAAACGGCATATTGCCAATAAAAGATATAGCTGAAAAAATTGGCATAGATGGAGACAGCCTAGAATTCTATGGAAAATATAAGGCTAAAATTTCCCAAGAATTTTTGGATAATTTGAAAGATAGAAAGGATGGAAAACTAATATTAGTAACTGCAATAAACCCAACTCCTGCAGGAGAAGGTAAAACTACAACTACTATTGGCCTTGGACAGGCACTATGGAAACTTGGTAAAAAAAGTATAATTGCCCTGCGTGAACCATCACTTGGTCCATGCTTTGGCGTTAAGGGTGGAGCTACGGGTGGCGGACATGCGCAGGTAATACCAATGGAGGATATTAATCTGCACTTTACTGGCGATATACATGCAATTACAGCCGCCCATAATCTATTGTCTTCTTTAATTGATAATCATATATACCATGGAAATAAATTGGATATTGATACAAATAATATAAAATGGAAAAGGGTTGTTGATTTAAATGATAGAAGTCTAAGAAATATTGTTATTGGATTAAACGGAAACGGAAAGACCAGGGAAGATTCCTATATGATTACGGTTGCCTCTGAAATTATGGCTATTCTCTGTTTATCAACTGATTTGCAAGACTTAAAAAGAAGAGTAGGGGATATTTTAATAGCCTATAGTAATAGTGGAAAACCAATTTATGCAAGGGATTTAAAAGCTGAAGGCTCAATTGCTGTTCTTATGAAGGACGCCATAAAACCAAATTTAGTACAGACACTGGAGGGCACACCTGCCATAATACATGGCGGACCATTCGCTAATATCGCCCATGGATGCAACAGCATAATCGCCACTAAAACCGCGTTAAAATTGGCGGATTATGTAGTTACTGAGGCTGGTTTTGGCGCTGATTTAGGAGCTGAAAAATTTTTAGATATAAAGTGTAGAAAAGCAAATTTAAAACCCAGTGCAATCGTTCTAGTTGCAACAATAAGGGCCTTAAAATATAATGGTGGAGTTGATAAAAAGGATTTGGGTACAGAAAATATTGAGGCATTAAAGATAGGCATTTCAAATCTGGAAAGACATATTGAAAATCTAAAAAAATATAACGTTCCAGTGATAGTTTCATTGAATAGATTTATTACCGATAAACCAACTGAAATTGAATTTGTAAAAAATTACTGCGAAGACCTTGGAGTGGAATTCGCTATATGTGAGGGATGGGAGAAAGGCGGAGATGGCGCAGTTGAACTGGCTAAAAAAGTTCTAAATGACATAGAAGGAAGAGATAGCGAGTTTAAAGTCCTGTATGATGAAAATCTGCCTATAAAAGATAAGGTTAATATAATAGCTAAAGAAATATATAGAGCTGATAAAGTTAAGTTTTCTCCAGAAGCCAAAAAGGAAATTAAAAAAATTGAAAATCTAGGTTTTGATAAATTGCCGGTTTGCATTGCTAAAACCCAATATTCATTTTCAGATAGTAAGGATTTATTGGGAGCACCTAAGGGATTTACAATAACCATAAACGATGTAAGATTATCAAATGGCGCTGGATTTATTGTATGCCTTGCTGGCGATATAATGACAATGCCTGGATTGCCAAAGGTTCCAGTTGCTGAAAGCATAGATATTGATGGCGATGGAAATATTTTTGGTTTATTTTAATTTTAAATAAATAGGGAAGGAGAAACTTTCCCTATTTATAATAATTATTTATGTTTTATAAAAGTTCCTTCTTCTAGTTCGTCAAAAGCATGATTTAACTCTTCATCACTATTCATAACAATAGGACCACCCCATGCTATTGGTTCCTTTAGAGGTTTTGCGGAAAATAATAAAAATCTAGCTCCATCACTTCCGGCTGTAACGTGTAGTTTTTTATCGCCAAGCAGAACGGCGCTTTTTTCTGGTATTCCACCACTTTCATAGGTTAAATCGCATTCTGGAAATATAAGCTCTCCCTGAACTATATACACAAATGAATTGTTTTCTTCTTTCAAATTCATATCAAATGTTTTATTTGCCTTTAGGTCTATATCAATAAATTGCATTTTTACATAGTCGCCTTCAAATTTAGCCTTTGCACCTCCATAGCTTCCTGAAATAACCCTTACTGTATAGTCATTTTCTTTAACTATAGCGATAGAATCACCTGTTATATCATTATATTTTGGGTCAGTCATTTTATCTTTTTTAGGAAGATTAAGCCATAGCTGAACTCCGAGCATATGCTCCGCAGGCTGCGGCATCTCCTGGTGTATAATTCCACTTCCAGCTGTCATCCATTGGGATTCTAAATCTCTAATCTTTCCTGAATTTCCGAGACTGTCCTTATGGTCAATATCGCCTTTAATTAAATATGTAATAGTTTCAATACCCCTATGCGGGTGGAATGGAAAACTTCTAATATAATCATCTGGATTTTTGGAATCAAATGCGTCAAGCATTAGAAACGGATCAAAATCATATACATCGCTATGGCCTATAACCCTAGTCAATTTAACTCCTGCACCATCTCTAGTTTTTACACCCCGAACAATTTTTTTTATCATATGGTTACAAATTATTAGTTGCAATTATATATTACATCACAACTTTTTATAATCAATAATATATATAAAAAATAGCTCTAATTAAATTAGAACTATTTTTATCAAGAAAATTACATATCCATTTCAAATATTTCCTGTGAACTGCTTCGTCTCATTTTTAATTTTTTAACTTCACTTGCTTGTTCCACAGGTTGTTCTTTAGTTTCCTTAGAAACATTGCCTGGCGATGCTGTTAAATATATTTTTTTAAAGTCATCATTACTGAAATGTCTTAAAAATCCAGACTTTTCTTCAGAAGGGCTATAGGCATATTCTCCGTAGAATTCCCTTTCCATTATGCGCGATTTAGCAAGATGCTTTTCTATATCTTCAGGATTTTTTGGATCTCCCTCAAATACTGGAGGAGTATATACTTTCTCTTCTTCCCTAAATGGTATTGGTACTGGCTTGCTAGCCGAGCTTAATTCTTCAAAATTTTCCATAAAATTATTTTATTGTTAAAACTGCGAAGATTATACCACAAAAATCACTACTATTCAAGAAATTATTTAAAAAAATAATTCCATGGATTTTATACAATAAATATATTTATTAATTTTTAGAAAATTCTAATATTTCGCCCATCAAATATAATGAACCAGCCATTACAACTCTTAATTTGTTTCCATCGTTAAAGTTTTCACCTATGTATTTCAAAGCATCCTCAAAATTTCCACTAGCAACTACATTTTTCCATCCAGCATCTATAAATTCCTGTTTAAATTCTCCAGATTCCTTTGATTTCTCTTCGTTTCTCATGTGAATTGTTATAACTAAATCAAAGGCTTTATCCAGCTTTGCTATGTACTCTCTGCTATCTTTTCTCTGCAGCATTCCAATAACTAATATATTATACTTTCCGTCTTTTTTATTTTTTAACCATTCAGTTAAACCTCTTGCTGCATCTTCGTTATGGGCGCCGTCAATAATTAGTTCAGTTCCGTTTGGCAAATATTGGTTTAGCTTTTTATTATCACTCATATTCTGTAGTCTTCCAATCCATCTTACATTTTTCATACCATCAGCTATCGCTTTATCAGAAATTTTAATTTTGTCCTGGGAGAGCAGGGCAGCTATAGCTCCACCTGCGTTATCTATCTGATACTCACCCTGCAGATACGGCAATGGAAGTTCAAGCTCTTTTCCAAAACCTCTAAATACAAATGTATCTTTTAGTTTTTCAACGCTCCATTCCTTTCCATTGCTATATATTTTATTATGTTTTTCCTGTCCAATCCTATATAGCACATCAAATGCTTCTGGCTTTTGTTTGTTTATAATTAGAGTTTTGCCATCTTTTATTATACCCGCTTTCTCTCCAGCGATAGCTGCCAGCGTGCTGCCAAGTGTTTTTGTGTGGTCGTAGGATATTGAAGTAATTATTTCAACAAGTGGATCATGTATGACATTTGTAGCGTCAAGACGTCCGCCTAGCCCAACTTCTAATATAGTAGCAGCCGCAGGATTTCTTGAGAAAGCCAACATTGCAATCATCATAATACCTTCAAAATAACTTAACTTTAAATTATTTTTTTCAGAAAATTCCTTGCATTCTGCCGCTAATTCATTTGCGTATTCATCAGTTATTATCTTGCTGGAAACCTCAATTCTTTCATTCCAATCAACTAAATGCGGAGATGTAAATCTATGAACTAAATATCCATCAGCTTCTAAAATATACTTTAAATAGGCTGTAGTTGAACCCTTGCCATTTGTGCCGGCCACATGGAAAATTGGTGGTACTAATCTATCTATATTGCCCATTGCTTCCATATAGGTTGTAATTCTTTCAAGTCCATATTTAGGATTTCCATCTAATTCATAGCTTGGCCAAAATATTTTTTTCATAGAATAAGAATAATTAATTCACATTAGAAAATAATGGAATATTCCAAATAATAATCAAGCAAATTATTTAATTTATTTACTATTTTTCTCTTGATTATTTTCTATTAAATTGTTTAATGTTTGCAGCCATTCTTCAGCTCTCTTTAGACGCTGGTTATCGTTATCTGCCAAACCATCCGCCATGCCGCCATAACATCTTATTTTCTGTAATAATATAGCATAATTCAAATTTACTTTTTTACCAGTTATTTTTTCATACTCTTTTATAATTTGCAGCATAAAAAGAAAATCATACTTCAATAATGAGCTAAACTCCGAACTGAAATCCCTTTTTATGCTATTTCCAAAGTCTATTATTCCAGCTAGTTTTTTTGTTTTTCTATTTACCAATATATTATTCTCATTGAGGTCATTATGACATATAACTATATCTTCATCCTTTAATTTTTGAGACTCAATTTTAAATTCTTCTAAAACTCCATTAAGTTTTTCAATTTCAGTTTTATCATTTAAATAATCACATAATGTTTTGATATATTTATGGTCTATAAAATAGTCATCAGCCGTGAACTGTTGAATCTCAATTTCATTGCTCTTAACCGAATGCAATTCAGAGATAAAAACCGCTATTTCCTTTGCCAGATTTAATTTTTCCTCTTCGGTCAATTCATTTCCAATATTCGTATACTGTTCGCCGTCTATTATTCTATGTTTTGTAAAAACTTCACCATCAATATTATAGACAGTCAAGAACGGAATCTGTGTGGAAATTTTACCATTTAATATCTTTAATAGTTTTTCTTCATTGATATATTTTTCAAAAAATTCTTTCTTGAGAGGAAATCTAAAAATATATTTATCATTTATAACTATAGCTAAACTATGGCAGCCAGATTCTATAAACTCAGTTTTTAATATTTCTAAATCTGGATTTGCCTGCCTTATAAGATCAATTTTATCATGATATTTTCCATAAAGAGCTTCATCAAGTACATCAAATACTGAATAGAACTTATTCCTATATTTTTCCAATATAGGATATTTTTCTATTTTTTTCTCAAAATTTTTTTTCCATATTTTTGCATTTTCAACAAGGTCAGGATTGTCCTTTTTTGCAGAGCTTATCCAATCACAGCACATTTCACAAATATCAAAGTTTTTAATCGCGATATTGTTTATAATATGATATTGTACATGATGTCTCTGTGTTTGTTTGTGCCTATTATATATTTTTTCATATTTTTTGATTTTTCTTTCACTAATTGTAGATTTTAAATAGAATAAATTAATGACAGCATTTATATAATCAGGTCTAAACTTGTCCAAATCATGGTTTACTGCATTTCTTAAAAGCTCCCATTTATCATATTTAAATGAAAGCTTTTTTATATTTCTGTTTAACAAAACCGCTAATCTAACGACTTCCCTATTATGATTAAGAGTTCTTAATGTATATTCTTCCGCTAATCTGCCCTTATCCTCTTTCATAATCTGTTATTTATCCCTTAAGACTCCGTCAAATTTTTCGGTTATTTCTTTTATAATTTTATTGGCTATCATATCTATTTCATCACCAGTCAAACTTTTGTTTACAGGCTGTATTCTAACGGAAAATGCTATAGATTTTTTGCCTTCTTCCATATTTTTGCCCTGATATATATCAAAAATATGAACATCCTTAATCAAATCTTTATTAGTTTTCTTTACTGTCTCAATAATCTTTCCAGCCTCTAAACCACAGTCAACTATAAATGCAAAATCCCTATAGATTGGCTGCAAATCATTTAAAACATATTTCTTTTTCTGCGTAGTCTTCTGTTCCTTTAGTTTTGGCAAGCTATCTATATACAATTCAAAAGCATTAACCCTGTGTTTTAAACCGACTTTATTTGATTTTAGAGGATGTATTTCACCAAAAACGCCAAGGAATGCGTTGCCCATCTTAATTGCACCGCTTCTAGCCGGATGATAGTAATCAGGCACATCATTGGTAATAGTTAGACTATCTCCAGAAATACCAAATATTTTCAAAATATTAAATAGGTCTTTTTTTACATCATATATATCATATGGTCTAGATGTATCAAAAATATCTTTTTCACATGTCAGACCAGTCCTTATCCCAGCCATAACATTCCTTTGTCCGCCTGGTGTTTGGTCTATAAAAACTTTACCCTTTTCAAATAGACAAGCACTTTCAATTGATCTATCCTGATTATATTTTGCTATAGTCATTAAATTTGGTATTATTGTAGGTCTCATATATGATAATTCACTATTTATAGGGTTTTGCAATCTCAGTTTATCACTTATTGATGAAAACTCACCCGCTAAATCTTCATTCATAAAACTCCAGCTAACAACCTCAACCATACCCTTTGATGCCATTAGGGAAGTCACTTTCCAAAGCTTGTCATGGAATATTTTATTGGCAATATTAGAGGAATTTTCTCCAACTTTTTCATTGCCTATCTTAATTTCCTTTAAATTATCATAGTTATAAATTCTTATTATATCCTCAACAACGTTTTCCTTAATTGTAACATCATTTCTCCAACTCGGAATGGTTAGAATCAACATATTAAGGTTGCTTGTATCTTCCTTAACGCCATAGCCAAGTTTTTCAAGAATATCTATTATTTCCTGTCTTTCTATTCTTAAACCAAGTATGAGTTCAACATTTGATATATCAAATTTGATAACTCTATCGCTGTATATTTTACTCAATCCACTTGGACAAACATGGTCATTTGAACACGGATTGGCTCTGATTATTTCACTGCTTTCACCGCCGCATATTGTGAGAATTAAATATGCTGCATAGTTTAAGGCTAATTCACTTGATTTACAATCAACACCCCTTTCAAATCTAAATTTTGCATCAGTATTAATGCCAAGACCTCTTGCAGTTGTAGCAATTGAAATCGGATCAAAAATAGCACATTCAAGGACTACGTTTTTTGTATCCATAGAACTAGCAGAGCTATTTCCGCCAATTACACCGCCAAGGCCAAGGATATTATTGCTCGTATCAGATATTAGAGTTGAACCCTTGCTCAATATATATTCATTTTTATCCAAAGCTAAAAATTTTTCTCCACCTTCAGATTTTTTAACTACTATATTTCCACTAATTTTATCGGCATCATAGCAGTGCAGAGGCCTATTTAAAACCAACATAACATAGTTCGTAATATCAACTAATGCAGATTTTGGATTTATACCAACTGCCTTAAGTTTTTCCTTAATCCAATTTGGAGATTCGCAATTTTTTACGCCTTTAATATATCTAAATATAAATTCTGGACAATTTTCGTCTTGAATTTCAACTTTTATAGGACTTGGAACTTTAGCCTCTATTTCATAATTTTTAAATTCTTTTAATTTTCCAAGACCAGCTGCACTCAAATCCCTCGCTATCCCATATACACCAAGACAATCACCCCTGTTTGGTGTAATGTTTATATCAATAGTAATATCATCAAGTCCTTTAATTTCAGCTATACTCTTGCCAATTTCGCACTTTTCGTCTAATTCTATTATTCCATCATGGTTTTCACCAAGTCCAAGTTCTTTTTCAGAGCAGAGCATGCCGCAGCTTTCAACACCGCGTATTTTACTTTTTGAAATTTTAAAATCTCCGCTAGGCATTGTGATTCCGACAGGAGCCAACACTGCCTTCATACCCTTTTTAGCATTAGGAGCACCGCATACTATTTGCAATAGCTCACCGTCTTTCTTTCTAACTTTACAAATATGCAAATGGTCGGAATCTGGGTGATTTTCTATGTCTTCAACATAGACACACCTAAACTCTTTAAGTGCCTCGCCATTATCTATAACTTCTTCAATTTCAAGTCCAATTTGATCTAATTTGTCGCAAACTTCGCAAGCCGTTGCTTCAGTATCTAAATATTCTTTTAACCACTTTAAAGTAAATTTCATATTACAAAATTATATTCCCATAAGAATTATATTATGATTATATTTTATTTATTCAAGAAAAATATCAAAAAAAAGTAACCCACCAGCTTAGCTGGGGGTTTTAGTATGCAATAATAGAGTATTTAAAATAATACTCTATTCAAAAAAATATTTAAGCTATTATTTACCAGTCAATATTCTATCAATCAGTTCTTTTATTGTTGGAATAAATCCATCCTTATAAAATGGGTCAATAGCAAATCTATAGGCATTGCTTCCCGCAAACAATAGTTCTTTACTATGGTGAACGCCTCTTTTAGCATACTGCAAAGCCTTTTGAATACAGAAGCTTCTAGGGTCTGGAATTGCACCGCATGTATATCCTTGCTCAGGAAAATATTGGCTCCATGAACTAAAATGACAACAGCTTAAGCATCCTATACACTGTTTCATATCTTCACGAATTTCCTCCTCTACATCTTTTCTTACAAAAATTATAGTTTCATCTGGAGTTCTTAGGGCTTCAGTATATCCAGCATCCATCCACTTATTAACATTAGCTTTTTCACTTTCTTTTATAAAGTAGTGTTTACCGGTTCTTCCACATACTATTTCAGTATTGTAAACCTCGTCAGCTACAACCTTATATGATATTTCCCTAGTTAATCTATCATATAGATTCTGCAGAAGTTCATTATTTATTGCAGACGAATAAAATCCGGTAGGACTAAAATGATTAGTCTTAACATCTCCTTTTTTTAGATGGAGCAGGGTGTCTTTCCAATAGTCGGAAATTGGACTCTCCTTTGTCACCATTGGCCTCGTCCCAAATTGGAACGCTACTGGCCCAATTTCAGGATTGTCTATCCAATCCTCATATTCTTCTAAATTCCAAACACCTCCAGCAACTATAATTGGAGTATCCTGCAGGCCTACACCATTCATAAATATTCTTAAATCTCTTACCCTTTCGTATGCGCTTTCAGGAACAAATGGATCCTCAGCATTGCTTAAACCATTATGGCCGCCAGCAGTCCATGGACATTCATAGACAACACCGCCCAGCCATTCTTTAGTCTTTTTAAAACTCCTAAGCCATAGAGCTCTAAAGGCTCTCATGGAAGATACTATTGGATAGTAATACGTCTTGTACTTTGCACAGATTTCGCTTAATTTATATGGCATACCAGCACCACAAACAACTCCATTTATCAAACCCTTAACCCTATCTAAAGTTTCATTTAGGATCTGTTCAGTTCCGCCCATTTCCCATAGAACGTTAAGGTGAATTCTTCCTTTGCCAACGCTTATATCCCTGGCTCTTTTTGCCTGGGAAACTATGGCTTTTATTGAGTGCTCTATCATTTCCATATGCCTATCAAATCTATTTTTAGATTTAATATTCATTTCAATAATTTCACCATTATCACCTATTATATCAGGATTAACTCCAGATATAGTACCAACTGCGCCACACTTCGCAAAATTACCAGCTGTTTCAAAATTTGAAACCCCAATGCCCTTGCCCCCTTCAACTATCGGTAAACAATCAATACCTGAGATTATTAAATTTTTTAAATTTTTCATTGTTTTGTTTTCATTGTTAACAAACATTTTCACTGAAAAATATAACAATATTTTTTTTATAATCAACTTAATTATTAATTTTTTATATATATTCAATCAAGTATTTTACAATGATATTTTAAAAAAACATTGACATTTTAGTTTAAATAGAGTTATAAATTTATTCATTGAAAATCTTAGTAGAAAATTATGTATAAAATATTTTTTCTATTTTTTTTATTATTTTTATCAAGCTGCTATAATTTTAGGGAAACTAACGAATTAGCCATTCCTCCGATAGCAAGAGATGAAATAAAAACAACTAATAAAGTAAAATGAAACAGATTACAGAAATTACTCCTAGTTTATTTTATTACATACAACACCTACTAATAAACTCCGGCAATGATTCAGATAAATCTAGCTTTGCAGAAATTCATGAAAGATTATACAAACCAAAAATTTTTACCCCAGATGAATTTGCTGAAGAAGTATTTTACGTTATTTGTGTAGCTGGTTTTAAGCAGACAACAGCAAAAAAGATGTGTAATAGGGTTATGGATTACATAAGACAAAATCCAAATCCTAAGTTTGATGAAATGATAAAAATATATGGAAATATAAACAAGGTAAACGCAATAATAAAAGTTTGGAACAACAGGGTTGAACTACACAATAAATTTTATAAATTGTCAAACCCAGAAGAAAAGCTTGAATTTTTATCCAAACTACCACATATAGGAAATATTACAAAGTACCACATAGCAAGAAATCTTGGAATAAACTTTGTAAAATACGATATATGGATACAGAGACTTGGAGTTGCGCTATACGGAAATTACGAGTACGCAGAAAGAGTAAGCAATAGTAAACTTAATCCAGAAATAAAAGCTATGTGCGACAGAATGTTCAGCGACCTTGAGGCAAAAATTAATGAAAAAACAGGATATATAGACGTTGTATTATGGAAAGCATGCCAGCAGGGTCTATTTATAATTGAAAAAGATAAGGTTTATTTTGATGGAGATAAATTCAAATAATAGAAAGACAATTGAAATATATTAAAAAATCCATCAAATTAACTGGTGGATTTTTATTATTGCATACTAAGGCTGGGGGTTCAGTTTAGCTTCAGCGATAAGCCATTACGACGTAGTCTTTCACTTCGTTTCAGCAAACTACGGACAAATGAAAACGAGTGTATCAGGGATGTATGCTTGAGCCATCGCTTCGCTCCAATCGTGCTTAGTGGGACGACAGGCTAGCAAATTCAAGCAAGTGCGAAGGCAAGGGGAAATGTGCTTGCACAATTTCACCAGCGTAGGGCTTTAGCCCGAGTGTTTGCCGAAGCACGATTGGAGCGAAGCGATGGCTC
>CALXSC010000041.1 GCA_944391025.1 uncultured Rickettsiales bacterium
GGTGGATTTGGCAAAGGGCAGGGCGGGAAAAAAGTCCCAAGGCTTTGCCTTGCTATATTTTTTCATTTTTTTTGCAGTCCGCCAGAACCGACAATCCTAAAAATTTTGCCTAGACTAAAGGGCGGTGGTCAACTGCAAAAAAAATGAAAAAATATAGCTGCGGCCGCCACGCCGGTGCCACAGTCTCCGAAACTTATTAAATATATGTTTATAATATCTTTAAATAAAATAAGTTTTTGTTGATTATTGATTTTTAAAAATTAAAATCAAGGCATATGGAATTTATATTATAAAGATATGTCCAATAAAAACATTCTTAAAGTTGACTATTTTAATGTCAATGATAAAAAGAATTCTATTTTAGAAAATGCTCCATATCAGAATAATGATATTACAATGGGTCTCGACGCTATGGAAGGCTTAACAAATAAAATCAGAGATGATATTTTAAGAAAAGATAAGAGCAATAATGTTGACTGCTCTATAGATTTTAGAAAAAATAGAAAATAGTAATTCATTTTTATAATAATTGTATTGACTTAATATGATTATTATTATAATATAAATATATTTATTAAATAATTAATAGAAATCTATGGTTGAAAAAAAGAAAAAAATTGTATTGGCCTACTCAGGTGGTTTAGATACATCCGTTATTTTAAAATGGTTATTAGAAAAAGGATTTGACGTAATAACTTTTACGGCTGATATAGGTCAGAGGGACGCTGATTTAGAAACTGCTAAAGAAAAGGCTCTAAAATTAGGAGCGTCTAAGGCATATATAGTTGACTTAAAAAAGGAATTTGTTGAAGATTATATTTTCCCAATTTTCAAATCTGGCGCAATCTATGAAGACAGATATTTATTAGGTACTGCAATTGCAAGGCCTCTAATAGCAAAAAAACAAATTGAAATAGCAGCCAAAGAGGGTGCGGAATATGTTTCGCACGGTGCTACAGGAAAAGGAAATGATCAGGTGCGATTTGAACTCTCATACTATGCCCTAAATCCAAATATTAAAGTATTTGCACCTTGGAAAGACCATGAATTTTTAGAACAATTTAAGGGCAGAACTGATATGCTCAAATATGCGGAAAAACATAATATTCCAGTATCGCAGAGCGTAAAACAACCATACAGCGAAGATGAAAATCTATTGCACATAAGCCATGAGGCCGGAATATTGGAAGACCCTTCAAAGGAATGTCCGCCTGAAGTGTATAACAGAAGCAATACCCCTGAAAATGCTCCAGATAGGGTTACCAGAATTAAAATAACGTTTAAAGACGGTATTCCTATAAAGGTTGAAAATCTAGAGGATGGCACTGTAAAAACTGATTCACTTGAGTTGTTTACATACTTAAATGAGCTTGGCGCAGAAAATGGAATAGGACACCTTGACATGGTTGAAAATAGATTTGTAGGCATTAAATCCAGGGGCGTATATGAAACTCCAGGTGGTACAATTTTATACATAGCCCATAGGGATATTGAAGGTATAGCCATGGACAGGGAAGTTATGAGATTGAGGGATATGCTGAACTCTCCACTTTCTGAGCTTGTTTATAATGGCTTCTGGTTCAGTCCTGAGATGGACTTCCTAATGGCAGCGATTGACAAGAGCCAAGAGGTTATTGACGGAACCGTAACAATGAAATTATACAAAGGAAACGCATATCCAATAGCAAGGGAAAGCAATTCTTCATTATACGATCAAAAACTTTCATCTATGGATGAAGAGGGTGGATATAATCAGGAAGACGCTAAAGGCTTCATAAGGATTAATGCCGTAAGGTTAATGGCGCATAATAAGATTATGAAATCCAAAAACAAAGCACCTGTAGAATTCGCAGAATAGTTTTTATTTTAATTTCAATATAACCCACCAGAAAATCAGTGGGTTATATTATCATTTATATAGAACATTTAGATTTATTCTCCGCCAACAACTTCCTCAAATTATTGCATTTGCTGTATATATTGCATCGCCTGCTGCTATATCTTCGTATTCTATTTACTTGCTTTCTTAATATATTAAAGGATTTAAAACTCTCTAGATGCAATATAGTCTCTATCATAATAAACTTTATTGTGTATAAATCCCTAGTATCTATTTTGGTAACATCTTCCATATTATCTATTAATCTATTTATTTCTTTTCTTAGATTGTCCATTTTTTTTAACTCACTTTTATTAATAATAAATAAAAACGCACGATTAGATAAACTAAAAGTGCGGGAGTTAGTAAATCGCAAGACGCAACTCCTGCAGGTTTTACCCTTTCAGAGCTGGACATATCCTACAGGCTCCCGCTAAGATGGAAGCCGATAGGAACAACAAATTTGTCTTGCGGATTACTACATCCGCTGTTGCCCTAAGGGCAGTTTAAACATATCGTATAATTTTTAATTGTCAATGAAAATAACACCACTAAAGCATTTTTTGACGGGGAAATATAATTGACAATTAGTTTAAATTAAAAAATAATTTAAAATTGTAACTTAGTCGTCAATTGTTAACTGGAATTGTGGCGGGGCGGGGCGGCCGCAGGACTTTTTTCTCTTTAGGGGAGGGGCTGTAGATCTGGCAATGGTGGATGGTTGGAGCGGTGGATTTGGGAAATGGCAGAGCGGGAAAAAAGTCCCAAGGCTTTGCCTTGCTATATTTTTTCATTTTTTTGCAGTTGACCGCCGCCCTTTAGTCTGGGCAAAATTTTTAAGGCTGTCGGTTTTGGCGGACTGCAAAAAAAATAAAAAAATATAGCTGCGGCCGCCCCTCGGTGAATGTATATAAGATTTAACTTGAAATTGAATTGTTAATTATTATAATTTTTATAGCAGTAAAAATAATATAGCCAAAATGGCAATATCTATAATAGCAGCAGTTGGAAACCAGGGGCAGATAGGGTTAAATAATAAGCTGCCATGGAGGCTAAGAGACGATTTAGAAAACTTTAAAAATTTAACTACTGGCAACGTAATCATTATGGGTAGAAAAACATTTGAGTCAATAGGAAAAATATTGCCAAATAGGACAAATGTGATAATAAGTAGAAACGACGATTATGATGTTGATGGTGTATATGTTTTTAGCAGTTTAGATCTGGCTTTGAAAAAATTTAAGGATAAAAATATATTTATATGCGGCGGTGAGGAGATATATAGGGAGGCTTTGGGCGGTTGCTATACTATAGATAAATTGTATATAACTAATGTTGATTATAATGGAGCGGCCGATACTTTTTTTCCAAAAATAGACTATAATAGCTGGAAAGTTGTAGAGGAAAAAAAGTATCCATCGGGCACTGATAATCAATATAGTTTTTCTTTTAAGGTTTTTGAAAGAAAGTAACTATTTTTTGAAATCCTCTGAAGATTCATCAACCTTTTTACAATCAACTATGGTTATGTCGTACATGGGGTGCTCCATGGATGATATGCTTGGGGAGGATGAGAACATCCAGCCGTAAAAAATTTCGTCTTTGGTTTTATCAAGTTTGTTTTCTGTGATTTTTAATAGCACTTTGTTTTCTGGAATGTCTGCAGGTGAAGATTTCCAACAGAATAGTGGTTCAACTATAAGCCTTTCAAATTCTATTTTGTCGCCAATTTTAACCTCGTATCTGTAGCTTTTTGCCGTTATTTTATTTAGGGCTTGAAGTACGACAACGTTTGCTTTATTTATGTCTTTTACGTCCTTGATTCTAATAATTTCCTCTTCTGCAACAGGTTCCTGATTTTGATTGTCTGCTTTGGTTTCGGTATTCGCCTCTGCAGCAAACAGGTTGCTGATAGAAATGGAACAGATAATTAAAAATAATATAATTTTACTCATTTTTTTCATCTTTGTCACCTGAATTAAAAATAAATCTTGAAATTAGATCCTCTAAATCCATAGCGGATTCAGTAAATTCTGCGGTTTCATTGTCCTTAAAATATTCATCTTCGGCGCCAACTTTTACATTTATAAATTTGTTTCCGATTAAACCGCTTGTAGAAATTTTAAATATGCTGTCTGTTGGGATTAGAATGTCCTTAGGCATTTTTAAAACTACAGTTGCCTTATAATTATCTTTGTTTAATTTTATGTCAATAACATTGCCAATTTTTACGCCAGAGATCTTTATATCGCTTCCTATGTTTATACCGTCAACATTTGTGAATTCTGCTATTATATTGTAACCGCTTGCAAGCTTTTGTCTACTGTCCGATACCTTTGATGATAGGAATAGGAATAGTCCAGCAACTACTACAACTAAAGCGCCTATTAATGTTTCAAAACTATTATTTTTCATTTCTAAATAACTTTATTAATTAATTTTCTTCAACAATAACGTTTTTCTGCGTACCGCTATTCTTTCCATTATTTGATTTTAAATTATATTGTTTATTTTTGCTAGTTTTATTTTTATCTAAATTGCTTTTTTTATTTTTAGCTGCCTTTTTTTGGTTCTTTGATTGTGTGGACACACCCTGGTTTAGGGAATATTTTTTCTTTTTTGCCGGTGTGCTGCCTTTATAAACTATCTTTTTATCCTTTTCTCTAGAGAGGTTTTGCTCTTTGTAGATGATATTTGCATTTCTTTTGTAGAAGGCTTTTATTGCAGTGCTGGCTATTTTGTGCTTGTTTATATAATATCCAACCATTGCTGGCATGACGTTTTTAGGCAGGTCTAATTTTTCAACATTTAGGGCGTATATGGTTATTATATAGTTATGTTTTGAACCAGCCGGAGGACATACGCCGCCATATTTTTTAGTTCCAAAGTCATTTAGGCTTTGTATTGCTCCTTTTGGCATTAATTTTCTAGTTTCGCTGGCACCAGTTTCCAATAATGTTACGTTCGCTGGTATATTATAGACTATCCAGTGCCACCAGCCGCTGCCGGTTTTGGCGTCCTTGTCATACATTGTTATGGCAAAACTTTTGGTATCAGCCGGTGCGTTTCTCCATACTAATTTTGGTGAAATATTTTTTCCTTCGCAACCAAATCCGTTAAAAACCTGTTCATCTCTAATTTGTCTATTGTCGTATATATCTGGACTGTATAAAATAAATTTATTTATAGTGCTTTTTGTTCTTTTTCTGAAGGCTTTGTCAACCTCTGTCTTTGCATTTAGTTGAAAACTAAATAGAATAAATAGAAAAAATAAAACCAACTTTTTCATAAAAAATAATAATATTTTTTGCTCATTGAATAATAACTGCAAAACTTAGTTTGTCAATAAATATTATATCATTTTAAAGCTGAATTTTAATTAAATATAAGTTAATGTTTTAACTTTTATCTTGATTTTTATTTAATGTGATGTATAAAAAAAATGGAACGAATAATTAAGGCAGTTTAAAATGATAACCCCAATCATGCTTTCTGGTGGAAATGGAACTAGACTGTGGCCAATGTCCAGAAGAAATAAACCAAAGCAATTCATAGAATTTATTAACGGCGAAACCATGTTTACACAAACTATAAAAAGGTTTAGCAACAGAGCAATTTTTAACGAACCAATAATATTAGGCAATATAAATCACGAAGGTTTAATTGATAAAGAAATTGAAACAAATGGAATTTTTAATTCTAAAATATTTTTGGAACCAAAGGCAAAGAATACGGCTCCCGCGATAGCTGCAATAGTGGCATATTTGCATAAACATAGAAAGGGAAATGAAGTGATAGTTTTTCTGCCATCGGACGCCTATATAAATAATGTAACTAACTTTAATGAATATCTGATTGAGGGTGAGGAATTAGCTAGGAATGGAAAAGTGGTAACGCTTGGCATCCAGCCATCCTATCCGGAAACAGGCTATGGATATATAAAACTTGATAAAAAAATTAAAGGAAATTCTTTCTCTGTTGAAAAATTTGTGGAAAAACCAGATATGGCTACTGCAATAGAGTTTTTGAAGGAAAATAGATATCTATGGAACTCTGGAATTTTTATGGCAAAGGTTTCTACGTTATATGATTTGTTTAAGAAATACAAAAAGGAGTTGTTGGATAATATAGAGTTAACAATTAAAAATTCTAAAGAAATTGGCAATAAAATATATTTGGATAAAGAAACGTTTGAAAAATCGGAGGAAATTTCAATTGACTACGCTATAATAGAAAAATTAAGTTCTGATAATTTAGCGGTTATTTCAATGGACCTTATATGGAGTGACCTTGGAAGCTATAAGTCCCTATATGATATAGACTCAAATAAAAGCAAAGATAAAAATATAATAAATGGCAATGTTATAGTAAACAATTCAGAAAATTGCTACATAAGGTCGCAGAGCAAAGTAATATGCTGTACGGACGTTGAAAATCTGGTAATAATTGAAGAAAAAGATACGATTCTGATTATGAAAAAAGATAAATCTCAAAATGTCAAGAAGATAGTGGATCTAATAAAAGAACAACATCTGGAATATCTATTATAATTTTAAAGTCCCAAACAGAATTGGGACTTTGTTTATAATATTATATGTTTGAAATTGAAATTACATTTTATTAACAGAAGAAATGCCTAAAAGATTCAGACATATTTCTAGATACTGTTTTGTAACGTATATCAATGATAGCTTTGACTTTTTATATTTCTCATCAGTTTCATTGTTTATTGGACATGCTGAATAAAAACTGCTAAATTTTTTAGCCAGTGTATATACATATTCCGCTATGAAGTTAGGAGCTTTCTTGTCGTATGCGCCCTTGAATACTGAAGAAAATCTGCTTAATTCCATTAGCAAATCCCTTTCCTCTTTTGCTCTAATTTCTGTAATTTTGTAATCAAATTTTTCATAGTTGGACAATATGGAGTTGATTCTAACTAGACTATATAGAACATAGGCTCCAGTTTTTCCTTCGTAGTTAGTGAATTGGTCCATATCAAAAATATAGCTGGATTCTCTAAAGTTTATTAGGTCGGCAAATTTTAATGATGCAACTGCAACCTTTTGGATTGTATCCTCATCCTTTATTGTTGACTTTTCGCGCATTACATCTATTGCTTCATTTATCAAATCCCTGAGTTTTACAGTATCGCCGCTCCTTGTTTTAAATGGTTTTCCATCCTTTCCATTCATTGTGCCAAAGGGACAATGTTCCGCTATATGGTTTTCATCTAGAAATCCGCTTCTCTTAGCGACTTCAAATACCTGCTTAAAATGCAGGCTCTGTCTATAGTCAACTATATATAGCATTAGGTCTGGATTGTATTTTTGTTTTCTATCAAGGATTGTTGCTAAATCACTGCTTGCATACATGACTGCGCCATCACTTTTTTCAATTATTGCAGGAGGCATATCTTTATCGCTTAGGTCTACAACCTTTGCCCCTTCAGAAACTGTAATTAGTCCAGATTTTTCAAAATCAACAATCATTTTTCTAATTAAATCGTGGACAGAACTTTCACCATTCCATAGGTCAAAATGCGCGTCAAGGATATTGTAAATATCCTTCATGTCTTCTATTGATACATTCCAGAAGTATTTCCAGAGTGTTCTATAGGGCTTGTAGCCATCCTGTAAATTTTTTGTAGTTTCCCTAACTTTTTTTGCAAAATTTTCATCCTCCTTTGCTTTGGTGTTTGCAGCTTTATATATGCCTAGCAAATCTTCAGGCGTAAGTGTTAAATCTGTTATTTTATCACCGTCAAATCCTTCTTTAAAGCATTCAATATCCGGATGTTTCAGCCTTATGCCTTCTATAACCATGCCCATATTTGTTCCCCAGTCCCCAAGGTGGTTATCGCCAATAACTTTATCGCCTGCAAACTGGCAAATCCTCCTGATACTTTCGCCTATAATTGTTGAACGCAGATGCCCCACGTGCATTTCCTTTGCAACATTTGGACTGCTGAAATCAATAACTATAGTTTTTTTATTCTCACTGTGGCTATAGCCTAATTTTTTATCATCTATTGTTGAATTTATTTCGTTTAACAATTCTTCATTTAATATTTTTACGTTTATAAATCCTGGACCATCAACCGTTACTTTTTCAAACAGTTTTGTTTTTTCTAATTCTGGTATTATTAATTCCGCTACTTCTCTAGGCGGCTTTCTTAATATTTTGCTTAATGGCATTGCGCAATTTGTTTGAAAATCGCTCAAATCTGGTCTATCTGAATATTGGAAAAAAGCATATTTTTTATCAAAACCTAGTTTTTCAAATATTTCTACTAATTTTTTATTTAAATCCCCTAAAATGCTCATAAATTTTTAATTTGTTTAACATATCAATATTTAATAGAATTATTTATTATTTCAAACAAATTTTAAAAAATATTTGATTTTATATTAAATAAGGTATATTATAGGTAGTAGCGAGATTACAAAAGTTACTCCATGACTGATATATCATCAAATATAAAACAATTACGAAAATCTTTTGATATTTTTAAAGAGAGGCTCTCTAATACATACGATTTCAATGATGAAATTTTTCAATTAAATCCAGAGGATAGACAGGCATATATAGATGAACTATCTAGCGTAATGGATATAGCGATATTTTTAAAAAAACAGATTGAAAATGGAGAAATTATACCGCTGGAGGCAGATGTCCATTGTCATACAACTGATATACATGGAGATTTATTGGCGCTTGGCTTTGTCCTTCTAAAAAGCGGTTTGGCAAAGTTTGTTGATGGTGAATTGCCTGTAGTTTTTTTTAATAAAACTAATGGTGAAATTATTAAAGATATTGGTTTGTATGGAGGAAACATAACAATAGACCTGGTTCCTATTTTGAATTTAGAAGTAAATGGGAAATTTAATGGCAGATTTACATTTGGCGGCGATATGGTTGATAGAGGGAGATATTCCGAATCCTGCTATCAAACCTATATGAGACTAATATATAATAATAGAGGCAAGAAGATTGATTTTATAATTGGAAACCATGAGACTCCTGCGCTAGAAACTAAAAAAGAGGATGTAATCCTATGCGGCGGCAGCTGGAAAAATCCATTGTTGGCCAAAATGAATCCATATTTGCATATATCTGATTTGAGGCTGCAGTCTAGAAATTTGATAATGTTCCATGAAGATATACGAAGAAATGTAGAACTTGGAAAGATTATACTTTGTTCAGCGGTTTCTGAGGACACTTTAATTTCCCATGCGGTTTTTATTAAGTCCGATATTAAAAATTTAGTTAAAAAAATTGGACATATAATATATACGAATAGGAATAACCAGCAAAAGTCAGAAATAATAGAAAAAATGAGAAATGTAATAAATATATTTCAAAGTAATAGAATTATTGAAAGGCTTGATGGCAGTTCTAATTTAGCTAGCGATATAGAAATGGAAGATTTGACAAAGCATTATAGGGTAAATACTGTTTTAAATACCGAAAATATAGAGAATGCAATGAATGAATATATAAAAATATTCCATGATATAGTTAAAAATTTTGATAATTTTTTAAGTGATGAACAGGACTTCCCGCGCGTAAAAACAGTTATAAATGGAACGTTAAAACATCTAATAGATGAAAAAACAAACTCAATAATACCTGTTGAGAATCGTATTTTTAATCCTGAAACAGATATGCTAACAAAAAAAGTAATAGTCGGACATGAGGAAACTCCTAGATATAATGATGGACAGAGCAATGATGTAATTTGCCTAATATCTTCAGATGGACGCAGGGAGTTTTTATATACTGATGTTAGACAATCTTCTGGATGCGTGGAGAATGAGGATATAACAAATGCAGCCTTTATATATTCAGACAGGGTTGGAGTCCTTAATAGCTATAGGCAGATATCTGTACAAATACCTACTTCTACGATTCCAAGATATATTGAATTAATCAATAGGGTATCTAATCTTTATAACGATAATAGTCTGTCTGGAAAGATTGTAGAAAAAGATTCAAAGCAACTATTAATACCATAACATATGTAGCTAAGTTAAAATTGGCTGGTTATATACTACTTAAAATATTTATTAACTGAACTTACAATTGAATTTACTATTTTGGTTTTATATCCAAAAGACCTTATCATCCTTTCATCGGTTTTATTTGATAAAAAACCTAGTTCAAGCAGAATTGATGGCATATCTGCAGAGGTTAAAACTGCAAAGTTAGCATGTTTTACCATTTGTCCAAGTCCTTGGATGTTTCTATTGTTAAATTCCCTTTCAAGCAATTTTGCAAACTTCTTTGAATCATTCATAGCCTGTCGCCTAGATATATCAACCAAAGTATTTATTGTGTCCTGATATTCTCCGTATAGGTTTAAGCCTCCAATTATATCAGCTTTATTTTCCTTTTGGGCTAGCTGTGCCGTCCTTGTGTCAGAAGCTTTTTGGGATAGAGTGTATATTGAAACACCCCTTGCACTTTTATTCATGGCAGAGTCAGCGTGTATTGATATGAAGAGGTCACCTTTGTACCTTCTTGCTATAGATACCCTTTCCCTTAACTCTATGTAAAAATCCTGATTTCTTGTTAAATACACCTTGTATTTGCCCGTAGCTTCAAGACCTTCTTTTATGGACTTTGCGTATGTTAAAGTTATTATTTTTTCCTTTGTTCCTCTCAATCCTATTGTACCAGGATCCTTTCCGCCGTGTCCAGCATCAATTATTATTCTAGGTTTTCTTTTTTCTTTGGCTGTGTTGTATGATGCTAAATTTTTAGGCGAATTATTTGATTTAGCTCCTGCTTTTGGAGTATTTAGATTTTTTGGTTTATTGCTTTCTATTTTTGAATTATCAGCCAGTATTCCATCTATCAAATCGTTTAAAATATTTGGTTCAACTTCGTATAAATTGTTTTCTTCTATAAGTTTTCCTATTATATCTTCAGTCTCTAGATCTTTTTTATTAAATGTCATATCTATAACAATTCTATGATTTTTATTATCAGAATTTGGTGTAAGATAGAAGCTTTTTTCTATTTTTGTTTTTATATTTAAATCAAATACTAGCCTGGTATCAGATTCTGAAAATTTACCAATCCTCAGTGTATCAACAACATTATTTGCCTTAAAACTTGGTGCTTTTACATCTAGACTGGTATTCTGTAAATCAACCACCAGCCTATATGGTTTTTGCAGAATAAAAGCATTAAAATTAGTTTTATTTGTAGTTTCTATTACTATCCTTTCCTTTTCTCCATTTGTGCTAAGCCTTATATTTATGACGGAAGTTTGTTTAGCAAAGGATATGCTAAACATTAAAATATATAGTAATAAAAAACTTTTAATCAGCCTCATCTATAAAAACTAAAAAATATACTTTTAAAAATATAAATAATTATTTTTAAAACAAGTAAATTTTAGCTATTATATATTTTTTACTGTTTTTTCAGCCTCAACTATAGCCTCTTTAACTCTTTCAGGTGCTGTTCCGCCAAAACTTTTTCTTGAATTCAGACTATTTTCCATTTTTATAAAGTCAAAAACATTTTGTTTTATGTCTTTGCAAACGGTTTGCATATCTTCTAGCTTCATATTCTCTAAAGCTAAGCCCTTATCCTCTGCGAGTTTTACTATTGTTCCAGTTATATGGTGTGCTTCTCTAAAAGGTATATTTAGTTCTTTAACTAGGTAATCTGCAAGATCCGTTGCGTTAGGAAATCCTTGATTCAAAGCTTTTAACATATTTTCTTTATTTGGAACCATTCCTTTTATTATATCTGTTGTCGCCTGTATGCAGAGTATTATATTTTCAACTGAATCAAATACTGGTTCCTTATCCTCCTGCATATCCTTTGCATAGGCTAGAGGCAATCCCTTCATAACCACCAATAGAGCCTGCAAATTGCCAAAGATTCTGCCGGTCTTTCCTTTTATCAATTCACTTGCGTCAGGATTTTTTTTCTGCGGCATTATTGAACTTCCGGTGGTGTATTGTTCCGGCAATTTTACGTAGTTGTATGGTTTTGAAACCCATATTATACATTCTTCGGCAAATCTTGATAGATGTACCGCAATTATTGATATATTTGATAATAGTTCAATTGCAAAATCCCTATCAGAAACGCTGTCCAGACTATTTCTAGTCGGACGATCAAAACCTAAATTTTTAGCTGTATAATCTCTATCAATATTAAATGATGTTCCACAGAGTGCTGCAGCTCCTAAAGGACACTCATTCATTATTTCTCTAGAATTTTTGAGCCTTTTTATATCTCTTAGAATCATTTCAAAGTATGCCATTAGATGGTGTCCAAATGTTGTTGGCTGCGCCACCTGCAAATGCGTGCAGCCTGGAAGCATAGCATCAAAGTTTTTTTCAGCCTGTGTTAGAATTTCATTTTCCAAATCTTTTAATAGATTTATTAGTGTATCAATTGCATTTCTAACATACAGCTTGAAATCTAACGCTACCTGGTCGTTTCTTGAGCGTGCAGTATGCAGTTTTCCAGCTGGCGCGCCAATTATTTCCTTAAGCTTATTTTCAACATTCATATGAATATCTTCAAGTGCCTTTGAAAATTCAAACTTTCCATCATCTATGAGCTTTTCAATCTCGTTTAATCCTTTTTGAATTTCTTTATTTTCTTCCTTTGATATAATACTCTGTTTTTCAAGCATATTGGCATGAACTCTTGAGCCTTGAATATCGTATTTATATAATTTTTTATCAAAATCTATTGAGGCATTAATTTTTTCCATAATTTCCGTTGGACCCAATACGAATCTTCCGCCCCACATTTCATTTTTTGACATGGCATTTTTAAAATTTATATATTTTTAAAGTAATTATTTTTAATTATTAATTCAAGATAATTTTGATATAAATGCGTATTTTTTAGGTACGCATTAAAATTTTAAACTCTTTCTACTGCTATAGGCTTATGCAGGTGATACCCTTCAGAATCTTTAGAAATAACATATCCGGCCTTTGTAACTTTAGCGACCCATGATTTTGGCAGCGGGTTAGCTCTAAGTTTTTGAAGCGATTCAATTTCTTTTAATTTTTCTTCATTACTTCTTAGGTCAGATGTATCTTCTATAAGCATTTTACCTCTCTCCTGAAGTTCTCTTATTTGTTCATTCTGAATTTTTTCCAACTGTTCTCTTTCTTCTAAAAGTTCTCCAATTCTAGTTCTGGTCTCGGTTGATTCGTCATATATAATTCTTCCAATTCCAGTAAGAGGTTTGGCTAATGCATATGCAGTCAGTTCCTCTTCCCCTTCATTTACTACTATTCCGTCCTTAACGCCAACTAGCATTGAACCGCTCTTTAGGCTTGTCAATGCACTTGCTGGGTTTTCTGAGCTGCACCCTGAAACTATCAACGATGTTTGCACTTTTGACAATGAGTTGTGTAGCTCTGCATTGTGGATTTTTAATTTTTCACCATCCTCTATTAACGCTTTAATTCTTTCTGATAGGGATAGCTCTAATTTACTTTGAAGCCCTTGGCCTCTGTAATCTCTATGGACTATATATGCCCCCTGTTCCAATACCACTGACTTATCTAAAAGTTCTGAAACTACTGGATTTTCTGAGATTATATAGCTTTTTTTCTTATGTCCGAGATTACTTCCTATTTGTGCTACTAATTTTCCATCAGGCCTGCAAAGACCAACCATTATTCCGCTCTGAATCATTGCTTTATAGTCATCTAAACTTCTCTGGCCATAGGCATGCAGTTCCAACTTGGTTAATGTTGACTGCAGAGCCATACATTTAGGGGCGTCTTCTAGAACTAATTGCTTTGTTACTAATTGCTTAACGCTGTCAGTTAATGCCCTTGTTAAAACTGATTGTGATAATTTTAAAGATTGTGTTAACATGATAAACCTCTTATATTTAATTTTACTTTTTAAAATGATAATATTTTTTATTTTTATGAAATTGCTTCAAAACTTTCCTATAGCTTTTTCAAAAAGACTATTTTTAAATATTATCAATAATTGATATGTTGTTTTAATGCTTTGGATAGATTAATCCAAATATATACATAAATTTATAAAGATATTCAAAGATTATTCCCCCAAGGGGAAAAAAATAGATTTAAAAAAATTTACAATACTAATGTTCTTGTTATTTAACAAGATTTCATTTCCATAGTTATTGTAATTTTTTATATTCATATTATATAATTAAATATGCTCTATTTTTCTATTATAGATAAAAATAATTATT
The DNA here is from genome assembly GCA_944391025.1 of uncultured Rickettsiales bacterium. Lineage (GTDB taxonomy): Bacteria > Pseudomonadota > Alphaproteobacteria > Rickettsiales > UBA1997 > CALXSC01. The sequence continues at coordinate 14,106 of CALXSC010000041.1, forward strand.
TGTCAACTAAAAATTAAATGGCTATAAATAATTTTTTTCAAAACTCTTGATATTAGAAAAGTTTTTGTTTAAGATTTAAACGGAAAGTTAATTAATTAACAATTAAAAAATAAGATTAGATGTCAAAATTTGTTCATCTGAGAAATCATACTGAGTATTCGCTGTGCCTTGGAGCAATTAAATTGAAAAAAATGATTGCAAAGGCTAAGGAGTTTGGCATGCCTGCTGCTGCTATTACTGATACTGGAAATATGTTTGGTGTGCTTGAGTATTCATGCGCCGCCTCAAAGGAGGGCATACAGCCAATTATAGGTTCTGAGCTGCTAATGGAGGCCAGTGAGTTTTTTGATAAGGAAGATACAAGTTTTGATAAAGAAAAAAATTTTAGCAAGATAGTTCTGCTGGCTCAAACGGATGAGGGATATTATAACCTTGTTAGCTTGGCCAGTGAGAATTTTTTACAGAGAAAAAACGGAATTACACCCCATATAAAATTTGATTGGTTGAGGGAAAAAAATTCTGGCATTATATGCCTGACCGGCGGATGTGAAGGATTAATCGGAAAGCTCCTGTTAAAGAAACAACCGGATAGGGCTGAGGCTGCACTTCTTCAACTAAAAGAAATATTTGGAGATAGGCTGTATATTGAACTTTTGAGACATGGATTAAAGGATGAGATTGATACAGAGCAGGACTTTATAAATTTGGCCTACAAGCACAACATTCCGCTTGTTGCAACAAATGATTGCCATTTTTTAATAAAGGATATGTTTAAGGCGCAGGATGTTCTATCGTGTATAGCTGATGGAAGGTATGTAACGGAAACAGACAGAAAAAGACAAACTCCAGAGCACTATTTTAAAAGTCCTGAAGAGATGGAGGCGCTTTTTGCGGATATACCTGAAGCTATTGAAAATACAATAAATATTGCAAAAAGAATTCATACTATGGCATACACTAGGAAGCCAACATTGCCGCATTTTCAAACTCCTGATGGCATGACCGAGGCTGACTACATGAAGCATTTAAGTATTGAGGGTTTGGAAAAAAGGCTGGAGCAAAAATATAAGCTTGAAGGTATAACTGACCCTGCTGAAAAAGAAAAAATTCATAAACAATACTTTGACCAGCTTGAATATGAAATGGATATTATTATAAAAATGGATTTTCCGGGCTATTTCCTTATTGTGGCCGACTTTATAAACTGGAGTAAAACCCATGATGTGCCAATAGGTCCAGGCAGGGGTTCCGGTGCCGGTTCGGTTGTTGCATGGGCTATGAAAATTACAGATTTGGATCCAATTAGATTTAAGTTGTTCTTTGAAAGATTTTTAAATCCAGAAAGGGTGTCAATGCCGGATTTTGACGTTGATTTCTGCCAGAGGGGAAGGGAACGCTCAATTAAGTATGTTCAGGAGAAGTATGGCTATGATATGGTTGCCCAAATTATCACATTTGGAAAATTGCAGTCTAGGGCGGTGATAAAAGATGTTGGAAGGGTTCTTCAGATGAGCTATAATGAGGTTGATAAAATCAGTAAAATGATTCCGCAGAATCTAAGCCTTGAGGAAGCCCTTGAACAGGATCCAGATTTGAGGAAGCAGCAGCAGGCTGATCCGCAGATTGGAGAATTGATATCTATTGCACTGGATCTAGAAGGACTAAACAGGCACTCTTCTATGCATGCTGCGGGCGTGGTTATTGGAGATAAACCTCTGCAGCAAATATGCGCTCTTTATTCTGACGGTGAGTCGCCTATGCCAGTTATCCAATACACAATGAAATATGCAGAGCAGGCTGGACTTGTTAAATTTGACTTTTTGGGTTTAAAGACCCTAACAATCATAAAGGATGCTATAACCTTTGTAAAAGATAGGGGTATTGATGTAAATATTGATAGTATACCTTTGGATGATAAGGAAGTCTATGATATGCTTGTTGAGGGTGATTCGGTGGGCGTATTCCAGGTGGAATCTTCCGGCATGAAGTCTATGCTAAAGCAGATGAAGCCCGATAATATAGAGGATATTATAGCTTTAGTGTCTTTGTACCGTCCAGGACCTATGGATAGTATTCCTACATATATTAAGAGGAAACATGGTTTGGAAACTGTTGAATATCTTCACCCTAAGATGGAGGAGATTCTCAAGGATACCTATGGAATCATAATCTATCAGGAGCAGGTTATGAATATCGCAAAGGCTCTTGCTGGCTATACGCTTGGCGGCGCTGATTTGCTTAGAAGGGCTATGGGTAAGAAGATTAAAGAGGAGATGGACAAACAAAGGGGGGTTTTTGTTGAAGGTGCAAAAAAATTTAGTGATATAGATGAAGATTTAGCAAATAAAATATTTGATTTATTGGCAAAATTTGCTGAATATGGATTTAACAAAGCCCATGCTGCTGCCTATGCTGTTATTAGCTACCAAACTGCATTTTTAAAACACTATTTTCCGGTTGAGTTTTTGATTTCCTCAATGAATATGGATATTGCTGATACCGATAAGGTTAATTTCTATATGCAGGATTTAAAGGCTCATAATATAAAGGTTTTACCGCCTGATATCAATAAATCAAAAATATATTTTAGCGTTGAAAGAATTGATATGGTTGGCGAAGAGGATAAAAAAGTTAAAAGGTACCATGAGGATAAAGAACTAGCTGTTAGATACGGACTATCTGGCATTAAGGGCGTTGGTATTAACGTTTCTGAAGAAATAGTCAATAAAAAAAAAAAAAATGGACCATTTAAGACTATTTTTGATTTTGTGGAAAGGGTTAGCGGAAAGGTTATAAACAAGAAAACGATGGAAGCTTTGGCTAAGGCGGGCGCATTTGACAATATACATGAAAACAGAAAGCAAATAAATGACTCATGTGAAGTTCTAAGCAAATATTGCGTAAGTTTCCAGGAAGAAAAAAATAGCAGCCAGATGAGTCTGTTCGGCGGGTTTGGAATTACGCAAAATACAAAGCCTATATTGGCTAAAACGGATGATTGGTTTGGCGTTGACAGATATCAAAGGGAATTTGAGGCATTTGGATTCTATCTTGGCGGACATCCGCTTGACAGTTTGAAAAAGGACTTGGAGGATAGGGGAATTAGCTATTCAAGCGAGCTGGAAAGCAATGAAATAATTGATGGCGATAAGATTAGACTTGCTGGCGTTGTTGTTAGCACTAGTATAAAATCAAGCGCTAAAGGTAGATATGCCTTCGTTGGATTATCTGATCCTAAAGGTATGATAGAGGTTGCAGTGTTTAATAATGACCTAATAACTGCGCATAAAGATTGGCTGGATGACAAAGAACATCACCAACTGGTTTTTGAGTGCATGATAAAGAAGGATGATGGTGGATTTAGAGCTATTGCAAATGATTTTTGTCTATTGCAGGACTTTATAAAAAATACTAAAACTGGAACGCTCCAAAAAATAACCCATAGACCGCCAAACAAAGAGTGGAATGGAGAAAAAAAGCCTTGGCAAAATAAAGAAGGCGCTAGCTTCAAGAAAAAGGAAGAAAGCAGCGGTGGCTATAAAAATGACCCTATAGTAATTCAAAAATCAATAGAACCGCCAAAAATGATAAAGGAGATTAATATTTATATTAAAAATCAAAATCCTATAAATGACCTGCGCAGAATAATTAACGCAAGCAAGAAAGAAGGTGCAAAGGAATGGAGTAAAGTTTACCTTCATGTATCATCTGGCGGTAAAGAATTAACATTTGACCTGGGCGAATACTATCAAATCTATGAATTAGAAAAAAAGAGAATAGTTGAAACGCCAGGTGTAATAAAAGTTGAGTAGGCATAATCTTAAATGGTTATTAGTAGTGGCTTGGACTACTTTTATAGTAAATTTTATTTAATTTTGCGACAACCACTACCATAATTTGCTTCAACCAATTAATTTTTTCTTCATTTGTTAACCAAGGGGAAGTTATTATACAATTCAACTTTTGCGAGAACGATATATTATTGTTTTGAACAATGTCGTATAGTTCAAAAATAGCAGTCTCGCAATCTAAATTAGGGTTTAGGCTTAAATTTGCTGAATTTTTCATATCGGTCCAAAAGTAATTATATATCTTATAATTATAACCTAAAAATTGCATTACGTCAAGCAAAAATATTAATTTGGATTTTATAGCATTTAACAATTAAATTATTGAATGCTTTTAAAATGCAATACTTAAAAACTGGTGTTTTAAGTATTGCAGTATTTATTAATATCTGCTATTACCTGACAGATATCTTCTTGACCTACTTTCTTGAGCAGCAGCTAATTGGTCCAAATTCATTTTAAAGTTTTCAATCATTCCCAAGGTTTCAAGTTCCAATACTCTATCCTGTATAACCCTATTAATATCTACTGTTTGAATATCTGATAGATTTTCGTCATTGAGTCTTTTTTCTAAAAATAATGAAGAAAAATAACCGCATGAGTATGAATCCCTTTGCAAAGCCAAATTAGGTTTTACCTGTCTTCCATCCTGGTTTGTTATCTCTCCCCTTTCTTCAATTGTCGTGCCAAAGAAAGTTCTAAATGCTTCAAAACAATTTAGATTGCTTCTATTTAAAGAATTATTTGGATCACATGAGTCATAAATTGAACTATAGAATCCAAATTTATCCGTAGTGCCGTCATTGCCTTCGTATCTTATTAAAGCCTCTTCCAATACCCAATGGTTGCCTATATTGCAAGGAATGAAAATCCTTAAATCTTTTCCGCTTGTAATCTCGCTAATCATATCACCGTTAAATTTTTGCTGTAAAAAAACTTCTACTAGATTTTTTATTGAAGAATTTCGCATTGCATTGTCTAATGGGGTAAATACGAAATTATAGCAGTCTCTACCATCAATTGTTTTGTATATGAAATCATTGCTCGGATTGGTTTGGTTCTTCTGCAGCACTATATTATTTAATATTTCCAACGAATTTCCTTCCAACCTTTTTCTGCTATTAATTATTTTTGCAGCATCTTTAGAAATTGCTGGTGTTTGTGATATAGCATTCTGTGGTTCTGGATCGCTTTCATACGTTTTGTTTTCTTCTTCATGTGTTGTAAAAATATCAAACATATCCGGCGTAAATTCAAATGGTTCTGCACTGTTTGCATCTTCTTCAATTTCTTCTTTGAATTCCTTTTTAGTAAATTTTTTATAGGCATCCATTAGCTTATATTTTAAATTTCCAGAATTAATCTCCTCTAAGCTCTCTACACCAAGTAATTTTTTTAGGAAGAAAATTGCTATTTGGTCTTTATTTGAAGCATTACAAGAGTTTTCTTCAAAGTATTCCTTTGCATAGCTTGAAATTATGGTATCAATCATTCTTTCTTCGCCAAAATCTATTTTGAGCTCATCATTTTTGTCCTCTATATCTTTATTGAGAGCTTCAATATATTTATCCATTATTTCCTTAACTGCATCAACTTGAATACTGCTGTTTGTTCCCCTAAATTTTTCAAATTGAGCATTTAGAACTTCATCATAATGTTCAACAATATAATCTCTAACAATTATCTTTGAGTATAAATCAAAAGATTCCGTGGCGTATTTCATTTTTATTGAGTTAAGCAGAGTCGCACTGTCAACAGCAGTTGTTCCTATAGTAGTTTTGAAAAATTCAAAAGGAGAATTTGATTTTTCGTCAATACTTACAAAATTATTTAAAAATTCAATATTATACTCTTCAATAAAATTTTTAATTTCGTTAAAAACCATTTCATTTAATATATCTTTATCAAATGTACCATTAAAAAAATCCTCAAGGTTCATTTTAGAAAGCATTGCCGATATAACTGAAGAATAAAACCAGCAGGAACCTAAATTTTGTACTCTATGGTTTATATATTTTTTCTTTTTTTCTCTAGGTGAAAGAGAATCGTTAAATAGGTACATATTATCCTTATAAAGCGTTGAAAGTGATGAGTCAAAAATACGATAGTCAAGAACGCCTTTTTCATTCTTTAGGAGCAAAATTATTGCATGTCCAGGAATGGTATATGGAATTACAAAGATCCCATCCCTTGAAACACCGGTTTCACAATCCAAAATAAATTTTTTTAAAATATTAATATCAGTTTTGCTTTTAAAACTTGTTAGTAAAAATACAGTTTTATATAGTTCTTCCAAGCTATTTATTCTTGAAAAAGTTATTAAATTTTCTTCTGCTAAACAACCGCCATTGAAACCATATAATCCGTTTTCTTCAAATCTTTTTTTAATGTGCAATCTTAGAAAATTCCTTACATCGTCCATATCACCGTCCTTCAAAACAGACATATTATTTCCATTTTTATCTGGAAATTCTTTATATAGGTCATCAGGGAAATTTCTTATCATGCCAGTATTTAGAAGATAATTTAATAGCCCAATATTTATTTCAACGGTTTTTATATAATTTTCTTCTTCATCGTAACAGTTTATTATTATACATTTATTTGCTAGGTCATCTATTATTGAAACCTTATTTTCATCACTATATTCATTTAGATAATAATAAATTTTTTTATATTTATCTGAATAGTAAATTCTTTTTATGGATTTTTTTATACTATATTCAATAAGTGGTATTTCACTATCTAACTCGTTCATAATTTTAAACGATGAACAGTTAGTGAAGGGTAGTTTATAAAACAATACTTCATTTTTATTTTTTGTATTAACAAATCTCGTACTTTGTGTTTCGCTATCAAATTCTGAATCTTTTAAAAATGTTTTTCTGCTTACTTTTTCGCCCTCTTTATTATATGTAGTATATAATATTTGTTTAAATTTATCTTCAAAAGATGCACAAATTGTTCCATCAGGTCTAAAAAAATTAAAAATTATGCTGCCATTTTTGTAATAAGTTTCTGAGATTTTTCTATTAATATTGCCATTTAATGGATAATTTTCATATATTTCTGTTGTATTATTGGCTGAAATTTTTTTAAAAATTTTGTCAACTGGATAAAAATTAAGAGAATAGCTCATTGAATTATCTTTATAAAATATTTTTAATTTGAATCTATCAATTTTTCTTTTAATTTGAGTTCTATCTTCTTTTTCAATTATTAGCTTACTATTTCTAGCATCTATTGTTATTGGCTGGTCAGATTTGCATTTTTTATCTATAACAACAGAGCATTTTAACTTTACTGTATATCCGCAATCTTGAGGCGGTATAGAAATTTCTCCAGTTAGTCTTATTTCATCATCATTTTCTTCACTTTTATTAAAGCTGCAATCTATGCCTACTTTTCCAAGCATCAACTTTCCTTTTTCGCAGTCTCTAATATTTCTATTTTTGCCAATTCTTTGCTGGCCGCCATTATAAAGTAAATATGTTTTTCCATCTTTTGTTATTGATATAACTCTATTGTCTATATAATTTCCGGATTTTAAACGGGTTGTTTTAGTTGAAGAAGTAATTTGTGCGTTGCCATTTAGTGTTTTAGTGGCAGTTGTTGCTGGATTAACAGGTTTAACGCCATCAAACAATTCTTCCTCCATGGCATCTGAATCTTCTTTTTTATGCGTGGGTTGAGAATTTTCCGCTTTAAATAGTTCATCTAGTTCTTCGGTATCATATGGATTCTGAATTTCTCCTATTTCGTACGACAGTGCTTTCAGACTTTTCAATAGGTCATCTCCAGAGTTTATGACATTTCCGTTATCATCTATGTTATTTTTTATTATTTCACTAATTACAGAAAATAATCTTTCTTCACATTCCGTTTTGTTCTCATTGGATATTATTGAATTTTTTTCTCTAGAAAGCACTAAAAGCAGCTTTGTAAATATCGCATTATATTCTTCTGTTTCTGTCAGTTGTTCCGTATATTTATTTATTGACAATAGGCAAAGCGATATAATTTCATAGGACTGCTCCACTATTTTTGTATAATCACTCTCAATAAGTTTTTCTAATATTTGTGATTTTATAATTTTAAATAGCGATATGTTTTTTAATTGGCTATCAGTATATTTGGTTATCTCTGATTTTATATCAAGTATTTCTTCTTTATGTTCATGGGTTTGCATATTACATAAATTATTTTCTGG
>CALXSC010000042.1 GCA_944391025.1 uncultured Rickettsiales bacterium
CACTTGAACATAACAACATTAATCACTGAATCTTCATCCTTCAATGAAAAATACAAATGACCGCTTGGATGTCTTTTAAAATTACTAATTTCCCCCTTAATTTTTATATAGAAATACTTTCCCTCAAGGGTATCTTTAATGCCCTTAACTATTTCGGAAACCGTATATTCTTTTACTAAATCGCCCAATTTAAAAAAATTATTTATATAATTTCAATATAAAGTATTTTTTTATTTTTTCAATTTAAAATTATAATAACTATTTTTTTGATTTTTATAATGCCTATATATCATTAAGTATTTTATCAATAACATAATCAGATATAGAAAACACTTCAACCTGTTTAATATACCTAATCTTTTCATCAGAATTTATCGTATTTGAAACATACAGCCTGCTTATATATGAATTTCTCAAACGATCAATTGACTTATGGGAAAATATTCCATGGGTAATTATCGCATTTATTGAATTAGCGCCCTGCTTTGCCAATTTTTCAGAAACATTAGCCAATGTTCCGGCAGAATCCACAATATCATCAATAATTACACAGTCTTTCTTTGCAACATTAGCCCCAATCAATGACAGTATTTTATTTTGACTTGCGGCTGGTCTATATTTTAAAACTATTGAATAGTTTATACCCAATTTTTCAGACATAGATATAATTTTTTTAACTATTGCGGAATTAGGACAAACCAAAACAACATCACTTTTTTTAAATTTTTTCCTTAGCATTTCATATATGTATTCCTCAAGGTCAACATTAGCGCTAGGCACATTAAAAAATCCCATGGTCTGAGCAGCATGTATATCTACAACATATATTTTTGATATATAGTTTAGAGACAATAAATTTGCTATAATTTTTGCTGAAAAAGGTTCCCTATTACTTTCAGGCGAATCCTGTCTTGAATAGCCCATATATGTTATCAATAGCTTTATAGATCTAGGTAACGACATTCTAACAATGTCAAGTGTAAACAAAAGCTCTATTATAGCATTATTAACATTATTTGAAAGGGATTGAACAACCAAAATATCTTGATTTCTCAATTCCTCCTGTTTTTCTATAGTAACCAGCATTTCCTTATCTTCAAAACTAGAAACTGAGTTATAGAGAATATCTTTTTTTCTTACATTAGTAATTGAATTTACAAAACTAATGGCATTTTGGCATGACAATATTTTCATTCCACCCCCGCATTTATTAATTAATAACTATATAGAAAAAATAAACTTTGTCTATAATTATTATGAAATATCAAGATATTCCATAGATAGAATATAATTGAAATATTTATTTTTCAATATTTTTTATACATCCCTATTCTTATATTTTTCCAAAACAGGCTTCAAAAATTTGCCGGTCAAGCTATTTGGATTTTCCGCAACATCCTCAGGGGTACCTGTGGCCACAATATAACCGCCTTTTTCACCACCATGCGGTCCGACATCAATAATCCAATCGGATGTCTTAATAACATCTAAATTATGTTCAATAACTAAAACCGTATTGCCCTGCTCAACCAGCTTATGCAAAACGCAAAGCAATTTTTTAATATCGTCAGAGTGCAAACCAGTTGTAGGTTCATCCAAAATATAAACTGTATTACCTGTATCTTTTTTGCTTAGCTCTTTAGCCAATTTAATTCTCTGGGCTTCACCGCCAGACAAGGTTGTTGCAGACTGTCCTATTTTTATATATCCAAGTCCAACATCCTTTAGAGCCTTGAACTTGTCATATATTAATGGCATTTCTTTGAAGAATACACATGCTTCTTCAACCGTCATATCCAATATGTCAGCTATATTTTTTCCATTAAATTCAATTTCCAAAGTTTCGCTATTATACCTCTTTCCATTACATACAGGGCATGTAATATAAACATCCGGCAGAAAGTGCATCTCAATTTTTATACTGCCATCACCCTGACAGTTTTCACATCTTCCGCCCTTGACATTGAATGAAAACCTATTTAGTTTATAATCCCTGTTTACAGCCTCTTCAGTATTGACAAAAATATCCCTGATATGTGTAAAGGCTCCAACATATGTACAAGGATTTGACCTTGGAGTTCTGCCAATTGGCGATTGGTCAATCTGAATAACTTTATCAACGTTTGTTATACCTTCAATCTTATCATATGGTTCAGGAGTAACTTTAGTATTATTTAAAATTCTAGTTAATGATTTATAGAGCGTATGCAAAACAAGCGTTGATTTTCCACCGCCTGATACGCCTGTAACAGAACAAAACACTCCGGTAGGAAACGAAACGTCAAGATTCTTAAGGTTATGACCCCTTGCATTTGATATTGTTATCATTTTTTTAGGATTAAATTTCCTTCTATATGGCGGCACTGGAATACATTTTTTGCCCCTTAAATACGCGCCAGTTATACTGTTTGGATTTTCTAAAACTTCAGCAGGAGTTCCCTCCGCAATAACCTGTCCGCCATGGACACCAGCCCCAGGACCAATATCAACAAGCCAATCGGCAGCCATCATCGTTTCTTCATCATGTTCAACAACTATAACTGTATTTCCCAAATCCCTTAGCCTTTTCAATGTTTCAATAAGCTTTCTATTATCCGATTGATGCAAACCAATTGAAGGCTCATCAAGCACATACAATACGCCAGAAAGTCCAGTGCCAATCTGTGTAGCAAGCCTAATTCTCTGGCTTTCACCACCAGACAGCGTTCCAGATTCCCTGCTTAGCGTTAGATATTCCAAACCAACATTTGTTAAAAATATCAACCTATTTTTTATTTCAGTTACAATCTTATCAGCAATTATTTTTTCACTTTCCGTTAAATGATTCGGTAATTCATCAAAGAAAGCAATAGCTCTTTGTATTGATAGTTCACAGATTTCACCAATATTTTTACCTAATATCTTAACACTTAAAGCTTCCTCATTTAGTCTGTATCCATGGCAGGCACTGCACGGTCTAAGGCTCTGATATTTTGACAACTCGTCCCTTAGCAGCTCATCCCTGTTCTTATTATATTTTTCAATAAGAATGTTTATAACGCCTTTGAATTTCATTTTTACAGATAAAGTGTTTAAGCCAGTTTCCTGTTGAACCGTTAGTTCGTCATCACTTCCATATAAAATTATCCTTTTTACCTCATCGGGGTATTTATAATATGGGGTATCAATGTTAAATCCATAGATGTCGCCAAGCCCTTCTATCATTTGTATATACATTTTAGAATTTGCATCTGTCTTCCATGGATCAATAGCCCCTTCCCTTATAGTCAAAGTCTTATCCATTATAACAAGTTCAGGATTAAAGTATGATTCAGTTCCAAGACCATCGCACTTTGGACACGCTCCAAATGGATTATTAAATGAAAACAATTTAGGCTCTATATTATCAATCGTCAATCCAGTTTCCGGGCAGGTATATTTCCTTGAAAATCTGATTTGGTCACCTTTTTCATATTCTTTATTTCTCAAAGTAACAAATTTCATTTTCTTAGGAAGTTCAACTAAATCAGCCAATATTATTCCATCAGAAGCCTCAAGCCCAGATTTAATTTTTCTCAATACCTGTTGCTCTACATCATCACCTATAACAACAGTATCTAAAACTATATCTATGTCATGTTTCTGCAACCTATCAAGTTTAGGCAATGAATTATGGATATCATAAATATCGCCATCAACCTTAATTTTTGTATATCCCTGTTTTCTAATCTTTACCAGCTCTTTCCTATGTTCACCCCTTGAGTTTTTAACAACCGGAGCCAAAATATTAATTTTAGTATCATACGGCAATGATACAATACATTTTGCCATATCTTCAGGAGTTTGGCTTTGGAGCGGCTTTCCAGTCTTTGGAGAATATGGCACGCCAATTCTCGCATATAAAAGCCTCAAATAATCGTATATTTCAGTAACGGTACCAACGGTAGACCTAGGATTTTTACCCATAACTTTCTGGTCAATTGCAATTGCAGGCGAAAGACCAGTTATACTTTCCACATCAGGCTTGCTTTGAACATTCAAGAACTGCCTTGCATATGTTGATAAACTCTCTATATACCTCCTTTGCCCCTCAGCATAAATGGTATCAAAAGCCAATGACGACTTTCCAGAACCAGATAATCCAGTTATAACAGTTAGTTTATTTTTAGGTATTTTAATATTAACATTTTTTAGGTTATTCTGTCTTGCACCCACAACATCAATAAAATCAGCTTGCATTTTTAAAATTATTATATCTAGATAATATTTATATAACAAACAAACATAATAATTGCAAGTAATTTTTAAATAATTATAAAAAAATCACAAATAAATACCAATATAAGATAGCAAAGATATATTATGTTCTATAGGGCAACAGCAAAAAAATATTATAATACTTTTTTATAATTGACTAATTAAAATAAGATTATTATTCTCTAATTATAGAAAATTTTTTAATGTTTATGGAAAAGAAATATTTGTCTTGTATACTTATTAGAAATCAGCCTGGAATGCTCGGAAAAATTGCTACAACATTAGGAGAAAATAATATAAATATAGATCAAATATCGCTATCCATTATCAACAAAGAAGAAACAATTCAAAAAATAGTGGCATATACAAGCGGAATTAATTCTGAAGAAATAATTAATAAAATAATCAAAAAAATACCTGGAGTTCTTGAAGTATCAACCTTTGAGAAAAAGGAAAACATCATTGAAAAAGAAGTATGCCTAATAAGAATTGAAAATCTAAATCCAAAAATAGTTCAAGTTGTTGAATTAATTACAAAGTTTTGCGGCAGAGTTGTCCATATGGACAACAAATCCAGCGTATATGAAGTAATAGAATCAACCTACTTGATTGACAATCTAGTTAGGGATATATTTGATTTAACATCAGATATAAAAATTTCCAGAAGCCCAGTTGTTATTTCAACAGCGGATAAATTTTAGTCAATTCACATAAAAATAGATAATTTTTTAATTGATTATTTAAAATCAAAAAATTATCATATAGCTAAATCAATATCATATTTTTTATGACTAAAGAAAAATATTTATCATGTATATTATTTAAAAATAAGAAAGGGCTTCTAGGTAAAGTTGCAACTATTCTTGGACAGAATGATGTAAACATAGAAAATATAAACATATCATCTGTAAACAGCGATGAAACGATACAAAAAGTTATAGTATATACCAGCGGCATAAGATCAGAACAGGTATTAAACGAATTAATAAAATCAATGCCGGAAGTTTTGGATGTTTTTACGTTTAAAAACCACGATAATATAATAGAAAAAGAGGTTTGTCTAATAAAAATTAATAACAAAAATAACGAAATAATTAAACTTACAAACCTAATAAAGGCACAAAATGGAAAGCTAATATTTATGAACGGAATGTTAAGCATCTATGAAATAGTTAATGAAATTTCAAAAATTAATACACTCGTTGAAGAATTAAATAAAATTAGCAATGATATAGATATTTCAAGAAGCTTGGTTGTAGCAACAACAGAGTGTAAACAGTAATAAAAAAATAAATATTGTATATCAGAAGCAGGGGCTACTCAACAAATTTTACAAAGTCCTCAATAATAGTCTTAACACCAACGGTTTTAAAGGCTATTGTTAATTTTTTTCCATCATTTTTTATTACGACGCCTTCACCAAATGCCGGATGCACAACCCTTCTTGCAATATTTTTAACTTGCTGCACAACAACATTTCCGCTATCATCTTCTTCAAAATGATAATTTTTTTTATAGTTTTTAGGCTTATAATAGTTGTTGTACCTTCCTACTCTCTCCTCTTCATATTCCTCATCTTCATTTATAAACCTTATGCTATCACTAATATTTAAATTATCCTCTGGAAGCTCTCTAATAAATCTAGATGGCTGCATCGTCCTAATTTCACCATATTCATATCTAGTTTTAGCATAGCTTATTGTTAGTCTATTTTTAGCCCTAGTTATAGCAACATAGGCAAGTCTTCTCTCTTCTTCAAGTCCATTTTTTTCATCAACCGACCTAGGACTTGGAAAAATACCCTCTTCCCAACCAGGCAAAAATACCGTATCAAATTCTAACCCCTTTGCAGAATGGATAGTCATAACATTTACAGAATTATCATTTGAAGAATTTGTCTTATCATTAACAAGACTAATATACTCCAAAAATTCAGATAGACTTTGAAATTCTTCAAGACCCCTTATAAATTCATTAATATTTTCAATAGCGCTTTTTGATTCATCAGTCTTATCGGCAAGCAGGCTATCCACATACCCACTGCCATATATGATATCCCTAGTCAGAGTTACGTGGTCTTTTTCCGTAAGCTGCTTGCTCCATTCCCTAATATCACATACAAATTTTATTATATTTTCAGCAGTCTTTCCTTTAATTACTCCAGATACACATAGGTCTTCACATACATCCAAAATATTTACTTTTCTTCCCTTAACCTCTTCAAATATCTTGCTTAGAGTAACAGTGCCAACTCCACGCCTTGGAACATTAACTATCCTTTCAAAAGCCAAAAAATCCGATTGATTTTTAACCAATTTAAGATAGGCTATACAATCCTTAATTTCCTTCCTATCATAGAATTTAAAACCGCCAACAATCTTATACGGTATAGACTGCCCAATAAAAATCTCCTCAAAAATCCTAGTCTGATAACCAGCCCTAACCAATATCGCTATATCCTTATACTGAACATCCTTTACAAGTTCTATAATCTCTCCAGATATCGCATACGCCTCTTCCTTATCCCTATCAAAACAATTTAAATACACCTTGTCTCCAGTATTTTTACTATCAGTCCACAGGGTTTTTTCATGCCTATCCCTATTATTAGAAATAATAGAAGAAGCAACCTTCAAAATATTAGAGGTAGAACGATAATTCCTTTCAAGCCTAATAATCTTAGTATTTTTAAAATCCTTTTCAAATTTTAAAATATTTTCAATCTCCGCCCCCCTCCAGCCATATATAGACTGGTCATCATCACCAACACAGGTTATATTAATATTATCCCTAATGCCAACACCAGATATCATCTTAAGCCAAGTATGTTGAATAGAATTCGTATCCTGATACTCATCAACCAAAACATATTGAAACTTTTCAACATAGCTATTCAAAATATCCCTATTATCCCTAAATATCTCAACATTATACAGCAACAAATCACCAAAATCACACACATTAAGCTTTTTGCACCTCTCCTGATATATCCTATATATATCCTTTATCTCCGGAAAATAATTAAAATCAATAGCCAGATTTGAAATACTACTCCAACCAATCCCCTTATCCTTCCACTCATTTATCTTATTCACATAATTTTTCACAGGAAAATCCTTGGTATCAACATCCAAATCCAACATTATCTGCTTAACAAGCCTATTCTGGTCATCAGGATCAATAATTGTATAATCAGGCGTCAACCCAACCAATTCCGCATGTCGTCTCAATATTTTATTTCCAATAGCATGAAAAGTCCCAAGCCACATACTTGACACATCCTTCATCAACATATTAGACACCCTCTCCTGCATCTCCCTTGAAGCCTTATTCGTAAAAGTCACCGCAAGAATTTCAGAAGGATAAGCCTGCCCCGTCTCAAGAATATACGCAATCTTAGATGTCAAAACCCTAGTCTTACCAGTGCCAGCGCCAGCCAAAACCAACAAAGGACCATTGTTATACAAAACAGCCTCCTTCTGCTCATCATTCAAACTATCTAAAATATCCGACATCAATCAAAATCTCCTTAACTGTAAAATAGTATAAAATAAAATAGTAAAATCAAGACTTTTTTAAAACAATATATTTATTTTCTACAGCAAATAATTTAATCATTTTTAAATAAAAATAACATACTTTAAGGAGTTATATATATAATACAACAAATAAAACAACATAATCTAAAATATAAAAAACAAAAAAATACTTGACTTTTTACGGTATAAGAGGTAATATAAATATACGATATAATAAATAAAAGAAATTTATGACAGATATAAACGATGGAATATTAGATTCATTTTTAAATTGGTTACTCGGGTTAAACAACGAAGAAAAAGAACAGTTATCACCAGCATTAAAAAAATATAAGGAATATTTAACAGGAACTTCAGGTATTGCTCAAGAAGTCATGAAGAAAGGTATTCAGGAATTAATAAACACAGATCCTCAAACAAGGGATATGATGTCTGAATATATGAAAGAACTTGGTGCAGATAAAGAATCAATGAAAACAGTTGAAGAGCTTTCATCAGAATTTGGAAAACATTTTTTAACTGGATATAGATTTGGAAATGCTTTTGGAAATGTAACTAAAGATGTTGCTGCTCTTAAGGATGCTGTTGAAAAATACGCAAAAAAACAGGCAGCTCTTAAGGCTAAAGGTGATGCTTCAATGAACAAGATAGTTGCAATTGAAGAAGCTCTTTATAAAGCTGATAAACTTAAAAAATTAATAGATGAAATTAAAGGTAATGATGATGAACAGTCAAAGGCTCAGAAAAAAGAACTTGAACGACTAAGGGATAAAACAATAAGAGATGCAGCTAAATTAAGATCTATAAATAGACCAGCAAGCCTTGTAAGAGATATAGAAAGAGAACTAAGAAATACTTTAAGTAGAGAAAAAAGAGCATATAATGCCTTAACTGGACAGGAAATTGAAATTTATGAAAAAGATGGAAAACCAACAGCAAGGTCAGTAAATGTAGTAGAAAAGCTAGGTGGGGTGATAGAAAGAGTTGATATTATTGACGACCTTTTAAAAAACCCAACAAATCTCACAAATTATGCAAGTTTTACAGAAAAACAAAAAGAGGTACTAAAAAATTATCTTAATAATCCAGGAGATCCAGAAAGTGGACTTAAAAAAGATCTTGAAGAATCTTTGAAAAAAAAAAGAAGTGAATTGATACAAGGTGCAAAGCATATGAGATCCCATGACCATAGAGGTCTTTTGCATGAAAATGGAATATTACAAGAGCTAAAATGGACGCATAATAGAAATGTAAAAAAACTTAGTGTTGAATCTCAAGAACTAGCGGCAGCAAAAAAAGAAATTGACCGATATAATCAAAGGATTAAAAGGGCAGCAGCTACACTTGAACAAAGAAAGCAAGGAAAAGAGAACACTCAAGTTTTTCTAAAAGGTTTAGGAGGTATAGACACTACCGCTCTTCGACCAACTGTTTCTTTACCTACAAAAAAACAGTCAACGCAAGAATGCCAACGTTAATAATATTATAATTATAAAAACAAAAAAGAGATATATTATTTATATCTCTTTTTTCATTATTTTAATTTTATTGTATATATTCCATTAAAACTTTACAAAACCAAATGCTTTTTAACCCCTAAACCATTATTTGTAATAGTACGACAAACTAAAATTTGCTTCTTTTTGTTAACATATCTGTCTATGAGATAAAAATAAACAATCCTAAAGTCAAATGCAAATTATAACTAAAAAAGTTTAGCAATCACTCTTGACAAATACCAATATTAGAACTATTTATTGATGGCATTTTACAGATACGCATTACATTGTCTTTTATATTCACTTGTTTTTTGTTTAAACTTTATAGTTCATAGACCAATAGTTTAAAGGATTTTATAAGCCAATATTTTTTCTTTGTGCTTGAGCATTCACTTTGTTCCTTTGCTTCGTTTCGGCAAACTTCAGTGGAACACAGGCTGTCATTACAAGCAAGTGCGAAGGCAAGGGGAAATGTGCTTGCACAATTTCACCAGCGTAGGGCTTTAGCCCGAGTGTTTGCCGAAGCACGATTGGAGCGAAGCGATGGCTCAAGTGCAAAGACAAAGGGATTGAAGCTTGCTTCAAATCACCAGTGAGCAAAGCGAACGATTGCCGAAGCACGATTGGAGCGGAGCGATGGCTCAAGCTTGATTTGCTCCCACTTTGTGCTTGTCTTCGCTTCGCTCTTTCGCACTTCGTGGGACGGCAAGCTAGCAAATTCAAGCAAGTGCGAAGGCAAGGGGAAATGTGCTTGCACAATTTCACCAGCGTAGGGCTTTAGCCCGAGTGTTTGCCGAAGCACGATT
>CALXSC010000043.1 GCA_944391025.1 uncultured Rickettsiales bacterium
AATTACCCACTCACGTCCAGCTTCCAAGGCAGATTTATCAAATTTGTCCGATGTTAATTCTCCTAAAATAGTGGTTCTATCCGCCCCATTGAGTAATGCCAAAAATTTAAAAAAATATTCAGGGTCTTTAATTTCATCACCAGGTTTAGCTCTAGTTAGAGCGTTATTTAATGCTCTTATAACCTCTTCTTTATCATCTGATTTTAATGATTTTTGTTTTGCGAGATCATCATAAATACTAACATATTTTTTTAGACTCCTAGTACCACTACCCACTTGGGTTTGAAAAAATTCATCAATTGAAATTCCTAATGGCATATCTTAATACCCTTTATTTGATATATTATATATTATAAACCATATTTAAAACAAGTCAAGTATTTTATCAACTATTTATAACCCATCAAATGTATATGAAAATGCGGTACAATCTGCCCTGCTTCTTCTCCGCAATTTCCAACTATTCTATATGATTTTTCAGATAAATCTTGGCTCTTAGCTATTTCTTGAACCTTTTTAAAGAAATAGGATACTTCTTCACCGCTAGATTTTTCAACAAAATCATCAAATGATACGAATTTACCTTTTGGTATTACCAATATATGTACAGGTGCCTTTGGACTTATGTCATTAAAAGCTAACACTTTGTCATCTTCATAAACTACAGTCGCTGGAAGTTCTTTTTTTAATATCTTATAAAAAACATTATTTTCATCATATTTTTTTTGCATTTTAAATTATATAATATTATTCTAATATAAGATAATTATAAAAAATAAAAAAATGTCAACAAAAAATATTGGTAATTTCTTTTCAGACTTTAGTATTGAAAGTGTTAGGGATTTTGTAGAAAAGTACTTAGTACAAATAGTATATGGAGCATGTTTTATTAGTATTGCAGCCTTTTTAACCATATATGCAATAAACAAGAAAACAAATAGGGAAAATGAATTAATTATTAGCTACTACCAGGCCATAAATGAAGTCAGAAACGATAGAAGCGACGATGCTTTAAAAACTTTAGAAAGCATCTATAATTCAAAATACGCAGATGAAAATATAAAGACAATATCTGGCATTAGAATGGCAGAAATACTAAACTCAAACAGCCAAGGCGATAAAGCTGTAAAAATATATAAAAATATTTATAATTTTAAAAAGAATGATGAATTTTTAAGAAACTTGAGTGGTTTAGCAGCATTAAGTATTTTAATAAATGAAAATAATCCGCAAAACTATTTAGAAATAGAGGAATTAATTAAAAAA
This sequence comes from uncultured Rickettsiales bacterium, assembly GCA_944391025.1. Taxonomy (GTDB): domain Bacteria; phylum Pseudomonadota; class Alphaproteobacteria; order Rickettsiales; family UBA1997; genus CALXSC01. The sequence continues at coordinate 1,267 of CALXSC010000043.1, forward strand.
TTAAATTCAACCAATAATCCTGTAATTTTATTAGTTCATGAACAGGAAGGCATGTTTGAGATACAAAAGGGAAACAAGGAAAAAGGAATTGAAATATTAAACAATCTACTTTTAGAAGAAGAGCTTGATGATGATACAAAATCAAGAGTTGAATCAGTTTTGGGATTATATAAAAATGAAAATATATAGAATTTTTCTAAAAAAAACAAATAAAGGTATTATAGACGACTTGGAATTGCTTAAGGAAGGTTTCAATATATGGGCTTTTGTATTTCAACTATTTTATCTAATTTATAGGAGGCTATGGAAACAATCTATTGTAATATTTGTTCTATTTAGCATTTTAAATTTGCTGCAATTAAATTTTATAAGTGCATATATTATAATTCCAATACAAATTTGTATATGCATATATATTGGATTTGAATATACTGATTGGTATAGCCAAAAATTAGTTAACAGCGGATATCAATTTCTAGGATATTCTTCAGGAAATGATAAAAAAGAAGCCAAATTAAAATTTCTTGATAGTATAAACAACAACTATACTAAAGATGATAAGCTTGAACAAAAAATATTTTAAATTGGCAATATGGATTTAAAACACCTGGACATAATACCTGAAAAAGTTGAAAAATTATTCATTATTCTACATGGCTATAGTTCAAATAAGGAATCTGTTGTAAAAATTGCGGCAAATTTTTTAGATATTTTGCCAAATACAGCCTTTATATCCATTGATGCACCATATCAATGTGAAATTGGACATGGTTTTCAATGGTTTTCAATAGACGGTGATTTGAATTTTGCATATAAGGAAACTAAAAAAACAAATTCAATATTGGACGAATTCATTAAAAGACAGCTCAAAAAATACAATCTAGACCAAAGCAAATTGATACTTAGTGGATTTTCGCAGGGTGCAATAATGGCTTTATTTAATGGTTTAAGGATGGAAAAAGAGCCGCTATGTCTACTGCTCTTTTCTGGACTGACATTGGACACAGAAAGCACTTTAAAACTTGAATTAAAGTCAAAACCAAAAACATTTTTGGTGAATGGTGATAGCGATGAATTTATTCCAACAAAATTTTTCACTAAGACGGAAGAAATACTAAACAAATTCAATATACCGTTATATCCTAATCTTATTCAAGGAAAGAACCATTTTGTAAACCAAGAATGTATTAAGTTAGCAAGAAAGTTTTTAAAAAATGTTTTAAACAAACCAGAATACTATCCAAGACCAAAAAACTATGAGGAGATAGACAATATCTGCATCTCAAATATAACCAATTTTATGAATAAAATAGGTGAATAGCAAATGGAAACCAAAGAAATAAATGGTTGGTTAAATATAGACAAGCCTCTAAATTACTCATCTGCTAAAGTTGTAGCGATAGTAAAAAAATTATTAAAAGCAAAAAAAGTTGGGCATGGCGGCACCCTGGATCCGCTTGCAACTGGGGTATTGCCAATATGTATAAACAAAGCCACAAAAACAACTGAAAAAATGATGAATTTTGATAAAGAATATCTGTTTAATATAACTTTCGGAGAGGAACGCAGTACTGGTGATGCAGAGGGAGAAATAATAGGACAAAGTTCAAAAATACCAAGCGAAGAAGAAATTAAAAATAATCTGCCCAAATTTATTGGAGATATAGAGCAAATGCCGCCAATATATTCAGCTCTAAAGGTTAATGGAAAAAGAGCCTATGAACTGGCAAGAAAGAATGAAACCGTTGAATTAAAGCCAAGAAATGTAAAAGTGCATAGCTTTAACTTCATTGGCTTCACTTCAGAAAATACAGCACAATTTTCAATAAAATGCGGAAAGGGTTTCTATGTAAGAAGTATAGGAATTGACTTTTCAAAGGCATTAGGCACTGTAGGATATATAAGCTATCTTAGAAGAATAGCTGTTGGACCTTTTAACCAAGGCAATATAATAACAATTGAGCAGTTAAAAAATTCTATAGAATCTTATGGGATTGAAAAAAATTTTCTATATATTTAACATTTTCTTCAGAAATATAGCTTTTCCACGATTCGTCATTATTTCTAATCATATCTCTTATTTCTGTACCTGATATTTTTAGTTTATTATTCTGTTTTAACCTATCAAGAATTTCTATTTTTAATTCGCCCTTATCAAACCAAGCACCCTCCTCTGCTCCGCCGCAATAAAAAGCTTCAGGTTTTCCAAACCTTCTACTTTTTTCGTCTAATTTCTGCATAACATATGAATACCATCTTCCATCATCATGTATATCATCAAGAGTAAAAATATTTAAATTTTTTCTATCACCATAGATATTTTTTATCATATTGATTCTTTCATCTGCAGTAAACGGATTTTTTTGGGTTCTACTCTCCTGGGCTGAGCCTAAAATTATCGTTGAATATTTTGATTCCCTAAGCATTTTGTCAACAAGCGACTTATGTCCATTATGAAATGGTTGAAATCTTGATACAAGAAAACTATGCTTATATTTGAACATAATTAATTAATTATCTAACTCCAGCAACCATAGCATTTAAAAATAAAATAATCAACATTTATGCAGCTATATATTAAATATCCTCCCGCGGCAGAATTTTTGCCCATTTTCTGCGGAACTAACTAAATTTTCTCAAATGCCATCATCAAGCAAACAAATATGAGATTTCCTTAATCAAGCTACAGCAACAGCTCCACCTATAATAAAAACTATCCTTTCACATGATGCCGCCAATTTAAATATGTGATAAAAATTAGAAAGCGATAAATTAGTTGGGCAACAAAGCGGACATCAAAACTCCGACAAAAATTTCTTGTTGTCCTATGAACTTCCAAAACGTAAATTTATAAGATGCATAACCATGGCAAGCTGGTGCCGCCTTTGAACTCAAGCGCTATTAAAAATATATTTTTGCTAAATGTTAGCTAAAATCAATATGTTTAAGGAAAACATATTTTCCAAACTTAATGAATTTATAAAAATAATTTCAAAATAAAAAATAAGAGAGGCAAGATATTCACCTCTCAAATTTAAAAAATATTTCAAAATTAATTATTATTTTTTTTCTTCCTTTTCTTTTTTGTCTTTTTTCCCTGTTTCTACAAATTTTATACCTTTTTTAGCTATTTCCTTTATTCTCTCATGCCTTTGGTGTTCTTTTTCTAAATTTGTATCAATAGGATATACGGCATCTGTACAAATTGTATATTTTAAATTATTATCTTCAAATATCTTTAAAATTTTAGCATAGTCTTCTTCGCTTTTAACGGCCTGCGTTGTTAGGTTGCTAGTTATACAAATTTCAAACATAATGTCATTCTTTTCAGCAATTTTCATTAGACTCGGAAATCTATGGATTTGTATGCCATGTCCAATTCTATTAACCTTATATTTTTCAATGGCTGTAGCTAAAGTTTCATCAACCGTGTCATAGTTTTCTTCACCCGCATGGATTGTTGTCATCATGCCCAATGCATTTGCAGTTTTATAATAGCTTTCAAATTCAGGTTTTAAAGGAATTTTTGATTCAGGACCAGCTGTATCAAGACCGATAACACCCTTATTAAAGTATTGAATAGCTTTTTTAAAAATTGCATCATTTCCCGGAAGGTCAACGTCTCTTCCTAGACAAAAAATTTGACCGCCATCAATTCCAAATGTTGATTTTGCTTTTTCATATCCAGCCCTCGCAGATATTATTAATTTATCAAAATCAATTTTAAAGTTCTGACTTCTTTTATAGGGGTTCCATCTAAGCTCTAAATAATCGCAACCATTACAATATGCGTCAACATATGATTTATAAAAACATCTTTCAATGGCTTTTGGTGAACTTTGCGCTTCATCAATATTATGCAATACATCTATATATTCTTCTAGATTTTTTACATTTTCCTTTTTCATTGAAAGACTATCCCTAAACTTTAAAAAGTTTTTATTTCTTAATTTTAAACCGGTCTCATTAATAATTTCAAACAACAAAACTGGATCCGTAGAACCGGATAAATGCAAATGTAAGTCTTTCATATAATCCCCTTTTTATTAATATATTTCATATATTGTAGGTCTGCCAATACAAAAAGTCAAGAAATTTAATACTAAAATTCTATAATTATGTGTTATAATAGCCTATACTAGCTCTTTCTAGGCTGAATATCTGAAGCTACATTTTGAGCCAATTACTTTTATCAAATTTGATTTTTTGTTGTTTCAATGTATTAATACAATAGCTTAAAACCCCATAATATTCGCAATATTTAGATTTTCGTTTTTTGAAATTGAACTACTTACTGGCATCTTAGTTAATACAAAATTCAAAAAACGATAAATCTAATTCAATCATTAGTCAAAATTAAATAAAGCAATAGGTTTTTCTATGCCATCTAAATAGAAGCGCCAAAGGATTTTCTTTTTACTGGCATTGTTGCATGTTCCTGAACAGCATCACCTATAGCTGCCTCCGCTTCTCTTCTTCTCAGCACTGCCTCTTGATTATTTTGAATCTCTTTACCAATATTCCTAGTAAATTCAAAGCTATGCCCCTCAAAAGTATCAGGAATTTTAGATTTGTAAAAACCTCCCAAAGATGTTCTTTTCTTTGGTGCTTTTCTACTATAAACATCTTCAATTTCCTGTAAATTAGGAAAGTATTGAGCCATAACGCCCTGTCTAACTTCTTCTAGGAATTCTGGCGTCATAGTTAAAAGCTTTTCATCTATTGCTTTTTTATCATCTGGATTTAATAATAAATCAGTTTCAATATTTTCTCTAAATTCTTCAACTATAGCCATTTCTTCGGGCGATAAGGTTTCAGTTTCCAAAAGTTCCTCTAAAGATAACGTGCCTTTAGCTAGACTTGATAATTGTAATTTTGAATTCAATTGACCTTTTACATTATGCAAATAGAACGCTCTAGCAACAGAAAATTCATCTTCAGAAAATGTAGAGCAAGGCTCCATAACACTGCCAAAATTTGTTGAATTCATAGTCTCAAAATCAATTAAAGATAATGAACCAGTTTCAGGATTTATAATTAAATTGTCATTAGCCAAATCTGAAAGAGATATAGCGCTTCCAGCATATATTATCTTTGCAATTTCGCTCTTAAATTCTGGTCTTGTAGTTCTGGACAATTCATCCACATGCTCACCTTCACCAACCCTATCCGATATCAATAAAAACCCAGTCTTTCCTTGAAATTCAACCGATAGGTTTGGAATTTCAATACCTAGATGCTGCATCAGCTTAAAACAAAATAATGTTTCAAATAGATATTTACAGTCGCATGAATGACCATCATCAATCATTTGAAAATGTTTAAAATATCTTGGTATATTATCAGAATAGATCTCCATATAAACATGATTCCTTCCACCCATTTCAATTCTTTTAACTCCAGTCATTTTTACTTCAGGAGTAGATTTTATTTTTGATGAAGTAGATTCAACTTCAGTAAAAACTTCTTGGACAGAATCACTAAGGTCGCATGACGATTCGTCGCTAAAATAAAATTGTTTTGTTCTTGTTAGGCTTTGCATATACGTAAAAAATTTTTTAATTTTATTTATTATATAGTATTTTTAAACCCAATGCAAGTTTTTTTGTAAAAATATTTATAACCTGATAACCTAAAGTGGTATTATATATACTAAAATATGCCATTATAAACTATTAAAACCAATGCTCAAAACTTTTATATGATTAATAAAAAATAAATTAACTTTCAAAAGCAAAAAATAGTCTCATATTAACTTTACTTTTTCACCGATAGAGCTTTCAATAGTCCTAATAATAATAGGTTTACTTGTTGCTGGTGTAGTTGGCGGCAAGTCTCTAATAGACAGTACAAAGGAAAAAGCTCTTTTTAAATGAAACCCGCAATTATAAACAGGCGTTCATAAAAAAATATTTATATCATTTTTAGACAGTAAAAATCAAACATTTAAAGTAAAGACTGCTCAAAAAATTGATAAAAAATATGCATATCATGGCACAATAAGGGGAGTATGCGTTAATCAAAGCTATTCCAATAAAGATAGGTTAATAATATTTGGCAATTCCAATAGAACATATGAAGATGCTATTGCAGGCAATGTAGAATGCAGTTCTATGTCATTTGAAGTATTTTAAAATTAAAATACTTCAATTACTAGCTGCGCATCAAAATTCTTTCTTATTCTTAAAGGCTATATCAAGAGTGCTTTCGTCAAGATAGTTAAATTCACTTCCCAAAGGAATTCCATATGCCGGTTTTGTAATTTTAATATTAAATTCCTTTACAATATCAGCTATATAAAACGCCGTTGTCTGGCCCTCAATTGTTGGATTTGTCGCAATTATAATTTCTTTAATATTCTTATCCTCTTTAAGCTTTTTTAACAATCCTTCTATGTTTAAATCACCTGGTCCCCTGCCCTCACTTGCAGAAAGGTTTCCGCCGAGTATATGGTACTGACCTTTATATATCATAGTGCTTTCAATAGCCCAAAGGTCAGCAACATTTTCAACAATACACACAATTTCTCTATTTCTTGTATCATCGGCACAAATTTCACATATATCTTCAGTAGTCAAATTTCCACAGATTGGACATTTTTTAATTTTATTATACCCCTCATCCATTACTGCCAATAGAGGAGCCATTAAATTTTCCTTATTGTTTAAAAGATGCAGAACAACTCTCTTGGCTGACCTAGGACCTAGAGATGGAAGTTTTGAAAATATTTTAATTAAATCATTTAAAATTTTATTATTCATATTTACCCCAATAATTGTAAAATTAATCTTATCATTTTTTCTTTATCCTTTGGATTACTTTCCGCAATAGACCTCATGCAAAAATAATTTTTCCTTCAAAAAATAATTTATACAAAAAAGACGAGTTTTGTTTGAGTTTTTGTTTGGGAAGCGTATACTTTTATACGATGACCTAAAACAAAAACGAGAAAAAACGAAGTATTTTGAAGTAGAAATTGGAATTTTGTGGAAAAATTTGTGGTATGTAATTATTTTTGCAGGAGGTATAATTAATAAAGTCAAACTTGTCAATGCTTCCGGTGTAATTCTATTAAAATTTAATATCTTATTTTTTTGTAAAAACCATATAAAAGAATAGGCGCCACTCCTTTTATTTCCATCAACAAACGGATGATTTTTAACCATAAAATAAAGCAAATTAGCTGATTTTTCTTCAACTGACGGATACAATTCAATTCCGTCAAAAATTTGCATTATATTGTTAAAAATACTTTCAACATTTCCCTTTTCCCTTTCTGTTGCAAAAAGTTTAGTAGTCTCATTTTTTTTAATTAACTCTGCCTTTAATTCATTAATAGCGGACAGCAAATCATCAGCTCTTAATTCTATAGTCTCATTTGTTTTTCCTTTTTGAATCAAATTATCCTTATCATAAGCATCAAGTGAAAACCAAGTATTTGCATAATTTTTTATAAGTTCAAAAACATCACTGTTAGAAATTTTATTATCATTAGGCAAAAGCGCTTTTATATCGTCCATTGCTTTAATAAAATTATCATAATTACTTTTTATTCTATTTTTATTAATCGTCCAGCCATCCACAATATGCCTATGCAGAACCGAAGTTGCCCATTGCCTAAATTTAGTGGCGTTTTTGGAATTGACACGATAGCCAACAGACAGTATAACATCAAGATTATAAAGGATAACTGGTTTCTTAGAATTAATAATGTGCATTTTTTGCACATTGCTTTTTTCATCAAGTTCACCGCTTTTAAAAATAGTTCTCAAGTGTTTTGTTATAACACTTCTTTCCCTTCCAAATATTTGGCTTATCTGCATTTGTGTAGCCCAAATAGTATCTCTATTATCATCAATAGACAGCTCCAACGATCCGTTTTCACTTTGATAAATTTCAATTAAACTATTTTCATTCTTTTTCATTATATTTAACTTATTATTTAAACTTTAAGCTATTGTAAAAAATGCAATAGTTTTTTAGATATTATTTTTTAAGCATTAAAAACATATCAAAAACAATATACAAATACCAGCTAATTACTTATAACTTTAGTTATATATTCCAAAATATCATCTATTTTTTTATTTGAAACGTCAATTTTTATACTATCAACTTCACTATAACTTTTCATCCTATCAAGCGAATTTTTAACACTTTCATTTAGTTTAGCTTCATCAAAAATACTGTTGTTAATCATTCTATTCTTTAAATGATTCTCAATCGTAGCTTTATTGGCTATTAAAGAAAAATTATAAAATTTAAAATCTTTTTCTATAATTTTTTCAAAAATATTATCAATAATTTCCTGTTTGTGCATAACCCAGCAAAAAATAATATTTTCAAAAGTTGAGTTTTTTAAAAAATTATTTAATAGGTAGGTTATATTATCTACAACCATCCTTCTATTTTCTTCACAAAAATTCCAATTATCACCCTGAAACCAGCACCAATCACCATCAAGAAAAACTGAATTTGATAAACTACCTAAAAGCTTTTGTGATAAAGTAGTCTTGCCGACCCCCATCGTTCCGCCTATAAAAATCAGATTTTTCATGATAAATCCCTCGGTTTAAGTATCCAATATTCTTTTGCTACCTCGCCCAAACAATTATCCCTATTAATCCTATTTAAAATACCGCCATTTTTTTCAATAGCCCTTGTCGATGGAACATTATTTTCTCTGCATGAAATCATTAGCTCCGTATAACCCTCATCCCAAGCCTTATCAAGCAGTAATTTCAATGCCTGGCTTCCATATCCCCTGCCTCTTTCGGAGTGTTTGATTTTATAGCCAATATGACCTAGGCTGTTTGTTAAAAGGTATGGGTTAAGTCTTTTTCTAAACATAATTTCGCCGATCATTTTTCCATCTTTACAAATAAAATAAGAATCAGCTTCAACCCATCCTTTTTTCTCAATAGTCTCTAATTTTTTAAGATTTATTATAAATTCAACGTATCTTGGAAAAAACTGCCTAATTTCACTTTCAGTAAAATCCTTATAGGTTTTATTCACTTTAAAATATGTATTAAACACATTCTCTATAATACTTAGTACTGCAAATTCATCACCATATTGTTGAAATTCTTTAATAAATTCAACAAAATCATTCTCGTATTTTAAATCATATTCTTCAAGTGTAATCATATTTATTCTTCTCCTATATAAATACCTAACGCTCTAGCTGTTTTTACCAAATAATCATCTTTATCAACGGGTCTATTTCCAATCTTAACAGCCTCATAGAGGTCAACGTCGGAAATAGTGCCATTTTTAGAAACTACGATTCTTTTATTTTTACCTTCTAAAAGGCAGTCTATTGCACGAAGTGCGAACTCAGAAGCAACTATCCTATCATATGCAGTAGGCGTACCACCCCTCTGGGTATGGCCAAGAATAGTAGTTCTATTTAAATATCCTCTTTCTTCAAACTTCTTAGAGATATAGTTTGCAAAACCAGTATAGCATGAAACACCGCACTTATCAATAATCAAACTTTCATTCTTGTCGGTTTTTGTTCCTTCAGCAACAACCACGAGAGCATAATCAACGCCACTTTTTTTTACTTCGTCTAACTTTTCAAAAATCTTTTCTAAAGTGTATGGTATTTCCGGAATTAAACATACGCAGGCCTCCCCGGCTATAGCTGTATGCAGGGCTAAATGGCCAGCATCCCTTCCCATAACCTCCATAATCATAATCCTATCATGGCTAAACGCTGTAGTTTGAAGCCTATCCATAGCCTCCATAGTAACATTTCTAGCAGTATCAAAACCAATTGAGTAATCCGTAACCGGAGTATCATTGTCAATAGTTTTTGGTATACAAATAACATTTATATCGCTTCCTTCTATTAATTCTGACACAATCATTGCACTACCATCTCCACCAATAACGATAAGCGAATCAAGTCCAAGCTCATGCACACCCTTTTTAAAAGCCTCCTTATTCTTTTCAGCCGTATTTGTAACGCCGCCATCCCTATTTTTACTTCTCAAAATAGTTCCTCCAGTCCTCATACACGAGAAATTATTTTGCAAATCCTTAACCTCAAGTTTCTTATATTTTAAATTAGGATAGAATAGCCCATCAGTTCCATTATAAATGCCATACACTTCTATACCTCTTTCACTTGCAATTTTAACAATAGAATTTATGGCAGCATTCAAACCCGAGCAATCACCACCTGATGTAAAAACACCTATTCTTTTAATCTCTTTCATAACAAACAGAAATGTAATTTAGTTATTAATATATATATAATAATAAATGCAAAAAAGTCAATACAATTTTTAAACAAATTATACTAAAAACAAATTTTTCTTGCAAAGTAAATAACAAAAAGATTAAATCAAATATATACAATAATAGATTATGATTATGGAAACTATAGAAATAATACACAAAAGAAGGAGCATAAGAAAA
>CALXSC010000044.1 GCA_944391025.1 uncultured Rickettsiales bacterium
CATAACTATATAGAGTATATTGAAGGCAGGAGATAAAGAAATATTATCAAAAGAAAATGTAATGCCTAGATATTCTTTAAAGAATGAAATAAAATCTTGTGATTTATGATAAAAACTTTCGTTTAAAGTTGGCGCCATCATGATTTGACGAAGCAATGCAGCACCATGAGAGGTAGGAAAGAATCTGATAACATATTGTATTGCTTCAGGGAAGGCACCTATAGGTAGATAAATTCCAGTTAGAAAACCAATGAGTGTTCCCATGATTGAAGTAGCGGCAGAAAATGCCTGGTGGCTTTTAAAAAGCATCGAAATAAAATACATCATGCTTGTATTAAGCAAAACGGTTAAAAATAATACACCCAAAATAAGAATATAGGTGTTAAGAGTATAGAGATGTCCGCCATTAAGCCATAAATAAAGTTGAGCAAAAACAAGAGTAATAAGCGATAAGAAATAACCAATACTGAATGCAGCTAGGATATAGCCACCAGCAAGCGTGCTTTTTTTTATGGGAGTGCAATAAAAGTCTTTTTGAATTTTTTTTGTGACATCATCAACCATAATACTAAAAGCAGCAACCGTTGTTGAAACTGAAGTCGTAGCTAAGATGCCAGCCATGATTCATTGGTCCATAAGCTGTTGGATTTGCGAAATGTCTTTAAAATTCGATGAATAAGTCTCCCCTAGAAATAAAATATAGAGTCCTATCATAATAAAGGAAGAGAATAAAGAAAAGAAAACAGCTGTTTTATTTCTAAAATTTGATTGACCATTTGACACACCATTAAAAAACTCAGATTCGTTTTTTCTAAAAATGCGATAGACTCCTCTTTTTTGGAGTCTATCACTGATTATTTAATCCGCTATTCTATCCTTTGTGTTATCATTATATTGAGGTGATGGATCATGACAGCAACTAAACGTAAACCTGCTAAAAATTCTCTTATCGATCTTGTTAACAAATATAGTACTGATGAACAGGCATGTGTGGATTTTTTCTTCAATGCTAAGTGGCCTGGTGGTTTCTACTGCGAGAAATGTGGCTCTACTCATTACCATTTTATTGAAAAGCGTCGCGTTTATACCTGTACAAAATGTGGTCATCAGCATTATCTTTTTGCTGGGACTGTTTTTCAGGATAACAAGCTTCCTCTTTTTAAGCTTATCCTCGGTATTTATCTGTTTTTTACTGCAAACAAAGGGATTTCTGCTATTGAAATGGCTTCTCAGCTTGATGTCAACTATAAAACTGCACTGAAATTATGCAGCAAGTGTCGTATTTTAATGGCACAGTCGAACAGTGAAAATATCCTTGACAGTATGTTCTATGAGGCTGATACCGTTTATATAGGAGCAAAAACCTCCAGCAAACCCAGGAATGGCTACTGAACAGCAGCCTGTCCTGGTTATTTTGGCAACAGACAGAGAGAATGAATATCCAAAAAGCATCAAATTGTGTCCTATTCCTGTTGACAACAAGAATTTTATCGGCAAATTTTTTCGCATGAAAGTTAAAATGTCAAAAAACAGGATACTGAATACAGATGGCAAGACAACGTTTGGTGAGCTTGAAAATGAAATCACATTAAAATCAGAGAAAATCAATTATAAGAAAGAAAATCACCGATTAAAATGGCAAAATATTATATCAGGGAACATAAAAAATAATATCAATGGAATATATCATGGAGTACCAAAAAGATCAATGCCTTTGTTTTTGCATGAACAGGAATGGCGATTCAACCATAGAAAAGCAGGAAAAGAAATCATGAATATGGTAAGTCAATACATAACACACTCATTTTCTGTAACGAATAGTATGGTAACAAGAATTTTAGATATATCTGAACCTTATTTCTCTAAATGTGTCTGATGGTCAATCAAAAAAATTAATAAAAATTTTATTTGTCGCAACATTTATATTAAGTAGTCTAACGATTACTCATATTCACAATGAAACATGTAGCTATGATCCAGAAACAGGTACGGGATGCATTCATGAATCTGATTCTAATGTAAATCCAAAAAACGAAAATAAACCCGTTGGTTAACTATGAACAATACTAAATATTTAGAATATTCTTCTTTTATTCGTTTAAATCGTTTGGATCAGAATATGAATGTCTCTACATTAGCCGAAGATTGTGGCATTAGCAATAGCCAACTTAGTAAAATTGAACGAGGAGTAGAGTCCGCTTCTATCGACGTTTATAAAAAAATATTTAAATCTTTAGATATTGATTACAATTTGTACATTAGACAAAAAGATGTTATATCTAATAATTTCCATGATTTATATCAGTTTATTGTTTTTGATGGTGGCATGTTTGAAGTTAAGCAAAAGATTGATGAATTTGACAAATACTTCAAAGATTACAAAACTGTAGAATACTTATTAAGTCATTTAATTTACTATTCTATTTATGACTATAATAATAATAAAATAAATAAAATCATTAATTTACTAAAACAACTTGATAATATTCTATCAAATGGTCACCAACAATTATTTTATGATTACTATGGGTATTATTTATCGATGATACATTATCATGATAAAAGTATACTATATTTAGAAAAGGCCTTATCAATTCAGTATAATAAATATACTATGGGAATGATTAATTATCATTTGGGAATGACATATTTTTCAAAAAATGAAATAATTAAATCCTATCTTTTTTTAGAAGACGCGAAAAAATTTTTTATTGAAACAAATAATTTTAAACGTGCAATTTATACGGATATGATGATTATTAATGCTTATATTGTCAATACTGACTATAAGGATGCCTTAGATTTATCTTTCAATTGTTTAAATCAAATGGAACGATTAAATATTGTAGATGAAATGAAAGCAGGTGTATATGGGGACATTGTATGGATTTATATTTTAACGGGAGAATTTAATAAGTCTGAATCTTTTATTAAAACAGTTCCTCAAACTTTACTGATAGTATTA
>CALXSC010000045.1 GCA_944391025.1 uncultured Rickettsiales bacterium
CATAAGAAAATTTAACAACCTGCCAATATCAGAAGAAGAGATACACACGATTTTATCAGCAGAAATGACTTCGCCTAGCGCAATGAATAAACAACCATGGAGATTCATAGTAATAACAGACGAAAACACTAAAAAAGAAATCACAAAAATATCACAATATGCACAGATGGCAACCCAATCACCATTTTCAATATTAGTCTGCGGTGATGCCGATGCTTCATTTATGGACTATTGGAAAATTGACTGTTCTGCCTGCATTCAAAACATGCTGTTAGCAGCATGTGCCTTAAATATAGGAAGCGTATGGACTGGTATAGACGAAAATATGGAAAAAAAATATAAAGAATTCTTCAAATTGCCAGATAATATTATTCCACACTCCTTAATAGTTTTTGGTCATTCAGACTTGCCTTTTGAAAAAAGAGACTATTTTGATAGGTCAAAAGTACATAACAATAAATGGTAAACCAATGGCGCAAGAGGCTCTAAAGGAAATAATTAAAAAAACTCAGGAATTAATCTCAAAAAGACTAAATGAATTAATTCCTGATGACAAAGAAACACTAACAAAGGCTATCAAATACAGCCTATTAGGCACAGGAAAAAGGCTAAGACCACTATTAATAATGGAAACAGCAAAAATATTCACAAAAATAAATGCTGAAGATCTAGCCACAGTTGCATCGGCAATTGAAATGATACACGTATTTTCATTAATCCACGACGACCTGCCGGCAATGGATAATGATGACTACAGAAGAGGTGAACCAACATGCCACAAAAAGTTCACCGAATATGACGCAATCCTTGCTGGAGACAGCCTAATACCGCTCGCCTCAGAAATCATAATTACAAAAACAAACAGCCTAACCTATGAAAAAAAATGCAAAATAATACTGGCAATTTCAAAGGCAATAGGCTACAAAGGCATGTGCCTTGGACAATCTCTAGATATAGAATTTGAAAAATCAAAAAAGCCAAAATCAGCTCTAGAGGCAGAAACCATAAATACATATAAAACCGGATACCTTTTTAAATCATGTATAGAAATCGGATGCATTCTAGGAAAGGCAGGCAAAAAAGATACCGAAGACCTAATAAACTATTCACTAAACTTTGGAAAAGCCTTTCAACTAATGGATGACCTTGAGGATAACGAAATTCAAAGCGGCGACATACAAAAAACAAAAGACAAAATAGTACAGCTAGTAAACAACTGTTTAGAAATATTAGATAGGCTTAAGGGCAAAAACGAGGATGCTATAGAAACACTGCGGCTAATAGCAAAATTTTGTCTAAAGAATAATTAAATTTTAAGGAAACAGCTCCGCTTCCTTAAAATATAAATATAGATAGCTAAAAAATTTTATCTATTTTTTTAATTTTGCTTTTCTGCGAATATTTTGACCTATTTATTCTTTGCTGAATATTATTTTGAGAGCTTTATAAAATATTCTAAGTCTCTTTTATTATTCACCTTATCATAAAGATAATTTTTTAAAATATTCTTTTCTAATTTTATCAAATTTTCCATAAAATCCAGGCCATCATTTTTTTTCTTTCTTTTTTCATTAAGAAGATTATTTATTTCCTTTAGTTGTTCCATATAAACTCCATCATATATTTTTTATATTAAATAATAAAAATCGCACAATTACTTAAAAACTAAAAGTGCGGGAGTTCACAAGTCCAACGAGACTCCTAAAAGTTTCCCTTTGCAAGAAATTACAAAGGCTTATATCTCATAGACTCCCGCGAAAGCGAAAGCCCATAAACAATATTCCATGTATTATTTATAGCATTGAGGCTGTAACACTCTAAATTGCCATATAGGCGAATATAATGCCGCCATACAATTTTTAATTGTCAAGAAATATGTTTCGCAATTATTTTACGGTCGCAATAATAGTCTTATACAATACGTAGCAGCAGATAAAAAAGTAGTATGATAAATTAATCATACTACTATACTTTTCAGAAAATAATAATTAATTATTTCTTTTTAGTTCCTGCGTCTTTTTTAGTTCCGCATCCACATCCGCATGCCATATAAATTACCATTTATTTATTAATAATTTAATAATAAAACCGCCCCACAATTTAATCATAAAACATTTTTTTTAAATTACAACAAAACAAATAAAAAAATTAATAGGGCAACTGTGAATTATAATTGCTTATGCCAAACCATTTTTTTAATAATTATTTTACAATATTTTTATTTTTAATTGAGCAAATTCTTTATTCTATCTGTCAAATTTTTCAGACCTTTTTTAGTTTTATCAAGTATTCCACTGTCCTTGTCTCTCTGCCTCTGTAGAGCCTCCTCCTTTAGTCTTGCAATCTCAATTTGTTTTAGCCTTTCCTTGTTTATAACGTCCATATAATCATAGGTTTCCTGCAACTCTATATTATTAATCTCATTATATTCTTTTCTACCAAGATCATAGTATTTAAAATCGTTTTTCGGAATTTCTATATTGTCAAAAATATTATCCTCAGTTTCAGTATAGGCTCCTGCATTATAGGATAGATATTCCAAATTCTTATCACCTGCCCTTTCAACCTCAACATATGGATTATTTCTGGCATTTATTTCAAGAAAATCTAGCTCGCTTTGCCTCAATCTTCCATAGGCCGTTTTTTCAAAGCTAACATTGCCGTCATATCCTGATTTTTTTATACTGTCATAGTGCCTTTTCTTGGCTTTGCTTACAGCACTTCCATAATTAGCTTTGAACCTATCATTAACAGTAGCAACGGGTTCAGTGGGAATAAAAGCCTGGCATGATGTTATAAGCAGGACAAGCAATAAAAATAAACTATTTTTTCTCTGTAATGTAAACATCATAATGTCCTGTTTTTATTACTTTCTCTAAATTCTGTTCAGCTACCTTTTTATTATTGTATGGACCAAGCAAAACCTTATATTTCTTTTTGTTCTTCACATTATATTCCTCTATACTGCCGCTGCTTATTTTTGAATATTTATTATAGGCAATATCAGCATTCTTCTTTTTGCTATATACCCCTATTTGTATATAGTATTGTCTTTGGGAAGAGGCATTTTTTGCAGCAGTAGCCTTAGCAGTACTTTTATTATTTGCAGTTTTTGGCTGCACCTTTGTTGAGGGCTGTTGTTTTACGGTTCTTGAAGTACTGATTATTTTTTGCTCAATCTTTTCGCCAGTTCTCGTATCTACTATATCACCCTCTATAATTTTATTATTCGTATCTTCTATTATTTCCCGTCTAGTAACAGTCTTAGGATCATCAGCTTTTCTAGTGCCCTGGACTGTAGTTATGTTATCCTGAATATAATTATAATTAGTTATTCTATCAGCAAATATATCATTAGGGTATCTGTTATTTATGGGAACTATTATATTTTGATCAGAAGTAGCGGCAGCAGGAGGCAAATTCCTATTAATTGGTTGGGCTGTAGTAGTATTGTAATCCTGTCTAAACTTATTTATCTCAAAGTTAGTCTCCTGATTACTATTAAAAGCTTCCCTTTGCTTAAGTAACTGTTCCTCGTTAAACTTTGGAACTATTTTATTTATTCTCGCCGGATTACCATTTCTGTCAACAATACGAACCCGTTCTACACCACTCTGCAAACAGCCTGTTATAATCACAAAAAAAACAAAATATTTTATATTTTTCATCAACAAATAACTTTTACATATATTAATAATATTAACAAATATATAAAAAATCAATATTATTTTATTTAAAGTTAATTAAAATAATTGTTATTAAAAATCTCTAATATTTTTGTTTTATCTAAATAAATATCAATAATTATAAAATTAATGCGCACTCATTAATAATATAATAAATTTTTTTATAAAATATAGCATAGAGGGTAGGAATTTCGATAAAACATAGGCAACCAAACCTATAATAACTAGCGCTAATGAAATTATAAACATAAAGTTTAAAATCATCCTGACTATAGCAAGCGCCTTTGCTGACCTGGTATCATTTTCACCGGCTTCTTGATTCACACTCCTTGGCGGTTCTTTCAACTTTTTTTCTTCCTCTTCTGTTTCAAGGTCAATTTCACCCCTTGCTTCCATATTTTTCTTTTTCATAAAATCTCTAAGTTCTTTTTTGTCGGACATGTTTTTCCTCTCTTTAATCAGAATATTTGCCTTGTATCAAATTTTTTCCATTCAGTCAAAAATTCATTAAAATGTTTTTTATTGATATCATCTTTAAAGCTTCCCAAATAATTCTTTAGTTCAATATTGCATTTAATAAAATTTTCCTTATTTAAATTTCCAGAATGCAGTTGAAAATTTAAATATAGCAGGTATGTATTTATAACATCGGTCTCGCAATAATCCCTTATCTCTTTTATTTTTCCAGCATCATATAGATCTGTAACCTGAGAGCCATCAGTACCAATTTTGCCGGGAATACCCATTATAGAACAAATTTCGTTCATCTTACATCTTGCAGAGGCTCCAAAATCTGAAAATGCTTCCAACAGATCACAATGCCAATCAAGTGAATATCTCTGGGTATAGTTATTCCATTTGTCACCGCTTTTATAGAACCAAGGTGCGGATACGCCATACTTCATAGCCCTATACTTTAATACCGGAAGGTCAAATGTTCTTCCGTTATAGCTAACAAACCTTGGCGGATTTTTTGACAGGTGATTAAAAAATCCCTTTATTATTTCCTCTTCACTAGATTGCTCTGTACCTCCTGTTCTTAAATCCGTAAGGATATAGTTTTCCGTTCCATCTTTACAGGTTTCAATATCGGCCTCTAGAAAACTTATAGCGGCGACTTTATGGAACGGCTGCCTTGGAAAAGGATTTCCTGATACCTCTATATGGTAGTCCTCAAGCTCTTTTCTTAACTGAGAAATATCTTTAGTTTTACTTCCGGTTAAACACTCCATAACCTCAACATCTGGAATAGTTTCTATATCAAAAACGAATATTTTTTTATGTATCATTGCAAAATTTGATTTTTTCTACTGCAAATTTATATAAAATATTTGAAAAACACAAGCTATTTTTACATATTCTTTTACGTTTTAATTATATCATTAAAATGTAAATTTAATAATTGAATTATTATTTTATTAATTATAGTATTTTTAATACTGTTAAAAGCTAAAAAAATAATGATAATAATTTTTTGGGACTACGATGGAACACTTGTAAACACTGAAGTAACCTATAAGCAATCTTTAGAATCTTTTTTTGAAATAAATGGCTATTCACTAAAAAAATTAGATAATGAATATTTTTTCAAAAATATAGCCGGAAAACATCCAGAAGAATTTTTAGAAAAACTAGAGAAAAATGGATATATAAAACCGAATTTAAATATAGATCCGATGGAGATAAAAAAATATTATACATTATATTTTGACAATCTTGAAAAAGGTCAAATTCAAATTACAAAAGGTATAGACCGCGTAATAGACAGTCTGTCAAAAAATGATAATGTAATAATGTGCATCACATCATCATCATATATCCATGACTTTACAATAAAATATACAAACGTTGAAAATGAAATTTTAGATAAAAATTTCAATGTTGACAAAAATGTATATCTATGCGGTTCAATAAATGGTTGTAGATTTAAACCTGAACCAGATGTCTTTATATACGCCTTCCATGACATAACAGAAAAATACAAACTAAAACCCACGCCCAATGACAAAATTATAATAGTTGAAGATTCAGCAACTGGTTGCAAGGCTGGAAAACAATTTAAAAATATATGTAAAGATAAAATAAATATTGAGGTAATTGGATATCTTGGGGGTGCTGTAATGGATAATAGCAAGGTATTAATTGATAGCGGCGCCGATATTATAATAAAAGACGCAAAGGAATTATCAGAACATTTAAAAACTTTGATATAAATAAAAATATCTATAGTTAGCCAATAGTATCCATACTAGAATTACTATTAAAATATTTTAAGTCTATTCTATAAGAAAAATATATTAATATTATCTTGACTAAAGTTATTATATGTAATATAATATTATCAGTTAAAAACCTGTAAACTCAAATGCAACAAATACAAAAAATGCAAGAAATATTAGATATAGCCAGAGAATTAGAAGAACAAAAAATAATAGAAATGGTTTAAGGCGGCATGAACATAAATCAAAGAAATTCATGGGGAATGAGAATGATATAGCATGCAGCAATGAGCGGTTCGGTAAGACTAGTTAGTGCTCTTATAGACGCTGGGTCAGATTTAACTGCAGTTGACTGCAAAGGAAACTCTGTGGCACATTTTGCAGTCTTTTCAAATAATCCAAAATTAATAAAATTGCTAGAAGAAAAAGGCGTGGACATGAACATAAAAAATCTTGAAGGAAAGACTCCACTAGATCTTATTAACTCCAGCCCATTATTTCAACATGATAAAATTGATTTGGAAATAATTTCAAGCGCCAGTAGATTTAAAAGGAAGACAACAGATATGAGAACCATGGTAAAAGAAAGGAAAGGAAAGCTCAGGCAACAAAATCCAAATCTAATCTAAAAACACATTAATTAAATATGGCAGGAATAAAACCTGCCATATTTTAAGTATAGTTAATTCACTTTTAACTTGGAGCTGTTTTTCGCTTTTACAAATGATATTATAAAATAAAAGCGACACAATATGCTTATATTGCTAGGCTTTATTTTATAATACACCAAAGTAAAAGTTAGAAAAAATACTCCAAGTAATACGTTTTAAGGCTTAATAAGCAATTTAATAAGTATAAGTTTAAAGTAAATTAACTATATATATTAACAACCGCCAATCGCTTTAAAACTTCTTCCCTCCCCATAACTTTCATAATAGAATATAGGTCTGGTGAATTTTTTCTACCAGTAATCAAATATCTAAAAATAGCCACAAAATCCGAAACATTACCCCTATGAATCTTAGGATTAAATTCCTTATTATTTAAGGCATAGCCATATTTTGAGGCCATAGACTTCAAATTACTAAACCACTCATCCTTTGATAAATTTTCATTGTAATTTTCAATATATTCATTAACTATCTTTTTAGCGTCATCAATAGATAAATTTGGCATATCCTGCTTTAATTTATCAAGGCTATACTCAAAGTCAAAAAAATAGGTTATTTCATTATATATAGTAGATAGAGCACCATAATCTTTCCTAACCCTGTCACAGTCTTTTCTTTCAATTTCAAAAATAGCTGTAAATTTTGATTTTTCCTTTTCCATTTTGCCAGCTAGCTCTTTATCAAATTCACTAGCCCACCGATACAGTCTATTATATAATTCCTCA
>CALXSC010000046.1 GCA_944391025.1 uncultured Rickettsiales bacterium
GTTATATTTAAAATTGCCGTTATATCAGGCTGGACTATTTCGCTTAGTTTCTCCATTTCTCCCTTTGAGTTCATGCCCATTTCTATTATAGCGTAATCTGTGTCCTGGGGAAGATTGCAGAGGGTAGTCATTACTCCAAAGTAATTATTGAAGCTCATTGTATTGCAATATGCCTTTCCAAAATTTGAAAGACATGAATAGAACAATTCTTTTGTTGTAGTTTTTCCAACGCTTCCAGTTATGCCGATTACCGTTCCTTTTACCATATCTCTTGCATACTTTGCCATTTTTTCCATAGCTTCAACGGTATTCTTTACCAATATAACACGCGGATTGTTTTTAAATTTATCATTAAATCCATCGTTAGCCAAGACAACAACGTTTTTATTGTTTTTCAATGTGGCCTCAATAAAGTTATGGCCGTCTGTATTTTCGCCTTTTTTTGCTATAAATAGTGAATATTCTGATACTTTTCTGTTGTCAAAAACTACACTGTCAATTTTATAGTCATATGTATTATCAATATAGATTAAATCACTTCCTATCGCACTTTTTAATCTATTGGCATTCCACAATATATTTTTATTCATTCCAAAAACATTAATTATTTTTAATGAGTATGATAATAATATTCTAAAAATCAATATAAAAATTTGATTTTATCGATGAGATTTTTAATAGAAACTAAAGCTAATTTTAAAAATAATAATCAAAGGCTATACTAGTATAATCTCAAATAAATTGTTGATTTTAAAGAAAATAATTATAATACTCTACTATAGTGAATTTTCTATTAATTGGGAGAAATATGAAAAATTGTGATATAGCTGTGTTGAAGTTCGGTGGCACTTCTATGGGTAGTGCTGATACCATGATTAGTTGTGTTGATGTTGTTAAGGAAAGAATTAAAGAGAATAAAAGACCATTTATGGTGGTTTCGGCAATTTCTAAGATGACGGATACGCTTCTTCAACTTTTGGATTTAGCTAAGCACAAGAAAAAACAGGAAATGAACAAGGTTTTTCAATCAATTATAGAGAGACATTTTGCTATTTTAAAAGACTTGACTAAAAATAAGGAACTTCTTGAGAAATATACTAGCATATTAAACAATAAGTTTGCTTCGCTATCTGGCATATTTAATGGAATTCTTTTGACTAGTGACTATAGCGAAAAAATGCAGGCAAATGTTCTTTCATATGGGGAAGATCTATCCAGTGATTTGATGGAGGTTTGTCTCATTGAAAATGGCATAAATGGCAAAAAGATTCATTCAAAGTATTTGGTAAAAACTACTGGTGATTATTTGTCTGCCAGTGTGGACTTTGCAAAAACAAAAAGAGCTTTCAAAAAGGTTCTAAAAGATATTGATAGCGGTGTAGTTTTTGTCATGACGGGTTTTTTTGGCGGCGGACACAATAACGAAATTATGCTTTTAGGCAGGGGCGGTAGTGATTTTAGTGGTTCAATAGCAGGTATTTCACTTGAGGCTAGCGCTGTTGAAATATGGACGGACGCTAACGGTGTAATGTCAGCCGACCCTAGATTGATTAAAAATGCGAAATCATGGGAAGAGATGAATAAAGATGTAGCCTCTGAAATGGCAAGAGCTGGTGCAAAGGTTCTCCATCCAAAAACAATTTCCGCTTCCTATTATAATATTGATATAATAATAAGAAATTTGTTTAATAAAAACTTTAAGGGAACCCTGGTTAATTCTAAACACCATGGCGATGGTGTAAAAGGTATTGTATCTGACAATGGCTATTCAATATTGCATCTAGAAAATCAGGATATGTTTGGCGGAACTGGTTTTATAGCTGAAATTGGTCTTATAGCCAGTGAAAACAACATTCCGCTTGATATGGCAACAACATCGGAAACCTCTGTAAGTTTTACCATAAAAACTAAGTTTTTAAATAATAGCGCTTTGAAATTATTTAATTCTATAGCTAATTTTAATATAACTGACAATGTCGTTAAAATTTCTATAATAGGTGAAAATATAGCTAATAATGATATTCTTGAAAAGGCTTTTACTTCGTTAAAGAAGGCCAATATAGAACCTCTGATGGTTAGCATGGGCAGGTCAAAAAACAATATAGGTGTAATAGTTGATATAAGTAATAGAGACCAGGCACTATCAGTTTTGCATGATGCACTTATAAAATAATTTAAATAATTTTATTTTTTAATAGCAGCTATATAAAATTTTAATTTTATTAGCTTGTAATTACATATAATAAACTATTTTATTTGCGTAGTATTTATATAAATGATAATTATTATTGTTTTTTAAATATTTTTAGAAATTATTTATTTTAAATATACATATTATAGGTATATATTATAAAAATAATACATTAAATTATATAGTATCAATAATAAATATAAAATGTTAATAAAACCTTGAAAATAATAATTCTATGTTATACTTATAATATAAAATATTCGGAGCTATAATTTTTTTTAAAAAAATTTATTGACTAATGTTAAAAAATGCAGTATAATAATAAATTGATTGGAATAAAAGAAAAGTAAGCTGTATATTCGTAGCAATGCGGAGATGGCGGAAATTCTCATTATTAATAACTTTGGAAAAAGAATATGGATAAACTAGATAGAGATTTAGAAAGCGGATTAAATGATGGCAATGTAACTTCAGTAGAAAGTGGCGAGTTGAGCGATACACTACTTGTTGCAAAAGAATTGCAAGAACGTACCAGTAGATTGAAAACCGCTTGGGGATACGTTAAAACTGCAGGTAAGGTTTTAGGCGTAATAGGTTTGACAATACTTGCTGTCGGCGGCACAGTTATGGGTGTCAAATCTGCTGTAGGCTCTAGAGGAAATTCTGGAAATCCTGGGAATTCTGATAATCCTGGGAATGCTGTTGATACTGTCAAACCAGCTTCACTTCAAGCAGCTGGTACAGCAAGAAATCTTGCTCAAAATCAATGTGACGTTCCAGGAGAGCATTTTTTAGCATCATCTATTGGACAATGTTGGCAGGATGCAAATGAACAAAAATTTGAAGATATTGACGCTAATATAGATGATTTAACAAGCAAGCTTGAAACTGTAAGCGAACAGGTTTCAAAGATTGATACTTTAACTGCTGATGTTTCTGGAATTAAAACAAGACTTGCAACCGCTGAGGCTTCTATTGCTGTACATGGTACCGATATAGACGGCTTAAAGCTTAAGGACACTGAATTGACTGAAAAAATTGCAGAGCTAGTTTCAAAAGATGGTGCTTTACAAACTGCTATTGAGTCTCTAGCAACAAAGAATGGAGAATTGGAAACATTAATTGAAAGTTTAGAAGAGAAAAACACGGCGTTGGAAGCAAAAGACACTGAATTAGAAGATTTAATTACCGATCTTCAATCAGATAGTACAGAGATCAAAGAGACAATTGAAGCCTTGAAAGCCAAAGATACTGAATTAAAGGCTGAAATTGATGCTTTATCAAATACAGCTTCACAAACACAAGAAAGTCTTGCTGCACTTGAAAAAGAGTTTGACACAGCAAAAGCTTCATTAGAGGGCGATATATCTGATCTTGAAACAAGAGTAGCTGCTAATGAGAATGCTATTGCTGCTTTACAAGTTAAGGATAATGAGTTGTCAGAAGCAATTGCTTCTGTTGAAGAAAAGCTTGACTTGGCTAAAACTGAATTAGAAGGAAAAATTACCGAACTAGATACAGCTGTAGATACAAGAATAGCTGAAGCAAAGAAAGCATTGGAAGATAAAATCGCTAAAGTTGATGAAAAAATTGATACTAAAATCGCTAAAGTTGATGAAAAAATTGATACTAATCAAGCTGATTTATTGGAGAAGGTGGAAAATTTAATGCAAGAAAATCAAGAACTTAGAAGACTTTTTGCAGTTCTTAATAGCAAGATTGAAGCTCTTGAAAATGCTGGTACTTCAGAAAAAGTAGCTGAAAGACTTAGTACATTTGGCAATGCTCTTAACAGCGTTGCGAGTGCTATAGTTGGTGAAAATGTTACAGTTGTAGATGAAGTTCCTTTGACTGAATCAGGTAAAACTAAAAGTGCATTCGCTTTATTGAAAGAGAGTCGAGAAGGTACTGTAAAGAAGGCTTCAACTTCTCCTGAAGGAATAGAACGCGTTAGTTCAAAAATTGGTGGAATGGATAGCAGAACTAAATGGGCAATTGGTGGTGTTGTCGCTGGAAGTACTGTAAGCGTTCTGTTAGTTGTTAATATAGTTCTTAATATAATTATAAGGAAACGTGTTGGTGCTGGAAAAGTAGGACCTATAACTAAAGCATTACAGGATTTCTTTGGTGAAAAACATGTGCACTTTAACAGAGAGAAAATAGACAGAGATACTAAAAAGTATATGGATATTGCTGTTGAACGATTTGCTGTAGAGATGGGACTTTACGATCCAGAGACGCGAACTATGACTAAGGAACAAGAAGAAAAATTTAAAGTTTATCTAAATCAAGCAATGGAAATATTATTACACGTAGCCCGATCTTCAAAAGATAGTGATATAGACTATGAAAAAGCAGTTGCAGAATTAATGAGAGTTATTAAAGGAAAAGAGAAAGAAAGCGAATCATCTGTTTCTTCACGTAGTTCACATGACAGTTCTGATAGCGGTCATAACTCAGATGACGGTCGTAGTTCAGATGGTGGTTCTTCATTTGGTGATGATGATTATAACGATATACACAGTGCGCCACATGTTAGACTAAGGTTAGCAAATCAAGTGATTCCAAGAAGTAAAAGTGAAAATGATTTAGATGCTCTAAGAGCAAGAATTGGTGTAGTTACTGGAGACCTTGATAAATCATTAGACGTTACAGATTCACAATCTTCTGCATTTTCATATTCATATCTTCCAACTGTTTTTACTAGTGAATATGCTTCAAATGTTGGTGAAGACTCATCAGATGTTTCAATCATAGAAATGGAAGAAATTGCAGGAGGATCACCTAGAAAAACTCTTAGTGCTACAGCAGGTTCAGTTAGAGAATCTTCTGAAGGACGCAGAAGATGTTCATCCGAAGGGTGTTCAATGGGCACTTTGGGTGGTCGAACTGGTAGGAGTAGCGGTAGTGGCAGTGCTTCATGTAGACTAATGTAATTTGTAATTTTTATTAAAAAAAACCTTGCGAATAATAATCAATGATTTAATATCAAGAAGTTATTATTCGCATTTTGTTGGGGGCGCTTTATTAATAAATATTTTTGAAAAATTATTATGAAGAATATAAGTAGTTTATTATTATTTTTTTTATTTTCCGTTTCAGCTTTTGCAACAACTAATGTTGATAACAATAACTTTGATAATAATTCAGCTTCTGGTCTTGTATATAATTCAAAAGATGGAGTTTTTGAAACATTTAAAACGCATGTATATATAGGCATTGCTTCTTTAGTTGATGATTCTACTGGTAATTTTTATATTCTGGAAAATGAAAACAACTTATTATATAAAACTCTAAATGTTTTTGATGGTTATTCTTTTAATAAAAATAATCTTACTATTAGCGGTTCAGCTGCTGCTGGCGGTGTTATGTTTATAGATACAAAGATAGGAAAGGATATAAAAATACTAAATTCAAATTTTAGTGGCAATAGTCTTCAAGCGGATGCTTCCGCTGGTGTTGGCGGTGCGATTGCTTCTTTTATTGATAGCGCGTATAGTCTTAGTATTTCCAATACAAGCTTTAATGATAATAGCATAAAACATATAGGTGTTAGTAAAATAGATGTTAATCCTGATTTTGAAGACGGCTATATAGCGGCCGGTGGTGCTATTTTTACTACTTCAAATGTAAATGTTGATAATTCTACATTTAGCAATAATAGCGTTTCGGCTGATGGATATATGGCTCGTGGAGGTGCTATTGCAAACTACGGTGGAACAGTTACAGTTGAAGATTCTTCGTTTTATAATAACAGAGTTACAAGCGTTAAAAATGAAGCTATTGGCGGTGCTATTTCAAATACCCAGAAGAACGATGATGGAGTTGGCGGTACATTAACTATTGTAGCTAAAAATAAAGATGTTGTTTTTTCTGGAAATACTATGAATGGTACTCCTAATGATATATATAATAAGGGCGGATCTAGATTGGAATTACGTGCAGAAGCTGGGAAGAGTATTACGTTTTATGGTGGTATAGATGGCGATGGGGCAAGTAATATTATTAATATCAATGACTATGATACAACTGGTACTATAGTTCTTAATAGTGCTATAAAAAATAATACTGTCAATGTACATGATGGTACTTTGCAATTTGGAAACTATGCTGGAGATTATTTTGAAAATGCACCATTAAATGTGGAAGGAGATGTTAATTTTTCATTACTTAATGGTGTTATTAGAAATGTTAATTTAGGCGATTTTAGTATTAATCATGGTGGCGTATCTCTATTGTTGGATGTTAACCTTGATAATTTAACAGTTGACTCTATTTCAGCTAACACTTCACTTGCTGGCAATAAATTTACAATTTCTGGATTTAATGTTTTGGCCGACACAATGCTTGATAGAGTTACAATAAATTTGGATGATATATTTAGTGGAGCTACTGCTAGTGATGCTTTGGCTTCCGCATATGCTAGTGGATTTCCTACTACGGCTGACAGTGCGATTTATACATATGATGTAGAACTTGACGATACTAAATATACTGTTGATTTTGTTAGACGCGGTGATTATGTTTCTGGATTCAGTCCATATTTGTATAATCAAACTATTTCCATGAGACAAATAGCAAACGTTCAACATTATATAACTCAAAATATTCTAAATAAAGATAATTTTATGTTTGATGTTGATTTTAAAAAGCTGATTTTATCTGATAGAATTAAATATAGAAGTAAAGTTATTGCTATAAAGGATAAAAATACCAGTAAAGTTATTAATAAAAGAATATTTAATCTTGTTAGGGTTGACTCAAGGGAAGATGCTTTAAGATTGGCAAGTGGAGAAGATGTTTATGGTGTTCTTGCTATAAGACAGGATTTAAGCATTACTGCAAAGAATCAACGTAGACCTAATGTTTGGATTAATGCAATGGGCTTAAAGGATACTGCTAAGTATGACGATTTTTCTTCAGTTAAGAATGATTTTTTCACAATATTGTTAGGTGTAAATACTAAAACTAAAGAGTTTGGAAATGGAGTTAAAGCATATGGAAATGTATACCTTGGCTATTTAAGAGGCAATCAAAAATATAACGATAATAAGATAGAAAATGATGGCGGGTATGTTGGAGCTAGCGGTTTTATAGAACGTAACAATATCTTTATGGTTTTGACAGCTAATATTGGTTTCTTAAGCAATGATGCTAAGAATAAATACGGTAAAGATGACTACGACAACTATTGGATTGCTTTAGGTACTAAATTTGGATACAACTATAATATAGGAAACAGCGGATATTCATTAGAACCTTCGGTATACTTATCGTATGTCTTTGTTAATGCGGACAGTTATAACTCTAGATCTGGAGTTAGAATAAACCAAGAAAACTTGAATTCATTCCAGGTAGCACCTAGTTTAAAACTTTCAAAGATATTTAAAAAGGATCTGTCGCTCTCAATAAAGGCTAAATATGTTGTTGAGCTTGTAAATGATTTGGACGTTAAAACTAGTAATATTCTTCTGCCAGAATTAACTGACGATCCATTTATTGAGTATGGTATTTCTTTGGACAAGAAAATAAAAGATATATTCTCACTAAATGTTGAATTGAATAGAAGGGATGGTGGAAGACATGGTTGGATTGGCGGAGTTAATGCGAAATTTTTCTTCTAAAGTTTAAAATAATAGACCTCCTGCATAAATTTTTTCACAAAGCGATTTATGCAGGAGGTCCTAATATGTATATTTTTTATACATATTATTTTTATACAATTAACGCTAATTTTCTTTTTAAAATATTTTTTTTGATTTTATAAAAACTCTTGCTTATTATTAGATAATAATATATTTTTAAGATAACAAGTTTTTAGTATTAAAAAATATGATAAAAAAAATTTTTACTTTATTTATATTACTTTTCGTTGTTGGATGTGAAACTACTAAGGTACCGCAACAGCAGGTAGTTCAAAAGGACCCTTATGATAGTATTGATACCGCTGAACTATTGAATAACCAGAAGGATGATAAACTTTTAGTTGGCATATTGCTTCCTTTGAGTGGAAGAGCTGAAAAAATTGGAAGCACAATGTTAAAAGCGGCTGAATTGTCCATGTTTAACCATAGGCTTAATAACATAGTACTGATGCCATATGATACAAAGGGCACTGCTTTTGGAGCTGTTGATGCTATAAATGAAGCGGTTAGGGATGGTGTAGATATTATTCTTGGCCCATATTTTACGCAGTCAACAAAGGCTATAATGAATATAGCTGATATGAATAATCTAATTGTTATATCTTTTTCTGATAACCAATCTCTTTTAGATTCAAAACAACCAAATGTTTATTTGATGGGATTAACGCCTAAGCAGGAAATATACAGAATGATAAGCTATCTAATTGATTATAAGAATTTCTATGGCTTCTCTGCTATGTTTCCTAATGATGCCTATGGAAATATAGCTTCAAAAATGTTTAAAGAGGTTATTTTTAGAAAGGATGCAAAGATTGTAAAATCAGAATTCTATACTAAAAATGATAAAAATTTAGAAAAAAAAGTTAATAACCTATTAAGCTCAAATACTTTTAGGGATGAGGTCTATAAGAGATATGAAGAAGACAAGGCTTTAGCTAAGGCTGAGGGGCTAAATGTTGAGGTTGAATTTACATATACAGAACAGGATAAAATATATGCTGACGCTCTTCTGCTTCCAGATAGTGGAGAAGAGCTTTTGAAAATTGCTGAATACGTATCAAGATATACTGGACAACACAAGCCGCTTATGGTTGGAACTAGCAAATGGTTAAACAATACCCTATATAACAATTTGGACTTTGATAATTCACTATTTGTTGCTCCAAATCCTAATAATTATATAGAGTTTGATAATATGTATTTTGATGCCTACCAAGTTCATCCTTTAAGGGTAGCTTCATTAGCCTATGATGCTGTTATTGCAGTTATAGAATCATATGCTAAGGCTCAAGATAAGGAAAATATCAAATATGCACTTGAAAATTATCAAGGTTTTGATGGTATAAATGGTAAATTTAGATTTTTAAGTGATGGATTGCTTGAGAGAAGACTTGCTATCATTAAAATTACGAATGGAAGATTTGAAATAATAGACTATGATGATGAGCCATTTTTAAAATACTAATATTATAGGTTCTTAGGACTATTTTTAATAGATATGAGCTTTTATATGCTAATGAAAATATAATATAGCTTTAGCGTTATTAATATTTAAAGCAAGATAGTTGGCTTTTTGTGGGAAATATTTATAGTCCTTCTAATGTTCTATATTATTGCTATTACAAATAAATATAGAAAAAATTACTTAATTTATTATTTGCTTTAGAAATTGTAAAAAAATAAATTCAATGTTGTGCATTAAATAATAAAAAAGGTTTTAATATTTTAAACCTTTTTTATTTTGTTATTTTAACGGAGCTAATGTGAAGAATAGCTTTTTGCCTTCCATCTTAGGCTTTTCATCAATTTTTGATATTTCACTTGTAGCTTCTATTATTTTATCAACTATGGCTTGTGCTGAGTCTGAATAGGTTATTTCTCTTCCTTTGAACATGAAGTTAAACTTAACCTTATCGCCTTTTTCTAAAAATTTTATTGCCTGTTTGATTTTAGTATTAAAGTCGCCATCGCCTATATTTAATGACATCTTTATTTCTTTTGTATCAATTACCCTTTGCTTTTTTTTGCTTAGGTTTGCCTTCTTTTGTTCTTCGTATTTCATCTTGCTATAGCTGCCAATTTTACAGACAACAGGGTCTGCATTTGGTGATACTTCAATTAAATCAAGTCCGGCTTCAAAAGCAAGTTTTAAAGCCTCGCTTATTGGTATTACACCAATCATTTCTCCATTTTGATCTATAACTCTAGCCTCTGGGACTTTTATTTCTCTATTTATTCTTAATTCGTTTTTACTAGCCAAATCTGTTATTATTGTTAACAATCATAAAAACATTTTAAATTTATTTATTTTATTTTCAACAATATTTTTATAAATCAAATAATTTTGTTATGCTTTGCCATACAAAGCTGCTGGCGCCTTTTCTGCAATATCTTTTAATTTTGGATATTTTTCAAATTTTTTGCATATATTTTCTTTTTTGTTGCCAAGAATTCTCTAGATCAATCTCCATTGAACGTGGCATCTAATATATAAAAATTAAACTATTTTTCCATATATAATTGCATTATATTTTAATAAAAATGCAATATATTTTGCTATTTATTAATATAATTAAAATATTTTTATTTTTTCTATAATATTTTAAAAATAATAGAAAATTAATTAAAATTTAGAAAATCCTTGACTTTTATAAAAATATTCCAATAATCAGATTTGATTTATTGGATAAAAAATCCTGAGTCTTTTTAAATAATCAAAAATATAAATAATTGAAATAATTAGTATGGATAATAGTGATGATATAAAGAATTCTGAGTTGTTAATTGATAACGACAAGGAAACAAAAACAAAAACTGTAAAAGCAAGAAAAAAAATAGTTCTAAAAACAAATATTGACCAAAAAGAAATTGTAGATAGTATAAATTCTAAATCGTCAAAATCAAATATTCCTGAAGTTAAGGAGGCTGATAATATAAATAATGAAAATGTAGATACTCCAACGGGAGAAAAGAAAGATACTAAAAAAGCATTTGTTCCAAAGAAGAGGAAAAATATTGAAGCTATAGCTGCAATAGATATTAAAACAGATTCAAAGAATATAGAAGAGGAAAAAAACAATAATATTGTTGAGCAAGCTGCTGAAGGAAACAATTCAACCAATAATATAAATGAACAGAATAATAAGACTAATGGCGATGATGCTTTGCCTTTAGCAGATAATAGCGAACCTTTGCCTCCACCAGAAACGATTGAATTTAATGACTTAAAACATATGAAACCTGAAGAATTGGTAGTGGTGGCTGAGAGATACAATGTACAGAATCTTGCTGAATTAAATAAACAGGATATGGTTTATGGAATTTTAAAAAATTTCTCAAATATAAATCCAGCTAATGTTATAATAGGCGAGGGCGTTCTTGAAGTCCTGCCGGATGGTTTTGGTTTTTTAAGATCTCAATATAGCAACTATGTTGCTGGACCTGATGATATATATGTTTCACCAAATCAAATTAAGAAATTTGGATTAAGAACCGGTGATTTGATAAGGGGAGAAGTTAAGGCTCCTAAAAAAGGTGAAAAATATTTTTCTTTGGTTAGAATTATAGAAGTTAATTTTATGGATCCATCACATCTAAGAACAAGATTGAGATTTGATGATTTAACGCCTCTGTATCCTGATGAAAAGCTTCAATTGGAAAATGAAGAGGCTTTCCTTTATAAGAACGACGATAGTTCAAGAATTATTGATATGATTACGCCTATGGGCAAGGGGCAGAGGGCATTAATAGTTGCTCCTCCTAGAACTGGTAAGACTGTTTTGATGCAGAATATAGCGCATGCGATAACTAAAGCGCATCCAGATGCATATCTAATGGTTCTTTTGATTGATGAAAGACCTGAAGAGGTTACTGATATGGCTAGGTCGGTTAAGGGCGAAGTTGTTAGCTCTACATTTGATGAACCTGCATTTAGGCACGTTCAACTTGCTGAAATAGTCATTGAGAAAGCAAAAAGGCTAGTTGAATATAAAAAAGATGTCATTATTCTTTTGGATTCAATAACAAGGTTGGCAAGGGCATACAATAATGTTATTCCATCTTCGGGAAAAGTTTTGACTGGTGGCGTTGATGCAAACGCTTTGCAAAAGCCTAAGAGATTCTTTGGCGCTGCTAGAAATATTGAAGAGGGCGGTTCTTTGACAATTATTGCCACTGCTTTAATAGAAACTGGTTCAAAGATGGATGAAGTTATTTTTGAAGAATTTAAAGGCACCGGCAACTCTGAAATTATCCTTGACAGAAAGCTGTCCGATAAGAGAATATTTCCTTCTATGGATATTACAAAATCAGGCACAAGAAAAGAAGATTTGCTGATTGATAAGAACAGGCTATCCAAGACATGGATGTTGAGAAAAATTTTAACATCAATGAACAGTGTTGAAGCGATGGAATTCTTGAAGGATAAGATGAAGAATACTAAAAATAATAATGAATTTTTTGAGACAATGAATTCTTAATTTAATAGGGGTTTGACATGAAATTACCAGATTTAGAAAAGTTTAAAATTTTATTTACGCCATACTTTATAATTTTTTATATATTCTGTATTGTATGCTGGTTTAATAGAGGCGTTATTATTGATTTTATTAAATCCATATTTTATGGATTATATGGATATAGCGGAAATTCTCTGGATTATATAATTAATTAAATTAAAATTTTTACTTGAAAAAAATAAACTATTAGTTATATTAAATTTATTATTAATTTTTAAAAAAGAAAGTAAGATATGAATATGGAAAGTTTTAAAGGAATGCCTAGCAATGTAAAATTGATTTACGCATTAATTGCTATATTGTTTTTGCTAAATGTATTTGCTTTGACAAAGGTTGAAAAGTCAGTAACTTCTTCCACTTCAAGCAAAGAGATAGAGAATTGGGTAAAAGCAAATCCTGAAGTTATGCTAGAGTCTATTAATAGATATGCTATGAAACAACAGGAAGAAATGATGAGACAGCAGCAACAACAGGCTGGTGAAAATATCAAAAAGTTTGACAAAGAATTAAGGGATACTAAATACGCAGGTGTTTTGAATCCTAAAGGAACTATAGATATAATTGAATTCTATGATTATAACTGTGGCTATTGCAAAATTTCTTCTAGAAATATAGATGAATTATTGAAGAATAGAAAGGATGTAAGAGTTATTTTAAGAGCTATTCCTATTTTAAGTGAAGCTTCTAGATATGCAACTGAGGTTGGCATGGCGATATTAATTTCCCAACCAACAAAATATCCTGATTATCACAGAGCTTTAATGGGTGGTTCTGCTAGAAGCAAACAGGAAGTTAACAAGGCTGTAGAATCTATTGGATTAAAAATGTCAAAAATTAATACAGTTTTATCTAGAAATAAGAGTGAAATTGATGCTGCTATAAATAATAACTTAGAATTAGCAGGCAAAATTGGTATCAATGGAACTCCAGCTTTCATTATTAATGGTGAATTAATTCCTGGTGCTGTTGATACTCAAACATTAAATCAAAAACTTGGAAAATAGTAAAATAATTCTATAATTTTTAATAGCTAGACCTATTGGTTTAGCTATTTTTATTATCTGCTTTGTTTTTAATGTATATGTAAGTTGAAGGCTATTCTTATGCAGATATCAAAAATGCATTAGATGGCGATTTTGGAGGATTGTGGCTATGTTATTTTCTTGTAGTTATTTTTACTTGCTATTTATCTTTTAAGGTTGTTAGATGATTTATTGACGGCTTATGAAACATGATTAAGTTGTTGGTTATAGTATGGCATTAAAATCTTCTGTGGTCACTATGCTCCTATTGAACAAAATGTTGGTTTATTAATTAAAAATTATCTATTGACTTATTATTGGAAAAGATGGAAAATAGAAGCATTAATATAATAGAGTATAAAGTAATGAAATTGGATTTAGTTAAGGTGCCTAATGAGCTATTAAAACAAAAGTCTGAAAAGGTTGATAAGGTTGACGACAAATTAAAAAAGTTTATAGACGATATGTTTGAAACTATGTACAAAGATAATGGCATTGGACTTGCTGCTGTGCAGGTTGGAAAACTTTTAAGAATAGTTGTGGTAGATATAAGAGATAGGGATCAGGAGAAAAATAATCCTATGGTATTCATAAATCCTGAAGTTACATGGTTTTCTGATGAAAAAGAATTAATGAAAGAGGGCTGTCTTTCAGTTCCCGGACAGAGCGCTGAAGTCTTAAGAAGCCTTTCTATAGAGGTAAAATATAATGATATAGATATGAATGAGAAAACATTAAGAATTGATGGTGATCTTGCACATTGTCTGCAGCACGAGATAGACCATACAAATGGTATAGTTTATATTGATTATCTATCAAAGTTAAAAAGGGATTCTATAATAAAAAAAGTTCAAAAACTGGAAAAGTTTAAGTAGAGCTAATTGTTTGCTAGTGATTTTATGAGTAGTGGCGTCCGCAGGACTTTTTCTTCTTAAGATGTGGATTATAGGGCTGACTTTAGTAGGTGGCCTGTTTATGAATTTTATGAAGATTGTGCTGGGGAAAAATTCCTGCGACCACCAAACCTAGTCAAATACAAAAGGGTTAATTATAATTCTTTCAAATAACATAAAATTTCCTTGAAGATTTTAAAAGACATTATCTTATTTTCTTTAGTTTAATTAAAAAATTATGTTATGAACAAGGCTTTTGTATTTCCTGGACAGGGTTCGCAGACCGTTGTTATGGGA
>CALXSC010000047.1 GCA_944391025.1 uncultured Rickettsiales bacterium
AGACATAATTTAATTTCTTATTTAATTTTTTTTAATTTTTTTAATTTTTTTTAATTAAATTATTAGTTAATTATTTAATTATTTAATTATTTGTTATAGATTGTATGTTAAATGTAATATTTTAAAAATCAAGATAAAATAAACAGTCTGCTTATAATGCCCTTTATTTCGTTCACCTTTCTGACTGCATCTTTCCCCCTAACCAACATAACCTTTACCTCAGAACCGAGCATTCTTTCCCTTACCTGGCTCTTCCAAACCTCATCTTCGGGACCAGTATAGTCATATAGGTCAGGCTGGTGCACTTTTAGCATAGCTTCATTGATAACCATAGGTTTTTCCAAAGTTACATCCAAATCTGCAGTCAACAGACGATTTCTAATATCCTCTTCGCATTTAGTTCCCCTATGCTCTGCTTTTATGTACAAAAAGGAATATTCGTATTTTTCCATATTGTGTCCCCATTCTTTTTTAATTATCCAAATACCTTGTCAAGTCCTTGCAGCCGCTCAGCTTAAAACCTTCCCTTCTTTCATTGCATGTAAAGCATGTTCCGCACTGTATTATATTGCCGTCCGCATCAACCGTAGGGTTCCAGCAGCTCACAGTATTTTCTATAGGAATGCCGTGCTTCACAGCCCAGGCTATTTCATCCTTTTTTTCAAACGGATGGTCCACAAATAGCGGATCTACATTCGGAGAAGTCAACTGCCATTGCCAATCGTGCATGCACTGGCAGATATTAACCGTATTCGCCCTCATAGCCACAATATTTTCATGCGGATAGTCATCAGTAGCCACCACCCCATTATAGAGTGTCTTAATTTCAACACCATATC
The DNA here is from genome assembly GCA_944391025.1 of uncultured Rickettsiales bacterium. Classification (GTDB taxonomy): domain Bacteria; phylum Pseudomonadota; class Alphaproteobacteria; order Rickettsiales; family UBA1997; genus CALXSC01. The sequence continues at coordinate 840 of CALXSC010000047.1, forward strand.
TGAATGACATTGCCACTGCATACTGTACTGCAAATAGATATATAATAGTATCCCTAACCGGATAGCCCATCGCATATTTATCCACATATTTCTGCAAATCAGGCTTTATAGCCGCAGGCGGAATATCAACATTTAGCTTTTCAACATCATGAAATTTATCCTTGTATTTTTTCTTAAAAAAATCTGCAAAGTAGTTCAATGACTTTTCCTCTCCAATCTTATTTTTCTGACCCCTATTCACATATAGAGGATAGATTTCAAGCCCAAAATCCTCAATAAGCCTAGCGGTAGTAATAATAGAATCAAATCCGCCAGACACTAGCATCATTGCCTTTTTATTATCCGGTATTTTAGTAACCCAGCCCCTTTTATCAACCAATATTTTTTCATAGGCTGCCTTCATTGTATCATCTATAGGTCGCATTTTTCAAATTCCTTTTTTAATTGTTCTAAAGCTCTTCCGCGGTGTGAATATATCTTCAACTCATCTCCTGCCAAGTCCTTCATTAGTTTATTACCAACCCTAAATATTGAGCTAAACGGCGCCTTTGGATTGACATTACCCTCTATAGTCTTCGTCAAAGTTCCTTCAACAGCTCCCTCAACAACTATTTCCCTTTCACCATCCATATATGTAATAACTGTTCTAAACTCCGCCTCGTCGCCCTCTTCTATAAGTTTTAAAACATTTTCAAGCCCCACGCCCTCAAGGAAATATTTAGTTAATATGCCAGGAAAATTATTATACTTTTTGATAAAATGCCTGAATCATCTACCATAACCGGTTGATGCAGCGCATTAAACGCCTGCTCCGCCTTTGACTTTGACAATTTTTTCTGGTCCAAAGTTTGGATTTCCAGCAAATCAATTCCAACCCCCTCAATTTTAAAATCATCACCGAACACACTCCTTGCGTCCTCCAATTTTTTAGAATTGGTTGTTACGAAATAAATTTTTTTCATATAAATCTAATTTTTCGCACTTGTCCGCAGTATATAATAATTTTTAAGAAAAATCAAGGCAAAATTTTATTTTAGCGCCGAAGGGCGGCCGCAGGACTTTTTTCCCTTTAAGGGAGAGGTTGCGGAAGCTGGCGGTGTGAATGGTCAGATTGAGAAAATTGGCATGGTTAGCTAGGCCGTCCTGTCCTGCACAATTATTACATACAATACCCTTGACAACTGCCAACATTATTTTTATAATAAATGCAGTCTTAAATAGTTAAAAATATGAAAATAAAACAGGCGATGATTCTAGCTGCGGGCTATGGAAAAAGGATGAGGCCCATTACTAACTTCATTCCAAAGCCAATGGTGTTTATAGCGGGAAAAACAATAATAGAGCGTATTATTGACAATCTCATTCAAAATAGAATAAAAACAATTGTAATAAATACCCATTATAAATCCGACATTTTTCAACAGTACATAAAAAATAAATATTTCAAAAATAGAAAAGTCAAAATTATTTTTTCCAACGAAAAAAAACTGCTGGACTCCGGTGGCGGAATAGTTAATGCACTAAAAAAAGGATACTTAAAGAACGAGCCAATGTTCTACTTTAACTCCGACACCATATTTATTCCAAACAAAAACGACCATCTGGAAAGTCTGTACAACGAATTCATAAAAACCAAAGCGCTTATAATATTCAATATTCTAGACCACACCAAATTCCACGGAATTGAAGACCAGCCCTTCTACATGCTCGGAAAAAACAGACTTAACCTAACCCGCCTAGATGAAGGAACCGGCAAATATTCCTTCATAGGTTCCGGCATACTTGACCCAAAAGTATTCACGGACTACCCAAACAAAAATGAAAAATTTTCCCTTTCTGAGACTTATATTGCGCTGTCAAAGGACAAAAAACTATTCGGTACAGAGTTCAACGGAGAGGCTTTTCATATAGATCGGCCAGAAAAAATGATTAAATATGAAAAAATAATTGCGAAATTAGAAAATAAATCATTGAAAATATAAATTTTAATATTAATATAACTTGTGTTAAATAATTGGATATAAATATGTTTAAAACTGATATAATAAATGAACTCGCTGCAAGAACTGGAAATACAAAGATTGCGAGCGAATTGTTTCTAGATTCATTCATTGACATCGTATTAGAATCATTAAAAAAAGACAAAGACGTAACTTTAATTGGATTCGGTAGCTTCAAAGTAGTTCCTACTAAAGCAAGGGTATTAAAAAATCCTAAAACTAAAAAAGAGATTAAAGTTCCAGCAGGCAAAAAAGTTAAATTTACCATCGGAAAAACTTTAAAAGATACAGTTAAAAAATAATTTATCTTGTAGAACCATACATCAGTTTTACACTAACCCTTATATGGTTTAGCATGCAGCTTCAAAAACAAAATCAAGCCATCCAAGCTTGGTTTTGTTTTATAGTTATTTGGCATATTTATCCTGTTCATATGTATAATTCATATTTTTCACCAAACAACCCGCACCATACGTCAGAGATTTTGCCAGACTAAATTACACCATGATTAATATACGATTTTAATTGTCAACAAAAAATAACGCTCTTAAACCATTTTTCGGTTAAGCGATACAATTGCCGATTGTGTTTTATGACGAGAGGGGCGGCCGCAGCTATATTTTTTCATTTTTTTTGAGTCCGCACCAACCGACAGCCTCCATATCTGAGCTAGTCTGTAGAGCAGTGGGTCAACTCAAAAAAAATGAAAAAATATAGAGCAAGGCAAAGCCTTAGGACTTTTTTCCCACCCTGCCCTTTGCCAAATCCACTGCCCCAGCCATTCACTACCACTAGCTCCACGACCTCTTCCCTAAAGGGAAAAAAGTCCTGCGGCCGCCCCGCCCCGCCACAATCACAAAATATTATTTAAATATTTTTCCAATCAAAAACCTAATCCTATAGGTAGAATAGCTATTGCTATTGACAATTGAATTAAAAAAGTTTATGTCCTTTCTGTCATATATTTCCATATTGGTCAGAAACGGCCTAACTTCTATAAGAAAATTTTTGATTTCCTTGAACATTTTCTGTCTATTTTCTGCAACCTGCATATGGCGCCGTAAATGGTTTAGGGGCATAGGTATTCTGTCTAGCGCTCCATTATCCCTAAGAGTTTTGAAGAGTGCGTAAAACATATCTAGTATATCGTTCTCTGACTTTAGCCTTTTAACTGCGGAATTTTCACTCTGCCTATAGTAGTAGTTTGACAGGTCAGCAAAACCTATATTATTTGTCAACGACTGGCAATTATAGTTAAAATGCAAATCTTCGCCCATCCTTATTCCAGCTGGAAAAAGTATGTTATTTTTTATCAAAAAAGATCTTTTGTATAGTTTATTCCATATGTTTGGCGAAATTTTGTTCTCTAGTTTTACTGGTTTGCTATGGTTTTTTGAATAGTATTCGCAGAAATTATTATTCTGCAAAATATCAAACGTGCCAATATTTTTAAGCATCTCTCCTATATAGTCTGGTTCTATAAAGTCATCGCTGTCAATAAAATATATAAACTCCCCGCTCGCGTTTTCAATGCCATAGTTTCTAGCCTCTGCAACCCCCCTATTCTCCCCATAGTCAAGAATTCGTATTCTGTCATCGGTAGCTGCTATATCCCTGACAAGATCCATAGAATTATCCGAACCGTGGTCATTAATACATAGTATTTCAAGATTGCGATAGTTCTGACGAATAATGGAGTTCAGGCATTCAACCACAAACTTTTCAACATTGTAGATTGGTATAATAACACTTACTAAAGGACTATCCATTGACGGCTAAAAAATTCATCAATTAGATAATATTCCATTGGATTAAATAAAGTCAAGGAAAAATTGGTTCAAAACATTTTCTTGAACTATCGGAAACGGTATTTATTTACTAGAAAATATTTTGCAAGAAATTCAGCAAATAAATTATTGAATAAAGACAGCCGCTGCAATTAATTATACTAAAATATTGACAAGTATAATTAGAAATATATGAAGTTAGAGAATTTTATTTCAGGAAACCAGCGGTGCACAAAGTAATAATCCCAACGATATCTCAGATATATTCAAAAGCGCTATAATTGGATATTCTGATTCAGTTGATGGCACAGATATGAATATAAGTTCTTTAATAATAGAGCTAT
>CALXSC010000048.1 GCA_944391025.1 uncultured Rickettsiales bacterium
TTATTATATTCTCTTTATATAACAACAAAATTTTTTAATGAAAAAATAAAAACCGAAAATTTAATATATAGAATATGTACAACAATCATAATAAAATATAATTTGTTATTCTTATTTAGTTTGTTAATATCTGCATCTATTTATGATAAAATTTCGAATATATATCTAATAATTATATGTTATTTAATAATTTATTCAAAAATAGTTGATAATATTGTTGATACAATTTTTGAAAAATTTATAAAAAATAATTTTAAAATAAGTATCAAGAATTATGGCGAATTATATAGAATAGACGAACCAAATATTTACAGAATAATTTCAAGGGAAAATATTGAAAAAAATAAATTATTATTACTTCAACAAGAGAATGAAATTGTAAAATTATTTATTTTAAAAAATGAAAATACAAAAGATGGTATAATTTATACTTGTATTAAAATTGGTGTAGACGAAAATAAAAATAGGCAAGTTGAAAATAATATTGTTTTTGATATTGGAAAAATTGATGAAGATATTAAAAAACAATATGAAAATATTATTGGTTTTGTTGTCGAAAATTCAAATATTAATTCGATTAGATTTGAATTAATTAATAATGATAATTTTTTAAAAGTTGGTGATGTTATTTATTTTTTAAATAAAAATGAGGAGAAAGTATTTTATCAAATAGTAAATGGTACAACCCATGAAGAATTATTAAATAATAATTTTATTGGTAATCAAATTGTTGAAGCTATGCAATTAGGTATTTTAGATGAAGATGAAAAACTTATAGAATACCCTTGGTTTCCAAGCATGAATGAAAAAATTTATAAATATGAATGTGAAGAAGAAGATTTTACTTTAAAAGACAATGTAAATTTCTATATAGGAAATTGTCATGGTTTGAATTTGCCAATAAAAATTGATATTGATAAATTAATAACATACCATAGTGCTATACTTGGCGTTACTGGAACAGGCAAAAGTACATTAGCTTTTAAAATAATAGAGGAAGTAGCAAAAAATCATAAAGTTATTTGTATTGATATAACTGGGGAGTATAAGATAAAATTTAAACAACAAGCTACCATAATTAGTAATACAAGTAATTTGAATAATAACGGTATTTATATTTATGAAATAAAAGAAATTCTGAATGATAAAATAATAGATAACGTTAAAAATTTTATAAATACTCTATTTGAAAATCAAAAAGAAATGAAAGAAAATAAAATGTTACTAGTTTTAGAAGAGTCTCATACAATAGCTCCAGAAGATTTTTTTATATCAAAAAATAGTTTTGATTTAAAAGCTTCAACACAAGCTATATCACAAATAGCATTACAAGGTAGAAAATATGGTATTGGGTTACTTTTAATTTCTCAAAGAACAGCATTAGTAAGTAAGACTATATTATCTCAGTGCAACACATTTTTTACATTTTCCTTAATGGATCAAACAAGTTTGGATTTTTTAAAAAATTTTTATGGGGAATCTCAAATTAAAATAATACCAAATTTAGAAAAATATCACTTAATAGCACACGGTGTCGCTATTGAAAGCGAAAAGCCAGTAATTATAGATACAACAGACAAATAAGGAGTTTTGTTCGGTTAAAATATTGAGCACCCCACCGCCCCTACGGGGCACCTCCCCGCAAAGCAGGGAGGGATTATGGTGGTGTTAAACAAGCGGGGAGAGAATAGAATCTTTCCCTTCCTTGAGGGAAAATGTCGCGAAGCGACAAAGGGGAGCTTGAAAAATAAAATAGAAATGATTTAATATTAAAAATAAAAAGTAAAAATAAAAGCTATGGAAAAAAATCATCATTCAAAAAATTATACACAAAATGCTTTTGATAATGCTAGACAATTAAGAAAAAAGGAAAATACAACGGAAGCGGAAAAACTTTTGTGGTATTATATTAAGAATAGGCAATTGAATAATTGCAGATTTAGAAGACAAGTTGCTATTGAAAATTATATTGTTGATTTTTTATGTCCTGAAAAGAAATTGATAATTGAACTTGATGGTGGGCAGCATAATGAGGATAGGAATATTGAGTATGATAATGAAAGGACGAAACATTTGAATGATTTGGGATATAAGGTTGTGAGGTTTTGGGATAATGATGTTTTTAAAAATATGAAGAATATTTTGGAAAGTATTTATGAGGAGTTAAATATTATTAAATAGAATGGTTTGTTATATTCTAAGATTTTACAAGCTCCCTTTCTGCCCTTCGGGCATCTTCCCCTCAAGGAGGGGAAGTATTACTGATAGTGAGTTAAAATTAAAATCCAAATAATTCTAAAATTTTTCTTTATTTTATAAAACTCCCGCAATAATATACTATCAGAGCTAACAAAATAAAAATGAAATATGAAAATCCAACTTAAACAAATAAAAATTAAAGATGTTGTGGATGGCTATGTAAATAATGAAGAGGATAATAGCGTTGTTGGATTTTGTGGAAAGTTGAATATTAGACCGAAGTATCAAAGGGAGTTTGTGTATAAGGATAAGCAAAGGGATGAGGTTATTAATACTGTTAGACACAACTTTCCATTGAATGTGATGTATTGGTGTAAAAATGACGATGGGAGTTTTGAGGTTTTGGATGGACAGCAGAGGACTATAAGTATTTGCGAGTATTTGAGCGGTGCATTTTCTTTTGATGTATGTATTTTCATAATTTGACCAATACGGAGCAGGAGCAAATATTGAATTATGAGCTGATGATTTATGTTTGCGAGGGCAATGACAGGGAAAAGCTTGATTGGTTTAAAATTATAAATATTGCTGGTGAAAAACTGACGGATCAAGAATTGAGAAATGCAGTGTTTACGGGCGAGTGGTTGACAGATGCAAAAAAGTATTTTAGTAAAAATGGTTGTGCTGCATATAAAATTAGTGAGAAATATTTGAATGGTTCGTCAATTAGGCAGGATTATCTAGAAACGGCAATAAGGTGGATAAGTGAGAATGATATTGAGGAATATATGGCAAAGCATCAGCATGAACCGAATGCTAATGAGTTGTGGCTGTATTTTCAAAATGTGATTAATTGGGTGAAGGTTGTGTTTCCAAATTATAGGAAGGAAATGAAGGGTATTGAGTGGGGACTTTATTATAATAAATATAAAAATGTTAATTATGATTCAAAAAAGTTAGAGGAAAAGGTTGTTGAGCTGATGGTGGATGATGATGTAACTAAAAAGTCTGGCATTTATGAATATTTGTTGGACGGACACGAAAAACATTTGAATTTAAGAATTTTTACGGACAAGCAAAAAAGAGAATACTTTGAAAAACATAAAAGAAAAGGAATTACAGAAGAAAAAATTAATAAATATGTTTGTGTTTGTGTAAAATGTGGAAAGGAAATTGAATTGAATGAATGTGAAGCAGATCATATAATTCCTTGGAGCAAAGGCGGTAGAACTGATAAGGATAATCTGCAATTTTTATGCAAAAAATGCAATGGCGAGAAGAGTGATAAATAGTATTTTGCGAAATATGGAAAAAATTAAAACACTTGAAATTTTTATTGTATTATAAAAATTTAATATATAATAATATAAAAGAATTTTAATTTTATTTTGTAATGAATAGAGAAGCTGTAATACAATGGTATAAAGAAAATGGAATAACCGATGTGATTGAAGAAAAGACCTTTAACCATTTTAGTGTTCCATGTGAAACATTGCCACAAAAAAAAGCTGACACTATACAAAGACAGAGAGCCATAGTCCAGAGACAAGCAGCTCCTGGAACTATAAAAGCAGAAGTTACAGTTGAAAATAAAATAAAAGTTAAGGCTGAAACTAATACGGGCGAAAAAATTGAAATTAAAACTAGGGAAACATCAAAATATACAGTTGATGTAAATAAACAGGAATTTAACTTTAACTATATTTATCAAAATTTGGCAAATAAATATAGAAATGATAATATGAAAATGATTAAAGAGAACATGGGAACTGTTGAAGATTTTATTAAAAAAGCAAGGGAATTGGCAGATAATTCAAATAATATAGATGAATTAAGGAAAGCTGTTGAAAATTTTGATGGTCATCTAGATATTAAAAAATTGGCTACACATACCGTATTTGGTGAAGGAAACAGGGAAGCTGATATTATGATAATTGGCGAAGCTCCGGGAAATAATGAAGACCTAGAGGGCAGACCATTCTGCGGACAGAGCGGACAACTATTGGACGCAATGTTTAAGGCAATTGGTGTTAATAGGGAGGATATGTACATTACAAACACCCTATTTTGGAGACCGCCAGGAAATAGAACCCCTACAGAAGATGAAATAAACATATGCAGACCTTTTGTTGAAAAACATATTGCGCTGATTAATCCAAAGATAATAGTTTTTATGGGAGCAACTGCGCTTAAGGATTTAATAGAAACAAACCTTACGATTACTAGGGCGAGAAGACAATTGTTTGATTATACAAACCAGTATTTAGATGGAAGGGTTATAAAAACCACACCTTTATTTCATCCTTCATATCTATTAAGACAATCTAATAAAAAGAAAGACGCTTGGGGCGATTTGCTATTTGTTAAAAAAATTCTTCAAGAAAATATAAACTAGAATTAATTTTATATTATCTTGTTAGTTATATTTTTAACAGATGTTTTTATAATTATTGAATATTTTTTTATTATACTATTGATATTTTAAAAAATTATAGTAGGATTGTCCATTATTAATTAATTTTTTAAAAATAAAAATGGGTCCGGATACAGACAAAAATATAGAAAATATTTATAATTCTTACGAAACAAGTAAATGTGGTTTATCAGTAGAGGAAGCAAAAAATCGGTTAGCAAAATATGGTGCTAATGTTTTGCCTGAAGAGAAAATTCCACCGTTGCCACTAATTTTTATACAACAATTTGCCGACCCACTAATATATATATTAATAGCAGCTGCCATTGTGTCGTTTATGGTTGGAGAGGCGATTGACAGCTACTTTATTTTAGCAGTTGTTACTTTTAATGCTATTATAGGTACTGTACAGGAATATTCAGCAAATAAGTCAGCTTCATCTTTAAAGAAGATTGTTGAGGTTAAGGCTACTGTAATTAGAGATGGAAACGAGATAGAAATACCAGCAAAAAATTTAGTTGTTGGTGATGTAGTATCTCTTAAGGAGGGCAGCAAGGTTCCTGCAGATATTGTATTAACCTATAGTAAAAACCTAAAGGTTGATGAATCAATGTTAACAGGGGAGTCTTTACCAGTTGGTAAAGATTGTAATTTTATACCAGCACCAGACGCTGCTATACAGGATAAATTAAATGAAGTTTTTGCTGGCACAATTATTACCAAGGGTCAAGGATGCGGTGTAGTTAAAGCAACTGCGCTGCATACTGAAATTGGTAGAATTGCTGATAAAATTACACAAAAAAGCGATGTAAAATCACCATTGGTTGAAAGAATGGAAAATTTTACTGCAAGACTAACAATGATTATGGGCTTCTTCATAGTTATAATTTCAATCATAGCTTTTAAAACTGGTACTGGATGGAGAGAAACCCTGATGTTGGCAAGCAGTTTAGGCGTTGCAGCAATTCCTGAAGGACTGCCAATAGCTATTACTATTTGTCTGGCAATTGGTATGAATAGGATGGCTAAAAAGAATGTTATTGTTAAAAACCTTGTAGCTGTTGAGGCTCTGGGTTCATGTACAATTATAGCGTCAGATAAAACTGGCACATTAACAGTTAATGAATTGAACGTAGTTGAAATCATAACTCCAAAAAATGGCATAGTTTCATTAATTGAAAAACCAAAGGACTTTTTGCCGCTAGACAAGGAAACGGATTTTGAAAACATGAGCATTGAGAAAAAAATAATGATGACTTTTGTTTTGCCAAATGAAGCTAGCGAAAAGGATGGAGAATATTATGGTGACTCTGTAGATGTAGCCTTTTTAAAGGTTGCTGCTAAAAAGGGATATAATATTAAACAAATACATAAAAAATATAAAAGATTGCAGCTATTGCCATATACATCCGAAGCCAAATACTCAGCAAGCTTTAATCTTGTTGATGCAGATGGCAGCATATATGCATTTGTAAAAGGTGCACCTGAGGTGCTTATGGGTATGTGTAAAATGGACGCTGAAACAGAAAAAGAAATAAAAACAAAACTTGATGATCTAACTAAAAAAGGTCTAAGGGTTTTAGCTGTTGCATGTGGTGAAATCAATAATATTCTACCAGAAAATGAAGAAGATTTAGACGATAGCCTAAAGAATCTTGAATTCCTATCATTAATTGCAATGCTAGACCCTCTAAGGCCTGAAGCTAAACATGCCGTTAAAAAATGCCAACAGGCTGGTATTAAGGTCGTTATGATTACAGGTGATAATCCTAAAACTGCATTTGCTATTGCTAGTGAATTGGGATTTGTAAAAACCCAAAAAGAAGTAGTTACTGGAGCTGATTTGAAAAAGGCTATGGATATTGGACTTGAGGCAGTTGACAACATAACAAAAACCGCCAAGGTTTATGCCCGTGTTGAACCAACCCAGAAGCTTGACATAGTTGAGTCCATGAGAAGAAATGGAAACTTCGTGGCTGTTACCGGTGACGGTGTTAATGACGCCCCCGCATTAAAAAATGCAAACGTTGGCATAGCTATGGGTGAAAAAGGTACAGACATTGCTAGAGAAAGCGCAAATATCATTCTTACTGATGATAACTTTGCTTCAATAGTAAAAGGTATAAGGGAGGGAAGATTAACCTATTCCAATATTAGAAAACTAATATTCTTCTTAACCTCTACAGCCTTTGCTGAAATTGGTATTTTTATACTATCTATGATATTTAAAATGCCGCTGCCATTTATTGCGTTACAATTATTATGGATTAACCTTATTACAGAAGGTATTCAGGGTATCGCAATAGCTATGGAAGGTCCGGAAGGAAATGAAATGAACCAACCTCCGCGTAACCCTAAAGAGCCAATATTTGATAATATAATGTTGACTAGAATATTTATAACATCCGTTGTTATGATTTTGGGTTGTTTTGGCGCCTACAAATATATTTTGGACACCACTGGAGACTTAAAAATGGCTAGAAGTGTTACGATATTCCTAATGATTTTGTTCCAGAATATGCAGATATTCAATGCAAGGTCAGAAACGCAATCATTGTTTAAACAGGGCTTCTTTAAGAATCCATTCCTGTTTATATCAATTGGCATCGTTACATTAATTCATATAGTTGCTTCATATGTCCCATCCTTTGATGCATTTTTAAAAATAGACCCATTGGGCTGGGAAGAATTAGCGCTTATTATTCCTATAGCTCTATTAATTATAGTTGTTATGGAATGTGAAAAAATAATAAGAAAAGCAATAAGAAAAAGAAATGAAATAAAAACTATAAAATAATATAAAAAATAAGGAAGAATAAAAATATTCTTCCTTTATTGTAATCTAAAACCCCCAGTTAGACTGGGGGTTTTAGATTACAAAAAACGCACTAATCAAAGATTAAGCGCGGGCGTTAGTAAGTCGTAAACAGCCTCCTATAGGTTTAAATACTAGGTCGGCTTATATCCTACACGCTACAGCTTCAACAACTAACGAAAGAGCC
>CALXSC010000049.1 GCA_944391025.1 uncultured Rickettsiales bacterium
AGACCGATTACCCTTAACATCCACTTTCTCATCAAAGTTCCTTTCTTCATAAATATCTGGCAAATTCGTAAGATTGGCTAAAGATTAAAAATTGTGATTTAAGGGCGTCGCGTTGCTGGGTGGCAAAGGCAATCCCCATCGTTTTTAACTTGTCCTGCGTGCGGGCGATAGTCGCCTGTTCCCCGGGGCGCTCGGCGTCATCAAAAATGATGATGAAATCCGGCGCGAGATTTTTTTCCACCAAATCCAAGATATTGGAGCGTGGGTGTTTTTGTCCGCCACCCATCGGCCCGTCAACAAGAATCAGATTATATTTTTTATCCGCGGTTATTTGCGATAAAGCGGCGCGATTATAGCGGCGGTTCTGCCCCTCCTCGTCAAAAAACTCTATATCGCATTGGTTTAAGCGTATATTTTCGCCGGCAGCGAGGCGCGGGCGATAAATATTTATCCAACTGGCGTCATTCTCAATGATGTCCACTTCTGCCGCCGGATTGTTATGCGCGACGTATTGCGAGGTTACGAGCGAGGTTTGTCCCAAGCCCATTTCCAAAATTTTGGCCGGGCGGACGTTATCCAAAATACGAAACAGCGTGTAGATAAAGCTGTAATTCGCCGCCCAACCACAGAGCGAGAATGATTTATTTTTTAACCATTCGCAATTAATAATACTATCATGCAACAAATCAGCATAATTAAGCTCTTGATATTTATTTAAAATATCTTTTTTAAATTCAAGAACATTTGTATTGTTGCTATCAAGCTTTGCAACAATATTTTCGCGGTTAGATTGTGCTTGTTCCTTTAATAATTGAAGCTGATCTACACTACTTTGTAACATTTCGGAACAATCTAAATCCTGATATTTTTGTAAAATATCTTCTTTGAACTCTTGCATCCAAGTCTCATTATCATCTAGCTTAGCTACAATACTCTCACGATTAGATTGAACTTGTTCTTTCAAAATTTGTAATTGAGAAGATTGTTCTTTATATAAAGCAGATATTTCTGAAGTAATGTCTTCCCCTCTACTTTTTACTATGCTTTGAAGTCTTAAAATATTATCTGAATTAGCATTAATGCTAGAAACGATAGCCTCATTAATTTGTTGATTTGTATTAGAAATCAAATCTTCCAACGCAACTAATTTTTCTTTATTAGCGCTAATTTCTTCATTGATTTTATTGAGTTCATACAAATTAGCTTCTTTAACAGATAAAACATCCTCTTTAACTTTAGCTTCAAGATTATTTTGTAATAATGCAATATTATCCATTTCTTTTTTAATATTATTAGCCAAATCAACTTGTTTATTTTCTATATATTTTATCTTGCTTTCAAGAAGTTGTGTTTGTTTGTTGATTTCCTTATTTACATTTATAGACATATCAGAAATCAACCCAACCAATTTTTCTTGATTATCCAACACATCTTTTTTAAAGTTATTAAAAGCAAATTTAAGTCCTAAAATACGATAAACCTTTTTGTTACCATATTTGTTTATTGAGAATAAACGAGAGGGCTTTTTATCCAAAACACGTTTCATATGTTGTATTTTTAACAAATAATATGGAAGCAATAGGTAGGATTTGAGAATTGATGGTGATTTTGTTAAATTTGTAATTTTACAAAAAGTTGGAAAAAGATTTCCTGCATTTTTTCTGATTTCATTAATATCTTTATTTTTTAACCAATCTCTTGCTTTTTTAGAAAATGATACTCTTGTTAATACATCGCACCTATTATAATAGCCACAAATACGCTCTATTGCAAACCACAGATATTCATTTTTAATCTTTCTCCATATTTTATTTTCTTTAAAGAAATTTTCTGCTTCATTAATATAGTTAAATATGTCTAGAAATTTTTCTGTATTGTTAGAATTTCCGGTTATTTGTCCTTCTCTATTTTTTCTATACATATATAGCTTCTCATCTGTAAAACAGATTTTTTTTGCTAAAGATATAGATTTTATATGTACGATTGTATCTTCAAAATAACAACCTTCAAAAAATTTAATATTATTATTTATCAAAAAATCTCTTTTATATAATTTTAATACCGCCTCAACTCTTTCAAAGACAGATTTAGGATAATCCTTCCAATTAAATACATTTTTATTCAACTTTTTAATTCTATCAAAATTTTGATTTTCCAAATCAATAATCTTTTTACTGTCATTATTATATATAGATAATAAATATAAACATAATTCGGCATCATTGTTTTTTATATTATTATATAAAAGTTCAAATGTGTTTTCTTTTATAAAATCATCGGAATCACAAAAAAATATATAATCACCTCTAGCTTTATTTATACCAAAGTTCCTACACCATCCTAGTTTCATATTTTTTATATTTCTAAAGACTTTAATTCTTGGATCTTTTTCTTGATATGATAATAGTTTTTCATATGTTCCATCTGTTGAATGATCATCAATACATATAACTTCAATATTTTTAAACGTTTGATTTAATATACTATCCAAACATTCATCTATATATTGAACTGTATTATATGACGATGTTATTACTGAAATTTCAGGAGCTTCTGTATATGGGTTAAAATCATCCCATTTAGAATGAATATAAGAAATGTCATATATATCTTTTTTTTCTATATTAGAAATATTTACTTCTTTAAATGTTTCATTAATTATATTAGAAACAAATTTTATCCATAAATCATTAATTGCAGCTTTATTATATTGCTCTACAGATTTTATAGCATTTTTTGACATCTTTTGCCTTAATTCTACATTCTCTATAAGCTGTATCATTTTTTCAGCAAAATCAATAGGACAATCTTTTGCATATAAACCATTATATTTGTCTTTTACTATTTCATTAACTGCACTGCATTTATCTAAAACAATAGCAGGTAATCCACATGACAGACCTTCACAAAGTCCTAATCCTTGTCCTTCAAAATAAGATGGAAATACAAAAATATCAGCATTATTTAACACATCTCTACCAATTTGAGATTTAGGAATATAATTTATGTAATCAGTTAAATTTAATAAATTAATCAATTTAGAAACTTTTTGCATATAAGATTCAGGCTCAGATTGTCCGTAAATATCTAATATCCAATTGGGATGTTTGTCATGCACTATTTTAAATGCATTAACTAATAAAGGTATATTTTTACCACAATCACATCGTGAGTAAAATATAAATTTATTATAACTTTCAATCTTTTCTTTTATAATAGGTTCATCTATATAATTAGGAATAATTTCAATTTTTTGATTTTTTATATATTTTTTTAATATTGGAATAAAAGAGGGCATTAATACTTGTGCGTACTTTATTTTATTGCAAGATTTTATTACGCCATCAATATTATCTCTTTCAAAATAAACATCTGGACGAGAATGGAGCATTAATAATGAATTATAAGGAGATATATCAATATCTTTTGTATATTTATGTACCATGCTAGGAAAGAAAAATATTAATAAATCTGGTTTTTCATTTTTAAGTAATATATTAAATTTTTCGCATATAGATAATTTATCATCATTATAAGTGTTAATATTAACTAGTTTTAACTTAGAATCATAGTTAAAATCTTTTTCTGTCTTATTTTTATTATCAAAAACACAAGTGACATTAAAACCGATATTTGCAAATAAACTAGCTCTCTCCCAAAATACTGTTATTGCGCCTCCTGTAGTATCACAAATATTATCACTTCCTACTAAAATGATCTTTCTTTTTCTTGTACCTTCAAATTTTGCCCTAAATTCATTGTAGTATTTCTCAGGTAAAAATTGTTTATATTTATTTGTTTGATTTACTAAATCAGTTGTACGATAATATTCCCAATAAAAGGAAACTGAAATTCCCCTATAAAAAGCATCTTCTAATTTTTTGTATAATCCATTATTTTTAATATTGTTTAATATATAATATCCAGCTTTTATAATATTATCAGATTTTTCTTCACTTTTTGTGTTGGATGTATTTGTTGCATGTTTTCTATAATATGCAAAATTTTTATTTATTATATTTATTTTTTTTGATAATGCAAGAGCTGAAGTATTAAATCCTATATCATTACAACATGTAAGATTTTGAAACCTAATACTACTTTCTAGAATAAAATCCCTTTTATATAATTTATTCCATGGAGCTGGATTGGATATAAAAAATAAATTATTAGATATTTCTTGCGCAAAATTATAATTTATATCATATCTCAATTTTTCTTTTACAAAAAAAGGCACACCATCAGTAGATAATAATCTTTTATTTTTGATTTCATCTACAACAGTCCAATTAAAAATAACTATGTCAGCATTTTGTTCGCAAGCCTTTCTATAACTTTCCTCCAACATATTGAGTTCAAACCAGTCATCAGAGTCTAAAAAGCTTAGGTATTCCCCTTTGGCGATGGCGAGACCGGCGTTGCGGGCGACACCGGCGTGGAGGTTTTGTTGGGTGATAACCGTTATCCTGCTATCTTTCTTGGCATATTCTTTCAATATTTCCAGAGAGTTATCGGTGGAGCCGTCGTCCACGCAGATGATTTCAATCTCTTTCAAGGTCTG
>CALXSC010000050.1 GCA_944391025.1 uncultured Rickettsiales bacterium
TTTTCTGTAAATATCATAATTAATGAGAAGTTGTTAATAATATATAAAAGTTAATAATATTACATTAAAACTTCTCACTTGATTTTTCAATAGTTTGGTTGATGTAAAAAGCGAAGTTGGGGTTAAAATAAATACTAAAACGTTAAAATTTATCTTGCAATTTAAAATTGCAAATATTAAAATTATATATAACATTTTAGCGAATGTATTTTTTGAGTCTTTCTATTAATAAGAAGATGCCGAAAGGCTGGATTCAAAAAATTATTAGAGTGAAGTTCCGCTTCACTCTTTATTTTTTATAAAAATAACAACTTAAAAATCTGCAAAAAAAATAGTTTCACTGCACTTTTTTGCATTATCATAGCCAGTATAACCAAATCTACCGCCAGAGGCAGAACAGAATCCCCTCATATTTCCAGAATTATAAATGCCATCATCAATCTTTTTATCTAAATTCTTGATTATCTTCGGAACGCTATTATCATTTTCATCTGTAAATATTTCTACACTTGTAGTTTCTCTATTATTATAACGAAAAAAATTTTGATCATTGCTCCCTCCATCATATCTATATGAATATACAAAATCTTTAAAAGTATTTGACTTTGGAACAGCTCCATTATTTGCTAAATTTAATTGGTCAATATAGACGCCTTCAGCTTCTATATTCGTATTTTTTGGCTCAAAATCTATTATTTTTTCCAAATACAAGTCAACAAATGGAGCAGTAAATAAAGTTGGTATTCCATATCCTCCATCATTAGAATTATATGGAGCAGGAAAACTATTTTCGTCATATGTCTGATCTGATTTATAGCCAATTTTTCCGCTTCCAACTAAATCACCAGGAAGTCTGCCCCTTGCAGCGTAGAAAGCATTTAGCGCCTGCTTATAGTTAAGAACTTCATTTGCCACAGCTCTAATTTTAGCACTCTCAATCAAACTCGCCCCGCCTGTCACGCCTGCAACAAGAAGTCCTATTATTATTAATACTATTGATAGTTCTATTAGAGAGAAACCGAAATTTTCTTTATTTTTATTTTTTGAATTATCGCTTCTAGAATTTTTTAAGTTTTCTACAAATAGCACCACCCCCCCGCAAATTTTGAAATTTCATATTATAACATATCAATTATTACATATTTTAAAATTAAATTGTATAAAATTAAAATCAAGGAAAAAAAGTGATTTATAAAAATAAATCACTTAATTGATATTTATAAAATATGGCTAAATCATCAATCCAAATCTTAAACTAATCACAGTTGCAGTGGATTGGTCTGTATCTAAAGCAGGATTCATAAAAAATTGAATATCAGGTGTAATCGTGAAATATTTTGTAATGCCAATTACATATTGGGCTTCAATTACATTTTCATATTTATGGACAGCGCTTTGACCCAATGCTTCTTTACTCATTGAATTAAAACCTAAACCAACTCCAATATAGTCATTAGAATTTCTTTTAAATGGATCCTTAAAGCCAACACCGGCAACAATAGATTTCCTTATAGGCACAACATTTCCACTAGAACCATTTATTCTGCCGAATATATTAAATGTCTCTCCAAAATATTGCGAGAAGCTAAAAGACCAGCCCTGCGAATCACCAGGCTGTTTTGTTGTTGATGGCTGGTTATAGGTCAAGAACATATATTGCCCAGCCCAAGTTTTTAAAAATGTTGGATTCCATGAAACATACATATATGTTGTATATTCGCCATCATCAAGCGTTTTAAAATTAATTCTGCTGCCGCTTATATTATTTGCATCCTGGAAACCAAGCTGCATCATCCATTCAGAATTTGGCGTAAATTGCAAATACGCACCAAAGCTAGCCGTTGGATATGAAGCGCTGCCATTTTGAGACAACGAATAGCTTATAAATCCAGTCTGCTGATTATAATCCTGCGGCGTTCCATCAATAAAGTATAAACTATATTGGCCAACACTAACGCTTAGCCAATTCATAGAGCCCGGCATCGTATGCGTATATAATAGCTGCGAAAATTGGTGTTCACTTTCAGTATAATCATTAACGCCAGTGCCAACATTTATTCTATTCTGCAACTTCTGTCCCTCTTCACTCCAATATTGAACTCCAGTGTATGAAAATTGAATCTGTCCGCTTCCCATAAACGTATCCTTAAAAGGCGTAATGCTTAGATATGGAGCCCAAACAACCTGTTGTGCAGTTTTGCTGCCATTCGGTGCACCCCTCTGAGGCATATAGCTCAAATCAAACGTATACTCCGTATTATATTGGTTGGCCAAAGCTTTTTTAAATTCCTGATACCAATCCTCATCCTGGTGTTTTGGATGCTCTGCAAACTCCTTCCTTTTTTTCAATCTATTATTATGTTTATCATTTTTATCATACTTCTTAATAACCAACAGTTCGTTTTCATCAAGTAAAACACATTTTACATTGCCAAGATAATGTGTATCATTATGAATTGGACATACACTAACCTCTGTCATCTTTGAAGAATCATCAGCTGCGCTTAAAAATTGAGGATATAACGCTAGACAACCAGCAACAATCAAACTTCTCGCACTATTTTTCATATAAATAAATTAATTGATTATAATACAACTATTAGTTGTTTATATTTAAAAATCAAGAACTAATATAAATAATTAATATTAACTTTTCAGCAAAAGTTAATATTATTATCTAGAATTATCGTATAAATAAATCAAAATGTGCACCGTTACATTTTCTATTATTCTCAATTGCATCTTCATATGTATTGTTTCCAAAAGAAGAAGTTCCGTAACATTCAGACCTCATAATTCCGGTATTGTATACTCCATCATCCATCTTTTTATCAATATCTTTGGCTGTTTTAGCGGCTATACCATCCGTTTCTCTAGAAAGATGAGTATTGTAATAAAGTACTGTAACAGGCGAATTTCTATATTTAAAACTATTGCTATCATTTAAATTAGCATCATAACTAAAACCATAAAAAAGCTTTTGAAATACATTGGATGGCGGTTGACCCATATCTTCTTTATATTTTAACCCAGCAGGCGTGCCATTTCCCAATGGTTTAAAATCAGTTATTCCATCCGTATATAATTCAATCCAAGGAGCGCTTCTCACATTAGGAACAAAATCGCCAGTATCATATGGCGGTTTGAAATCTGTTTTTGAGTATGTATAGCCGCTGTTTAAACCAAATTTTCCAGTATTATTTATATCGCCGGGAAATCTACCATTTGCGGCATAAAATGTATTAACAGCTTGTCTATAGTTATTTATTTCATTTATAAAAGCTCTTGTCTTAGCAGATTGTATTAGAGATGCCCCGCCTGTCACACCTGCAACAAGCAAACCTATTATTATAAGTACAATTGATAATTCTATTAGAGAGAAACCGAAATTTTCTTCATTTTTATTTTTTGAATTATTGCTTCTAGAATTTTTTAAGTTTTCTAAAAATAGCCCCTCCCCCCGCAAATTTTGAAATTTCATATTGCATTAATCTTATTATTATAATATATAACTTAAATTAAATTTAATTAAAATCAAGAATTAAAAATTCCTACCCTTCAGCATCTGGCAATATATTCTTCAATAAATTTATTACACTCTTTCTAAGCAATGGATTTTTCAACTTATAAAAATAATCAACAAGCAAAACAATTTCTTTTTCAATTTTAGAATTCCTTTCATCTTTCAGAATATTATCCACACAATTTGAACTTATTTCATAGCCTTCAAAAAAATAGCTCACCGGCACTTTTAAAATTTTTGAAAACTCATATAGCCTGCCGCTTCCAATTCTATTCAATCCCTTCTCGTATTTTTGAACCTGCTGAAAAGTAATACCAAGCATTTCACTAATCCTAGCCTGACTAATTCCCAATTCATTTCTTCTGATTTTTAAACGATTGCCAACGTAGGCATCTACTGGATTTAACGGCATATTTTTTACTCCTTTTATTAAACATATAAAATAATAAATTTAATATGTTCACGTGGTTCTGCGTGAACCGGAGCCTAGAAATTGCCTACACGCAATGGCACTTATTCCAATAGCCTATCCCTAAGGATTATCTATCCCTATTCGCACCACTCCGATTCTGAAAGAACGGAGTTTAGTTATCGTAAACGATATTTACGATAATAAACAAAAGTGTAGAAGGTTTCTAGACCTATTGCATGGAACCGTATTTCGCAAAGTCCCATAGGGAACCATGCCATGCAACGCTACTAATTATAGATTGTATTTTTTAAAAGTCTAGAAATTTTTGAAAAATTGTAATATTTTGCAATAAAAAATTGTTTGAATAATTGAAGAACAGCCTGTAAAAACAAATTAGGAAATAAAACAGGGAGATTTTTATGTGCGGAATTTTTGGCATAGTTAGTAATAATGAGGTTGTAGCGGGATTAGTCCGCGGACTTAAATATCTTGAGTATAGAGGCTATGATTCGGCTGGTGTTTCAGTAGTTGACAATAAAAAATTAAAAATCATTAAGAAAGTCGGAAAGGTCAGCGAACTAGAAAAGGCTGTTGCAAATCTTAGGGGAACTATTGGTATAGCTCACTCAAGGTGGGCAACCCATGGCAAGCCTTCTGAGGTAAACGCCCATCCGCATATGAGTTGCGACGAGATAGTTTCAGTGGTTCATAACGGCATAATTGAAAACTACAAGGAGCTCAGGGAAGAACTTACAAAACTTGGCTATCATTTTAAAAGTGAAACCGATACAGAGGTTATACCTAATCTAATTTCATACTATTCAAAAAAAGAAAAAACCCATAAAGAAGCAGTTCAGAAAGCTTTGAAAAAATTAGAAGGTGCGTTTGGCATTGCGGTAATTTTTGCGGACGATGACAAGCACATATATTGCGCTAGAAGAGGCTCGCCGCTTCTATTGGGCATTGGCAAAAATGAAAACTATGTATCGTCAGGACTTTCGGCTTTCACAGGTTTGACAAACAAAGTAATTTCATTAAATGAAGACGATTTCGCAATTATTTCAACGGACAATTATGAAATATTTGACAAGGACGGCAAAAAGGTTGAGAGGGAAGTTGAAACCATAAGCATAGACAATATAAATGTTGACAAGGGCGAATTTGCACACTTTATGCTTAAGGAAATATACGAAGAGCCTAAAGTTGTGAAACAAACCATAAAAGAATATATAGACGTAAAAAATAAAAAAATACTCTTTCCGCATTTTGATTTTGATCTAGGAAAAATGGAGAGGCTAAATATCATATCGTGCGGAACGTCCTATTATGCAAGCTTTATAGCAAAATATTTTATAGAAAATGTTGCAAAAATTAAAGTTGATGTTGATATAGCTTCGGAATTTAGATATAAAAATCCAGTTCTATCAAAAAATGAAATATCAATGTTTATTTCACAGTCAGGGGAAACTGCTGACACTATTGGGGCATTAAAGCTATGCAAAGAAAACGGACAAAAAATAATATCGCTTGTAAATGTCCTGCAAAGCAATATCGCCTATCTTTCGGATATAGTCTTAAAAACTCTAGCAGGAGCTGAAATCGGCGTAGCCAGCACAAAGGCCTTAATCGGTCAATTGGCGGTTCTTTATCTGCTGGGGTTGGAAATTGCTATGGCAAGAAAAACAATTGCAAAACCAGAATATGAAAAATATATTGACGATCTGATAGCGCTGCCTGATATTCTGGATAAATTTTTAAAAAACAAAACAGAAATTGATAATATCAAAGAAATTGCAAAAAAAGTTAAGGAAAAAAATTTCTTTATGTTTATAGGAAGAGGCATCTACTATCCGCTTGCGCTTGAGGGAGCTCTAAAGCTTAAGGAAATTAGCTACATACCTTGTGAAGGAATTGCAGCCGGCGAACTTAAGCACGGACCTATAGCTTTAATTGATAAGAATACCTATATTTTTGCAATAAACCCAAGCGGTGAATTGTTTGAAAAAACTTCCTCAAATATTGAAGAAATAGTTGCGCGTGAAGGAAAAATAATCCTTATAACAGATGGGGAAGGCGCAAAAAATTTAAAGGATAAATTTACAGAAAAAATAGAGGTTGAAGAAAGTAAAAATTCAATGATTTCTGCTATTGAGTGTCTTTTACCAATTCAACTCATAGCCTATTATATATCGCTTGAAAGGGGAAATAATATTGATAAGCCAAGAAATCTTGCAAAGTCTGTAACGGTTGAATAGAATGTTGATTATATTAAATTATTAATATATCTTAAATTATTTATGTACTAAGTCTATTATAGCCATTAAAATTTTAATGGCTATTTAAAAAATTATTCTATTCTTAAAAAAGTAACCCACCAGCTTAGCTGGTGGTTCTTCATTTTCTTTCAGCAAACTTCGGTGGGACGACAGGCTCGTGATTGCAGATGCCTTGCTTCGCAAGTCGCCTGCATCCCGCCCACCTTGTTATTCCTTCGGCAAACTGTGCCCATAAGTCGTTGCATTTGTGCAAGCACAATGCCCCGACATTTAGGGTTTGTTTTCTTTCAGCAAACTTCGGTATCAGTGATGTTATGCAAGCATACATCACTGATACACTTGTTTTCCGACATTTAGGGCTTGTTTTTCTTCGGCAAACTTCGCCCGTAAGTCGTCAAATAAAAAGAAGCTTGCTTTTTTTTATTTTCCGACATTTAGGGCTTGTTTTCGGGCGTAGCCCTAATACTACTAGCAGCACCTCGAGGTGCATGTGGATTTGCTGTTGCGAAAAGATTACTTGCTACCCATGAATGGGTCTGAAAGATCTAATGTTAATTGTTCAGATAATTGTTCTTCACTTCGTTCAGTTCGCACTTCGCAGATCGTTCAGCTTCGCTTCACTGGTGATTTGAAGCAAGCTTCAATCCCCTCTGCTTTGTGCTTGATCTCCATTTGTTTATAAAATAATAAAATAAACTATACAGCAAATCCTTAAGTATAGTTAAACAAAACAAGGGCTAGATGTTGGAAAACTTAATGCTTGCATTAAAGTTTGACAACTCATGCCCGCAGTTTGCCGAAGGAAATGGAGTAATTTTACAAGAATAAAATAAAACAAATGGAATGCGAAAACAAGCCCTGTGCGATGGGAGCTTGCTCACAATCGCAAGCCTGTCATCAGGGCGATGTTTGCCAAAACGAAGTGAAAGACTATGTCATAATGTTTCATCGCTAAAGCTAAACTGAACCCCCAGTCTAACTGGGGGTTTTAGATTACAATAATAAAAGGGACTAAATAAATCAGTCCCCTCAAATTTTTAGATATTATTTCCAAATAGTACATAAATCTAACATTCTGTTAGAATATCCCCATTCGTTATCATACCATGAACCAACTCTAACAAATTTGCCATTTAAAACCTTTGTTTGAGATAGGTCAAAGATTGAACTGTGTGGATTTCCCATCATATCAATAGATACAACTGGATCGCTAACAATATCCAATACACCATGCATATCAGCATCTTTTGCATGAGCTATAATAGCATTGTTAACCTCTTCAACAGTAGTTTCTTTTTTAGCAACAAAGCTTAAATCAACAAAAGATACATCTGGAGTTGGAACTCTGATTGAAACGCCATCCAATTTTCCTTTTAATTGAGGCAATACCAAAGCAACAGCCTTTGCAGCACCAGTTGATGTAGGAATCATAGATAAAGCACCAGCTCTAGCTCTTCTCATATCTTTATGAACTCTATCAAGAATAACTTGATCATTTGTATATGAGTGAATTGTGGTCATATGGCCTTCTTCAATTCCAAATACTTTGTCTAAAATTTTAGCCATAGGAGCCAAGCAGTTAGTAGTGCAAGAAGCATTTGAAATGATATCATCATTTGCATTTAATTCACTGTCATTTACACCATAAACTATAGTTTTAACAGTATCTGGAGTTTTAGTTGGGCCAGACATCATAACTTTTTTAGCGCCAGCTTCAATGTGTGGCATAGCTTTATCTCTTTCCAAGAATAAGCCTGTACATTCCAATACTATGTCAACATTTAATTCTTTCCAAGGCAAGTTGTGAGCATCTTTTTCAGAAACAACTCTAATCTTTTTGCCATCCACAACTATTGAATCGCCTTCAATTTTTGTATCGTGATTAAATCTTCCATGAACTGAGTCATATTTTAATAAGTATAAATTAGTTTCCAATGGAGCTAAGTCATTTATAGCTACAATTTCTAAATCCTTAAATTTTTCCGGATTGTCGTAAAATGCTCTAAAAACACATCTTCCTATTCTTCCAAATCCATTTATAGCAATTTTCTTTGTCATATTTTACCATAATTAATTATTAATAATCATTGTCTATTATTTCCCATTTTTATGTCATAATAAACAAGTAATTTTGAAAATTCCGTTAGAGAAATTCTAGCAGTAATTTCCTTCATCCCGCCCGCAACTTTTAAATCACGTACGGTAAACCTTATAAACATATCCTGCCCATCTTTTAACTGGGACAACATTAACTTTTGTTTTGCTGGTGAAAATGGTATAACACCGTACTCTGGTCTCTTATCTATAATATCAGAAACTATCAAATTATTTTTATCAATTTTAACTTTCACATTAGTATTTTCAAGAACTGATGGAATCATTATAACCACCTGATTCGCAATTTTATTATTTGGCTGTATATAAACAGATGAGCTATCATTATAAAACGTAGTAAAAACCTGGCAATTAATATTTTCCATCATAACATCCTCTTCACATAAAACAGTCCAATCGCCAAATTTTTTTTCTTCTCTAAGTATATTATCTATTATCTCGGCACTAAAAGAATTAGTGAATAAAAGACAGCTAAAAATAACGAAAAAAATCACCTTCATAAAAATATATTTTAACAAAAGTTTTAATAAATAAATAATTGTTTTTATTTAAAAAGTCCACTACTTTCTATAAAACATAATTAAATAATTGTCAATAAATAAAAATAGCAGGTTTTATAGCCTGCTATTTTAACTATATTAAATTTAACTATTCGCTAAATCTAACAAATCCTGCATTTACTGGAGAAGTAGAATTGAGATTTCTAGTAAATCTTCCAACTTCCGCTCGCGGTCTCTGTTCTGCATGTCTTCTAATATCAAATATAGGAATTGTCGCTTCTCCTACAGTAATTTCAGACAATTCAACATCAGGAGTATTATCATGAATCATAGTAACGATATTGTCAGCCCTTTCATTATATTCATCAAATAATATAGGTCTAGGCCTGTATCCAGTAACCGGCTGAAATAACGAATAGTCTAAATCAGGCGCTAAAGCCCTTTGCATTTTTTCATATACAGTATTTGGATTATCTTTCATAACGATATCAATTCCATGTACGGAACTAGACTTAGTTCCCTCTGAAAGCTCTTTAAATTGTCTTCCCAAAGTATTTTGCCTAACAATCATATACTCTTTAATTGCAGCCCTTATACCTTCTTTTAATTCAGGATTTTCTTCAGATAATTTAGTTAGTTTTTTATAGCTATCTTCCCAAACTGTCTTATCGCTAGACGTAATGCCTTCAGCTATATATTTTAAATCAACACCAGCAATTTCTTCAGTACCTGATGCAATTAAAGATTCTAGATATGTTTTTGTTACACCAGTCAAATTAAGTCTATCCGAAATTACATATTTGTCACTTCTAATAGAAAATAAATTATTCAAATTCTTTTCCATGTCCAAATTCATATATATAACTTCAGGAGCGTATCCCATACGTTCAAGCTCTTCCATAAAAGAATCATCAACAAAGAAAAATTTCCTTGAACCAACGTCAATACATACAGGTTTTTTAGACTCAAGGTAAACATCCATTGAAATATTAGCACCAAAACTAGGTGTTACAATATTAGTTAGAATATGTCCGTGAACCTCTGATTTAGCAACACCTGAAAGTTTTACACCAGTCAAATTTTCATATAATTCAGTTAGAGCATCAGATGGATTTCCTTCATGATTTCTATAGATATCCAAAAATTTTTCAACAAATGCTTTTTCAGAAGGAACTTTATCGCCAAATCCATTTTCCACCATGAACTCATTAAATTTTTCATAGTAGTATTTTTTAGCTTTAACTCTTTCATCCATTGTAAACATATAGTAATGGAGGTTCTTTATAGTATCAGCTCTGTAAACAGGAGCTAGAACAGCCTTATAAAGTTCGTCTATCGCATATTCTCTAGCAGTGCCAGTTGTTTTTTCATCACCCTTTATTTTTTCAAACATTGTCAACAAAGTCAATGAAGCGTCTTTATTGCATTCACCTTCAAATAACTTATCAAACATGTCATTAAAATCATCTTGATTCAGTTGAGCAAGAGTTCCAACTTCTGCACCTAATTTTTCAAGCAGATATTTATTAAAATGAGTACAATATGCACTTTTTTTAGACTTAGTGTCAAAATTTGATTTATCAACGTCTACAATTACATATCCATCGCTTTCAAACTTTGCAGCTACTGTAGATTTACCGGTCCCGTTAACCCCACAGAGGAGGACCATTTTTTTACTTGTATCCATAGTTATTTATAATAGTTATTAAAATCTGCCAAATATTATAACCAACTTTTTTTAATTATTCAAGAACTATTTTATATTATTATATTTTATGATAAAATATAGAAAAAAAATTATAAAAATACGTATTTAAGAATTTTATAAGATATTTTATGATTTTTTTATCAGTTTGAAATATACTTAATATACACTATATAATATATAAAAATATAAATTACAATTTTTAGTATATTAAAATAATTATAAATTAAGTACATCGTAAGCAATATTTTCAATGTATTAAACAAAGTATAATAAAAAAAGAATGGAAATAAATTCCATTCTCATTTTTTTTAAGCTAAGCTTTCTCCGCAATAATACTAAATAAATATTAATATTTATTTTCCTTCGGCAAACTGCAGTGGGACGACAAGCTCGTGACATTGTGCAAGCACATGTCCCGCCCACCTTGTTTTCTTACACTTCATTTCAGCAAACTGCGGTCTACCGCTCGTTTAACTCCTCCGCTTCGCTACGGCAAACTGCGGTGGGTCGCAGGCTGCCATTGCAAGCAAGCTTGCATGTCCCCCACCTTGTTTTCACTGGTCATTGTGAGCAAGCTCCCATGCCCTAGACCTTGTTTTCTTCATGCTACGTTTCACTCCGCCGGAAACTGCGGTGGTACGCAAGCTCGTGATCGCAGATGCTTTGCTTCGCAAGCCGCCTGCATCCCGCCCACCTTGTTGTTCTTTCAGCAAACTTCGCCCGTAATTCATCCAATTCAAGACAAGCACGAAGCCGAAGTTATGCAAGCTTGCTTGCAACAACTAACTTGTTGTTCGGCGAAGTGTGAGATGAGTTTACGAAGTAAACGAATATCAAGCACGAAGCCAAAACAAACGAAGCTTGCTTCAGTTTGTTAACCTGTTGGTTGGTGAAGTGCGAGACGACC
The DNA here is from genome assembly GCA_944391025.1 of uncultured Rickettsiales bacterium. Taxonomy (GTDB): domain Bacteria; phylum Pseudomonadota; class Alphaproteobacteria; order Rickettsiales; family UBA1997; genus CALXSC01. The sequence continues at coordinate 11,442 of CALXSC010000050.1, forward strand.
AAAGGGAGTATCAAGCACGAAGCCCGAGAAAACGAAGCTTGCTTCAGTTTTCTAGCTTGTCGTCGGGCGAAGTGCCGAAGCGACTACAAGGAGCGAGAAGCACAAAGCCGAAGTTGTGCAAGCTTGAGCCATCGTTTCGCTCCAATCGTGCTTTGACAAACACTTGGGCCAAAAGCCCCAGTTGGTTATTGCAAACAAGCTTGTATCCCCTTGCCTTTGCACTTGAGCATTCACTTCGTTCCTCTGGCAAACTGCGGACATGACTTGTCAAACTAAAATAAGCAAGTAAACTTGCTTATTTTAGTTCTTCAATATCTAATCCTTGTTTTCTTCATGCTACGTTTCACTCCGCCGGAAACTGCGGTGGGTCGCAGGCTGCCATTGCAAGCAAGCTTGCATGTCCCCCACCTTGTTTTACTCTGCACTTCATTTGAGTTGAAACTGCGGTGGGACGACAAGCTAAAATGATTAAGCAAGCTCATCATTTTCCCACCTTGTTTTCTTCATGCTACGTTTCACTCCGCCGGAAACTTCGGCCGAACGACAAGCTGCCGTTGGTGAGCAAGCTCCCCACGGCTCGGCCTTGTTTTCTTCATGCTGCGTTTCACTCCGCCGGAAACTTCGCCCGTAAGTCGTCAGACTTGTGCAAACACAGTTTTCTTACAGCAAGCTTCAGTATCAGTGATATTATGCAAGTGCAAAGTGGGAGCGAAGCGATGACTCAAGCATACATCACTGATACACTCGTTTTCCGACATTTAGGGCTTGTTTTTCTTTTGGAAACTACAGGCATGAGTTGTTAAACTTTGATACGAGCATCAAGTTTTTTTCCTTTTAGTCAGAAATCCAACATCTAGCCCTGTTTGACACTGCGTTTCACTTGTGCAAACTACAGGCATGAGTTGTCAAAGTCTCAAGCAAGCACGAAGTGGAAAAATGATGTGCTCGCACAATCATTTTAGCTTGTCGTTCCACGAAGTGCGAAATGAACGAAGTGAAAGTCAAGCTTGGACTTTTCTTTCAGCAAACTTCGGTATCAATGATATTATGCAAGCATATATCCTTGATACACTCGTTTTCCAACATCTAGCCCTTGTTTTCTTCACTTTTCTCTTTTTTAGCCTTAGATTCCTTTTTAACTTTCTTTTCTTTAGAATCAGATTCAGCTTCAGGAGTCTTTTGATCGCCTTCAAGCGGAGCAGCAACTTGCTCAGGAGCTTTTTGTTCATTCTTTTTAGTCTCAAATTCACCTTTTTTAATTTTAGCTGCTTCTTCTTTAGATCTAGCAATTATAACCTCTTTATCAAAAGAAACTTCAGGATGCAACTCTACTATTATATCGTATTTTCCTATATTTTTTATAGCTTCTTTCAAATAAACATTATTCTTCGTTAAATCTTTAATATTAAATAAAGAATTGATAGCCTGAGCTAATTTAACTGTAGTGATAGAACCATATAATTTTCCATCATCACCAGCATTTTCTATTAAAATCAAATCTTTAGAATTAATCTTGTTCTTCAACTCTTCAGCCTTTGCCTTATTCTCTTGATTTTGTTTTTCAATCTCAGCTTTCTTTACTTTAAAAACTTCATAATTTTTATCAGTATAGAATATAGCTAAACCGTTAGGAATTAACATATTTCTGCCATAGCCGTCTTTTACGTCAACTATGTCCCCAATATTTCCTAACTTCTTAATCTTACTTTTTAAAATAACTTTCATGATTTCTCCTATTCTTCAACTTTTGCAATAAATGATAATAAAGCTAAGTTTCTGGCTCTCTTAATAGCTTTAGCTAATTTTCTTTGTTTTTTTAGACAAACACCAGTAATTCTGCTAGCCATAATTTTTCCCCTTTCGGAAATATATTTATTTAATAACTCCAAATTTTTATAGTCAATATCTGCATCTGGAATATCATGTAAAGGACAAACTCTATTTTTCTTAATTGAAATTCCTTGGTTTACAAGAGAAATCTTTAAAAATTCGTCTTTTTCCTGGTTTTGATTTTGAGTTTCATTTTTATTTTCTAACATACTTTCTCCTATTATTTCTTATCTTTAGCATTAACTGAAACAAATAATTTAGAAGGATCTTTAGAGATTTCTTCAACCTTAAAAATTCCCTTTCTAATTATATTTTCATCAAAACCCATAACTCTCTCTAATTCAGCAACAGCTGGGTAAGGTGCATCAATGTTCATTAAAACATAGTGGCCCTTTGTATTTTTATTTATTTTATACGCAAGAGTTCTCAAACCCCAGTATTCTTTTGAAACCAGTTTTCCGTTTCCCTGCTCTAAAATTTTTTTAAACTTATCTGTAAGATTATCAACCTCATTTGGGGCCAAATCTTGTCTTGTAATATATACCAATTCATAAAAAGGCATGGACTTATTCCTATTTTTTATTAATAATAGAATGAGTTACTAAAATATAATTCAATAACTACCTTCAAACATTATTATATTTTTAACAACAATATTTTAAATTTCAATAAAAAAATTACCTTTATTACAAAATTTTCAATATAGCACATTTAAACCATTAAATAAAAAAATAAATTTTGAGAATTTGTAGATAGTAGATACAGCTATGACTTGACTATAAAAATATATTCGCTAAAATAGTAACTGCAACAAAACTTGATTTTTCAAGTACTTGCAGTTATCTTTTTAATGAGAAAACCAGAAATAATACCTATATTTTAAGTGAATTTTTCCATTTTTTATAATTTATTTTTAATTATTGTTAATAAATTTTTATTTTAATAAAAATTGAGGTCGGCGGATGTCATATAATCAATATCAAAAAACGCTATAAAATAACTGTTTAAATAAATCTAAAAAAAATTACAATTTTTCTTGCAATTAAAAAAAAAGTGTTTAAAATTGAAAAAGGTATTCCGCGATAGCTCAGCGGTAGAGCAGTTGACTGTTAATCAATTGGTCGCAGGTTCGATCCCTGCTCGCGGAGCCACTTCATAATTTTATGATTTATTTTTTATATTTAAATGGTTGGTAAGTTAAAGACTTTCCAATTTTTTATATTCAATTTTATTCTCTGTTTTTGAAATTAACTTTAAAGAGGCTTTTGGCCTCTTTAAATATTTATCTATTTTCCCCTTGAAACATCATCTTTAGACTTTACAACAACCGCTCTAATGTCTGCAGCAGTTTTGCCGCTTTCTCCCATACTTTTTATTTCGTCAAAACCCTTAAGTATAGCACTTGACATTCTCATTGCATCTTTATCTAAAATTATAGAGCTTCTTTCTGCCGCTTTTTCTGGCAAACTATATTCAACAATCTGTTCTAATGTTAAATCTAGACCAGGTAAAGCCTTTTGCAATTCTGAATAGGCTCTGGATATATTAGAAAACAACTGCGGATTTATAACAATTTCTGGACTAGGATCGGATATCAATCTTTTTAGACATGTTTCAAGCTCTTGTTTTAAACTATCATTGCTAGCAAAATCAACGGATGGGGTACCTTGACTAGATGTATTCTGTTGAGACTGATACTCAGGATGCGGATTTTCTATTTGTTGATTTGCAAGGCTTCTAAATTCAGTCTGCTTAATAACATCCTGGTTTCTAGGCAAAGAAATTTTTCCGCCAAGCGCCTTTTGAGTTTCCTCAAACTTCATTGGTTTGCCAACCTTGTTTCCATCCTTATCAACAGCATATAATTCCTCCTGGGGCATTAGCCATGCGAAACTTCTTGCATTTGCGCCTTTCCCTAAAGTCATAGTAATTTCTATAGGTTCTTTGGTAATATCAAAATCGCCAAGCGCAGCAGCCTGAATAACGTATCCACCCTTTCCATCTTTTCCAGCGCCAACAAACATACCCTTAGCAGCATCAGCATAATTTGAAGCCAACTTTCCAAAGGCAGCATTATTCAACATACCTTTTTTCATTGATTCCCTGTCGCCAAGCTGGCTAACATCATCAAGTATCTCTGAGAACATACCTAAATTATCGCCAGAAAGTGTATGAAGCAAATCGCCATTTGCTCCTTCTAATATGGCACCACCCATTATGCTTCCACTATCGCCTCCAATTGGAGTGTTTTTAGGTCTTGTATTTTGATTCTGTGGAGCTACAGACAAAGAGAGCGGCTCATCATCTTCTGGACCACTGCCTCTAGGAACAGCAGAACCATTATCAAGAACTTGTTGAATACTGGTAATTTGTGCGTCAAGCTCATGATTTAATTCCAGAACTTGTTCTATTTCATCAAATTCTTTATTTTCTTTTTCAAGCTCTTCCCTTAATGAAGATATTTTTTGTTTAATTGCATCTTGGAAAATGCTAAAATCACTAAGTATATTTTTAATAGCAATAGGTTCACCCCCTTCTGGAATATTGATTCCAAATTTTTTATATAATTTAGTAACCACGCCTCTTTCAATAGTAGCCTCATCACCATATAAGCTTTTATACTCTTCAGCAAGAGTTCTAATTTCTCCCGCAGTTCCGGTTATCCCCTCCAATTGCGTCTCAGCATATTGCAATTTTCCCTCAGTAGTTCTTCCAGCATTACTAACAAGGCTAAGTTGAATTCCAAGAGTTAAATTTGCCTGGTCTATACTTTTCCCAAGCTCGTCTATATCGCTCCTTAACTTTTCAATGTCCGTTTTCCTCTCTGTAATCCTCTGTCTCTTTTGCTCATCCGTTTTTCCCTCTGGTATTTCTTCATTCTCTAAAAGTTTTTTCCTTCTATCCTCTACATCAGCCACTCTAGTACCAATAGGTTCTCTTGTGCTTCTCGCTACCCGCAAGGCGGCAGAATTTGTTTGATTAAATGTATCTGCAGCTGAAGCAACACCATCATTTGCGCTTAAAAAAACCGAGGCTTGATTTTTAACTAGTTTCTTTAATTCATTCTCAGCTTCTACCTGTTCAATTATTTTCCTTTGCTCAAGACTATATTGCTGTTCACCTAAATCATTGGTATCAATATTGATGTCTTTAGGCGAAACGCCTTTAAACTCCCTTGCCAATCTAGATTTTATATAAATAACATTTTCATTTACAGCATTAACTTTTTGTTCTGCGGCAGCTACAATATTTCCCATTACAGTAGTTAAGCCTTCAATTGTAATTGGATATGTTGCACCCTTAAATAAGTCAAAATTATCACCACCAACAGCCGATCTTAACTCTTCCTCGCTTAATGAAAAATCATTTATTTCATCACCACTAAGTCTAGCATCTCTTAAACTTCGCTTAAACGTATCAATTATTGCTGTAAGTTCAGTCTGGGCTTGCTTAACCTTTTCAAACTCTTCTTTAGCTTTAGGCAATATTTTTTCCGAATCAATAACAATAGTTTCAGATAACTGTTTTAATTTAAATATCTCAGTATTATTAGCCTCAATACCCTTAGTGGCTTCAGCCACATTTTGGTTAATTTCTTCAATTCTTTTGCTAACAGCATCAATCTTTGATTGAGTTGTCTGCTCCGATTCATTAGCAGGAACCTTTGGCAATTCGCTGACTTCCTTTTTAACAGAGGCAATAATGCTGTTAGCCTTTATTCTTTGTTCTTTGGCACTATATGAATGAACTCCAAAATTATTAGATTGTATTTCAATGGTATTTAAACTTCCTTTTAATTTTTGAGAACTCTCTCTGGCTTTAGTAAACTGATCAGCAATACTCTGCAGCATTACAGTTCTTGCAGCCTCTATAGCCTGTTCTTTTTGAAGCTGCGCTTCCAAATCGGCTATTCCTTTTACTCTTTCTCCTGATAACGGCTCAACTTTCGCAATAGTAAATTCACTATTTAATCTAGTTAATTCTTTTTGAGCTTTCTCAAAAACAGCAGTTGCACTTAATACAGCATCCGCCACTAATTTCTGAAGACCTGCCAAACTCATACTACCCCTTGCACTAAAACCCATGCTATTAAGCTCTTGTTGGGTAAAGGTTATGCCGGACGCCTCTCTTCCATCTGCAAGCCCTTTAACTATATCATTTATGCCATCTTGAACCTGCTGCATATCCCGTAACTTTTCTTGAGCCTTTTTCAACGAACTTTCTGCCTCAGACTTTTTAGTGTCAAGTTTCTCTCTAGTTTCCTTTTCCGTTGAATCTTTTTCAGTATTAAAGTTACTTATTCTTGTATTTAAAGATCGAATTGCAACCCTTCTAGCTTGAACTAACTTCAATTGTTCCTCGCTAGTAGCGCCTTCTGGTTTAAAATCTGTGTCTAATTTACCTCTTTCACTATCCAGTTTTTCCCTTAATTTTTTTGCAGTCTCATTCGCAGTGGCTAATGTAGAGCCATGTTGAGCAACAGAATTTTCAACTCTCTGAATCTTTTCTTTAAAGAGCTTATGGTTATCGCTAAAACCAGAAAGTCTTTGAAGCGCTTGATGTTTAATTTTATTTTTTAACTCTTTATTAAGCTGATCAGTTATTTGTTTTTCATCAATTGATTCAACGAGATCAATAGGTTTAATATATTCAGGAATTTTTTTAAAACTTTCCTCAGTTATATTATAAAATTCAAGTCCTCCCGCATGATAGATACCTGCTGCTTTTGTTAAATCGCTTATATAAACAGGATCACTTGTAAACATTGACGCAAAAATTTTGTTTCCAGTAGCTTGTTCAATTTCCGCCTTAGTAAATCTCAAATTTTCAGCCCTTTCTACTCCATACAATGAAATATTTTTAGCAGCTTCATTGACCAAATTTATTACATCTTTATGCGCTCTTTCCGCTATAATAAGACTATTTTTTGAATTTTCTAAATCTAGAAATGCGGCTTCTCTTAAACTATTGGACTCCTTAATCTTTTCGTTAGTCTCTGCAATATTTTCATTTGTTTCTCCTACATCTTTATTAAATTTTTGAATTTTCTCTTGTTACTTCTTTAAAATTTCTATTTTTTTATCTGAATCCTTTACTTCTGATAAGTCTACAGACCTAGATAAAGTTTCTCTTGCTAATTTTTCAGAGTCAAATGATAATATTTTCGAACTAGCTTCTTCTCTAATTTTTTTAGCTTGTTCACTATTATTGATTGAATTTCCTGAACTTTTTCCAATATCTTCAAATGAAGATTTTAAAAGAATAAAATCTTTGCTAAAACTTTTTATTAAAGCTTCTTTCCTAAGCTTAATTGCATTTCTTTCAGCTTCATCTTTCTTAATGCCTCCAGCAATTTTTTGAAAATCATCAAAAGAATTTATTTTTGTCTTTTTTCTATTAGCTTCTTGATATACCGCTAAAGCTCTACCAAATGCATCCATAAAATATTTTTTATCAGATTCGGTAAAATTACCATTAGTAGACATTCGCATGACCGTTAGATAAATGCTGGAATTTCTAGCTTTGTCTTCAGAACCCAAGTGATACAATAATCTTTGGGCTATTGAATCCATAAAATAATTTTTTTCATCCTGTGTAAATCCCGTAGAGCTTACAGGAAGATTTAGAAATCTTTGTGTCCTGTCAATAATTGCTGTTTGAGAGGCCGCACCAGTAGCATAATAATTAGCCTTAAAATCCATATACGCTAATTTATCTTTCCATGATATTTCATGACCAGTTTCTGCACTTAAAACCATTTCACTTAAATATACACCAGTTGTTTTCATTGGAGTGCTTAATTTTAAACCAACTTCAATGTCGCTTCTTTTAATGTTTCTATTCGTTAGTTCTTCTATATTATTTTCTACTAAGCGATTAATACGTTTAAGATCACCATCAGAACCTCTGTAATCACTTATGCTAACACTACCAGTCAGTTTATCCGGATTAATTTCATTTAGAAATATTCTCATATGAAGTTTTGTTTATTACAGCACATATTTATTATTTAATTATTCTATATTATAGTCAAGAATTATTTATAGTCAATTAACTTTCATCTCGCACTAAATAAGTCGCTTGCGTAAAAAAGCTCTAGGAGTTTTATAATTTTATTGCGATGGCGTATAACTTAATACGGTGAGACAATAAAATTTTAAAATGACGACGAGATTTACAACGTAAGGTAGGCTTAGTTGGTGCAAGATTAAAGTTAGTTGACTATAATGTATAATATAATTTAATATTTATTAATTAAATCTTTAAAGTGTTTTCCACGTTCTTCAAAGTTTTTATACATATCGTAACTAGCGGATGCAGGCGATAAAATTATTACCGAATTTTTATTATTATTGGCTGCATTATATAATTTTTCAACGCATTCATCAAGAGTATTGCATAGTTTAAAATTATTAAAACCGCTTTTCGCTAAAGATTCAGATATCCTTTTTCCAGTCTGCCCTATAAGCGCAAGAAACTTTATGTTGCTATTACTGGCTATATAATCAACAAGTTCAGAATAGTCCTGCTCTCTGTCATATCCGCCAAGGATTCCATATATATCTTTATTTTTAAAAATTTTATAGCAGGCTATTGTTGCTTCTGGTATAGTTGAAATGCTGTCATTAACAAAAAGAATTCCATTATGGTCTATAGTTTCAAGCCTATGTTCCACAGGCTTGAAGCCATCAAAATATTCCTGCTTTATTCCTTTAAAATCAATTTTTAAACTATGTAGTGCTGTTAGTACGCTGCATAAATTCTGATAATTATGTTCGCCAAGAAGTTTCATATTTTCAGAGGAAAATAGTCTTTCGTTTTTATTATAAAAATATCCGTCCCTATAGTGTATAGTGTTAGCAGTACCAAACAATATTTTATTCTTTAAATCTTTAGTATATGCCATTGCTCGTTCGTCATTTCCATTCACTATTTTATACTTTACCCCTCCAAGCAAATGCGTCTTGTCCCTATAATAATTTTCATGGGTCAAATGCCAATTTATATGTTCTGGAAATAGATTCAACAGAATACCAACCTCCGGAAATGATAGTAAATCACTAGCCTGGTAGCTTGAAATTTCTATAACAACAAAATCATATTTATCAACCCTGTTTAATAGTTCAATTGTTGGCACTCCCATATTTCCAGCCAACAGTACTTTATAGCCAAGCTTTTCTAACAAATAAGCGCAGAAAGTTGATGTAGTGGTCTTGCCCTTAGTTCCAGTTATAGCAATAGTTTGAATTTTTTTACTTTCCAATTCGCCAAAGAATATGGTTTTTTCTGTTATAAAAGTTACGCCAAAATTTTTTTTAGCAAAAAGGATTTCATCCTTATAGATACTAACGCCTGGCGACCTGATAACAATATCAATATTTCTTAGTTGGTTTAAAAGACAAACATCCGTCCCCTTGTTAGGTGGACAATTTTTATCATCTATAATTTTTATTTCCTTATTGGGAAATTTTTCATTTAATACTTTTAATACCGCTTTTCCCTCAACACCAAGACCCCATATAGCAATTCTTTTATTTTCTAAATCTTTAATTTTCATTACAAATTCTCCCTATTATGTTTAAAGAGCCATTACAATACTCAGCCTCAATAACCTCACAATTTCTAATGCTAGAATCATTTTCAAAATTACTAGCCCTTAATAATTCCATCAATACAAATCCATGGCTTGCAATGCCTATAATATCATATGGCGTAGTTCTGCAAATACTATCTACAGCCTTTGAAATCCTTTCCCTTGCTTCACGCTTTGTTTCACCATTAAAAGCTCTCTTATCCATACAGCCATCTCTAACATTAAAAAATTCATAGTAATCCTCTTTACCAAATTTTTCCTCCATATCAGCTTTAGAAAATCCAGTACAAAATACAGGATCAATCCTATGTTCCTCAAGGTCAGCAACAACTTCAATGCCAACATTAATTAGATTCGCCAAAATCTCACCAGTTTTATAGGCTCTTTTGAGCGGACTTGCATATATATGCTGGATGCCCTTATCTTTGAGAAATTCCGCATTTTTTCTAGCCTGTTCCAGACCTTTTTCATTTAATTCAATATCATTTACTTCCGGTGAATAGGTTGTTATAGTTCTATTGTTCCAATCAGTCTCACCATGTCTAAAGAGGTATAATTTTTTAGTCATTTCTAATTCTTCTAATAACCTTTAAATTTTTTCCATCAAATTCAGCCTCTATTGTTTCGCAGTTATGCAAGCCTGAATCGTCTTCAAAATCTAAACCCCTCAGAAACTCTCTCAACACAAATCCATGGCTTGCAATGCCTATAACATCATATGGTGTGGTCCTAGATATTCTATTAACAGCCTCAACTATTCTTTCACGTATTTCCTTTTTACTCTCACCGCCAGGAAGTGATAAATCCATCCCATCATTCCTTGTATGATAAAAAATCTCATAGTTTTCTTCGCCAAAATCTTTTTTATATTCTTCCTTCAACATTCCCTCATAGCGACCACCGTTCATTTCACGCAGATCATTATATGCTTCAATGCCAACATTAATTAGATTCGCCAAAATTTCACCAGTTTTATAGGCTCTTTTTAGTGGACTTGCGTATATATGCTGGATGCCCTTATCTTTGAGAAATTCCGCATTTTTTCTAGCCTGTTCCAGACCTTTTTCATTTAATTCAATATCGTGGGAGCACTGTATCCTTCCTTCCCTATTCCAATCAGTTTCTCCATGTCTAAATAAATATATTTTTTTATTCATAGGCAATCCTGCAACTAAAATGATATGTTTTTATTTTGGCCTATAACTTCTAAAATTGTCAAGATAAATTAATTATTTTTAAGATATGGTATTATATGGATGGCAAGAGGAAGACCGCTTTTGTCTTCCCCATAATCGTCATCAGTCGTATAGACATAAATTTAATCATTCTCGGAATGCTTAAACAAATCATTCTTAATTCTATTTAAAATTTTTATAGAACCATCGTCAAATTCAGCCTCAACCACTTCACAATTTTTCATCTTAGAAAAATCAGCAAAATCACATGCCTTTAGAAGCTCCCTAATAATAACACCATGGCTTGCAATACCTATAACATCATACGGTGTAGTCTTACAAATATTATTAACCGTATTAACAATTCTTGCTCTTGCCTCACGCTTTGTTTCACAATTTAACGGTCTCCAATCCATTAATTCATCCTTGCTATTCATACACAGGCTGTGATTTTCTGCGCCAATTTTTTCTTTTATCTCGGCTCTAGTAAGTCCTATAACGCTATCATCATACATAGAAAATTCTTCAAGTCCGTCAACAGCCTCATAGCCGACATTCAAAAACTCAGCCAAAATTTTTCCAGTTTCATTAGCGCGTTTTAGCTTGCTTGTATAGACATGCTGTATCCCGCTATCCTTCAGACTTATAGCATTCTGCTTTGCCTGCTCAATGCCAAGCTCATTAAGTCCAACATTATGAACCTCTTCACAATATTTAGTATCCTTATTCCTATTCCAATTGGTTTCGCCATGTCTAAACAAATATACCTTTTTCATATCATTTCCATTTATTTTTTATCTATAGTGCAAAATACCGCTTTCATTTGCTTCCTTAATTGGTCCATCAAATTCCTTAATACCATCCTTTATAAACACCAGCCTTTTACTATATTCCGCAACATCCGGCTCATGTGTAACCATAACAATCGTAATCCCCTTATCATTATTCAATGACTGAAATAGTTTCATAATCTCATCGCTAGTTTTACTGTCAAGATTTCCCGTAGGCTCATCAGCAAATACAACACTAGGTCTATTTATCAAAGCTCTTGCAATAGCAACCCTCTGCTGCATACCGCCAGATAATTGGTTTGGATAGTGGTATTCATAGTTGGCAAGATTTACAGACTTAAGCATTTCAAATCCTCGCTCTTTTCTTTCCTCATAGGATATATCTGCATAGATTAACGGCAAAGTAACATTATCAAGTATAGTCCTCCTCATAAGCAGATTAAAGCCCTGAAAAACAAACCCAATTTGATTTCTCCTAATAGTAGCCAACTGATTCATATCCATCTTAGCAACATTTTCACCATTCAAAAAATAATCACCAGTAGTAGGCTGATCAAGACAGCCAAGGATATTCATAAACGTAGATTTGCCAGAGCCAGATGGACCCATAATAGACACAAACTCACCGTCATTAACTTCCAAATCTATTCCTTTAAGAACCTTTTGAACCAATCCCCCACTCAAAAAATAATCTTTATAAATATTTCTTAAATCAATTAAAGACATTTTATCAACTTTTTTTACTAACAAGACAATAAAATACAATGATAAAAATATCAACTATTTTAAAATTTTATTTACACCTAAAGCTGTAGAGTACCATACTCAACCACACCCTTAATTTCAGGTCAGCAATTTATCAAGTCAACCCTAGTATTCGGTTTAAAATTCCCATCATGGCTTTTCAATCTATTTAGCCTCTAAAGATATATAGTAGTTTTCGGAGTAAACCTCAGCTTAAAAGCCTCCCAGTCAGAGTAAAAAATAATTACACTCACTTTAAATATTAAAAAATAGGTCGTCTTTCAACAACCTATTTTTTGAAAAAACTAACTATTATTTTGCTCTTTTCAAATTAACAGCAGATGTTTTGCCGTTTTTATTTGAAAGTTCAAAAGAAATCTTATCATTATCTTTTAACAAACCTATATTAGAATCTTCAATAGCTGAAATGTGAACGAACATATAGTCACCGCTTTCTGATGGAGTTATAAAACCATAACCTTTTGTTTTATTAAACCATTTTACTGTACCAGTCAACATATTACTTACTTAAATTAATTATTAAACTTTTAGGATTTTGATAGACGAAATTTTTTTAGAATTAAAGAAAAGCAAAAAACTAAACCACAACAAATATACAACAATTTTTATAATAATCAAGTATCTTTTAATAAAAAAGGTACTATCTACCATTTCTTTAAATTAACACTTTCCATAATAGCTGCAGTATTTTATTCTATTTTTTATCAATAAATTCCTGTTAATCCATAGAAATACTGCATTTTCTATACCATCAAAATTTTTT
>CALXSC010000051.1 GCA_944391025.1 uncultured Rickettsiales bacterium
ATTTATAAACATTTTTTCATAATTTTTTTAAAATAAACGCTTAAATAATAGAAAAAAGATGTTACAATGTTTTGAGGTTTAATAATATTTTAGTTATGAAAGAAGAAGGAGTAAAAATCATAGCTCAAGGTTCTCTTGAATTTCAAGATCAAAATATTTCATATAAAATATCAGAATTGGAAAGGCAATTAATAATTGACGTTGCTTTTGTTCGTTCAGGAAAGTTGAATGATGTGAATAATTTTCAATTCGTATTTAATGAAAAAGATAGAGTAATTTTTTCTTTAGATGATAAAACTTCAAGGGTGGATGTTATTTTTGATAATTCACAGGAAGATTTTTCAGTTTTAAAGGTTCCAAATTTCCCTTTTTTAGGAGAGATTTCCTTGAGATTAAATAATGGTACAAAAGAATTGTCTGTTTTTAAAGGCGAAGATGAGGTTATTATTTTAACTAAATCAGGCTGTGCCGATGAAAATGGAAATATTCATGTTGATAAGATGACTGAAGAGATTAGAAAAAGAGGTGGGTTTAGAAATGGTATAGCGTTAAAAATGGTTACCAGTTTAAAAGAGGCTCTTTTTAGAAAAATTAATCTCGGTAATACTAGAAAAAATGCTGTAGGATTGGAAACATCCGGGCTGCAATTGTCTAGATTTGTACAATAACCATTGAGAATATGATAAACATTAAATAAAAGCTCCAACTTTTTGTTGGAGCGTTTTTATATTTATAGGACCTTATATATTTTAATTATAGAATAAATTTGTTTATATCTATTTTTTGATTTAGATCACCAATATGCTCGCATACATATTTTTTATCTATTTTAACCTTTGTTCCTTTTTTCATTTCTGCGGCCTCATAACTTAGGTCTTCAACTATTTTTTCTATAAGAGTATGCAGTCTCCTTGCGCCTATGTTCTCAACCTCTTCATTCATTTTGTATGCAAAACCAGCAATCTCCTTTATACCGTCCTTAGAAAAACTTAAATTAATATTTTCTGTTTTCATTAGGGCTATATATTGCTTAATCAAGCTACTTTCTGGTTCTTCTAAAATTCTTATGAAATCATTTTCCGTTAGCTGGTTTAGCTGAACCCTTATAGGAAATCTTCCTTGAAATTCCGGCAATAGATCCGAAACGCTTGAGTTATGGAAAGCGCCAGATGCAATAAATAGTATGTGGTCAGTTTTTACTATTCCATATCTTGTATTTACCGTGGTACCTTCAATAAGCGGAAGCAAATCCCTTTGGACACCTTCCCTTGAGACATTGGCACCCTTAACGCTGCCCCCATCCCTCATGGAAACCTTGTCAATTTCATCTATAAAAACGATACCGTCTTCTTCAACTTTTTGTATTGATATTTTCATAATCTTTTCTTCATCAAGCAGCTCATCCTCTTCATCCTCTACAAAAATTTCAAAAGCTTCCTTTAGTTTCATCTTTTTTTTCTTTTTTTTCTCAAGTCCGAAATTTTTGCCTATTATCTCACCGATGCTTATCATGCCAATATGCGCTGCACCTTCAGGAAAATCAATCTGTTCTATCATTGGTCTTGGAGCTTCTGCCATATCAATCTCTATGTCATTATCGTCAAGCTCACCATTATCAAATAACTCAGATAATTCTTCCTTCTTCTTATTTTTATCTTCTGTACCATCCGGATATATTTCAAGCAAAATATCAATGATTCTATTTTTAGCTATTTCTTTAGCCTTTGCTTCATTTTCTTCCTTTGCTTTTTTTCTTTCTTTCTTGATTGCTACATCAACTAAATCTTTTATTATACTGTCAACATCCTTTCCAACATATCCAACTTCAGTAAAGTTTGTAGCTTCAACCTTTACGAATGGTGCGTCTATTAATTTAGCAATTCTTCTTGCAATTTCAGTTTTTCCAACGCCTGTTGGGCCAATCATTAAAATATTTTTAGGCACAATTTCATCCCTTAAAGGTTTTTCAATAAGTTTCCTTCTATATCTATTTCTTAATGCAATAGCAACAGCTTTTTTAGCTTCTTTTTGGCCTATAATATATCTATCTAGTTCTTTAACTAAATCTTGAGGCTTTAAACAATTTATTTCTTGCATATTATTTCTCTATTTTTATTTTTTTTATAGTTAGATTATTATTGGTATAAATACATAGGTCGCTGGCAATTTTCATAGATTTTTTACATATCTCTTCTGCACCTATACCTTCTATGTCATATAGTGCCTTTGCTGCTGATAGCGCATAATTTCCGCCAGAACCAATAGCAGCTATGCCACCCTCAGGTTCAATTACATCGCCATTTCCAGATATAATCAATGTTATATCCTTGTCAACAACAATCATCATTGCCTCAAGGTGTCTTAAATATTTATCAGTTCTCCAGTCCTTAGCCAGTTCCAAACAAGCTCTAGTTAAATTATCAGGATGCCTTTCTAATTTTTGCTCTAATCTTTCAAATAATGCAAATGCATCAGCGGTTGAACCCGCGAAACCAGTTAATATTTTTCCATTTGATAGTTCTTTTATTTTTTTAGCCGTAGCTTTCATTACTGAACTTCCTAGAGTAACCTGTCCGTCTCCAACTATGACCACATCATTACCCTTTCTAACTGAAAGTATCGTGGTTCCATAAATAGTATTTGGTTTATGTTCTTCCATTTCTGTTTAAAATTTAATATATAGTATATTATATAGTATATTATTTTTATAAAACAAGAGGAAAATAAAACAATGTTGTTTTTTTAACATACTCTTTTAATCTATTCTTAAAAAATATATGCAAAAAATAATACGTTATTTAATTAAAATATATGCCATTGCAATTAGTTTATTTTTTATTGGATTTGATATTTTTTTCATTCGTATTATATATATTATAGGTTGTAATTAAAATTTGTTTAAAAAAAACTAGACTATTAATAAGAAGGGTTGTATTATCAAATTATTGATTATAGTTAATAATTATGATTGATTATATTTTATATCATTATCCGTTGTGCCCATTTTCAAGGAAGGTCAGATTTCTTTTGGATGAGCTAGGTTTGCAGTATAAATTAAAGGAAGTAAAATTCTGGAAAAGGGAACCTAATCTATTAAGGTTAAATCCAGCTTCAGAAGTGCCGGTTCTTGTTGATGAAAAGAATGATATAGTTTTGTCTGATAGTTTTATTATTGCTGAATATTTGGATTCGGTGCATAATAAAAAGACTGATCTATTGAAAACTTCCTATTTATCTGATAATGAGGTTGAGAAGGCAGAAATTAGGCGATTGGAAATGTGGTTTGATAAAAAGTTTTATAACGAAGTAAGCAGATATATTTTAGAGGAAAGGGTTTATAATACATTTCTTGACGAAATGGTTGATATAAACACTAAAAGGTTGAAAGCGGGACAAAAAAATTTAGATCCGCACCTAAGATATATGGAGTATTTGCTTGACAGCAGAAAATGGCTTGCCGGGGAAAATTTTTCTTTGGCTGACATAAGTGCTGCAACTCAGATTTCCAGCCTTGACTACCTTGGTGAAATAAGCTGGAGTAAATATAAAATATTAAAAGATTGGTATTTAACTATAAAATCAAAAATTGCTTTTCATGGCATATTAAAGGATAAAATAGAGGGATTTAAACCTTCTAAATATTATTGTGAGTTTGATTTTGATTAATATGAAAATAGTAAAACCTAAAGCAGTTATTTTTTTTTTTTTTTGGACATTGGTTTATAATGATAAGAATAATATTATAAAACTCTTGCCTAACGCATTTAAGGTTATTAAAAAATTAAATGAGATGGGTATTTTTATATCTATAGTTAGCAATACCTATACTTCATTTTTGAATAGGACTATCAAGAGATATCAGCTAAATAAATTTCTTTTAAATGTTATAGGCACTAGAGGCGAAATAGAATATAGGAAACCAAGTAAAGAAGTTATTGATTATGCTCTAATTGGCAGTGGAATAGAGGATGTTAACTCAGATACCGTGTGGATGATTGGAAATAGCATGCAAGATGTTCAAACTGCCTATAATTCAAACATTAAACCAGTTATTTTTGGTGATGATCTACTATGTGATATCTTAAGTAATGAAGGTTTTGAGAGAAATAAAAAAGCTATTTACTTTAGAAATCATCTAGAATTTTTGAAAAAATTGGAGGATATTGATAATGAAAACGCCTAAATTTTGGAAGGATGAAAATGTTATATCGTTCCTATTGTATCCATTTTCTGTTGTTTATGGCATTTTTCGCAACCTGCATGTTATTTTTTCGTCAGAATACAAAACAAATTTGAAAGTTTTCTGCGTTGGAAATTTAACTGCCGGCGGTTCAGGCAAAACACCTGTTGCAATTAAAATAGGGCAAATTTTAAAAAATAACAATGTCAAATTTGCATATTTAAGCAGGGGCTATAGAGGCTCAATTAAAGACTTTACTAAAGTGGACCTGGAAAAACATAGGGCTGAAGAGGTTGGAGACGAGCCTCTGCTATTGGCTGAAGTTGCTGATACATTTGTTTGTAAAAATAGGAAAACGGCAATAGATAATCTATCTAAAAATTTTGATTATGAAATTATAGTTATGGATGATGGATTTCAAAATCCAACTATATATAAAGATAAAAATATCGTTGTTATTGACGGGGAATATGGGCTTGGAAATGGAGAGCTTCTGCCATCTGGACCGCTAAGGGAAAAGATTGAAAAGGCTATAAAAAGAACTTCTTTTTTTGTGGTTATAGGACAGGATAGGCAGCACCTTGAAGAAAAACTTCTTAATAATAATATGGAAGTTGTAAGGGCATATATATCAGAAAAAAATGTATCAAATGACTCTTCAAAATATATAGCTTTTTGCGGCATAGGAAGACCGGAGAAATTTTTTAATAGCTTAAAAAAATCTAATTATAATGTTATAAAAGAAATTTCTTTTCCTGACCATAACAAATATAAAAATGATGATTTAATTAAAATAGTTTTTGAGGCGGAAAAAAATAATGCAAAAATCATAACAACAAAAAAAGATTGGGTGAAACTGCCTGACGAATATAAAAGCAAGGTTAAGTTCTTAGATATTGAAATAAAATTTTATAACAATGATGAATTTGTGGAGTTATTATTAAAATGAAGGAAGAAACTAGGTTAACGAGATTTATATATAAAACACAGGCGCTTGGACTTTGGATTCTAGGGAAGTTTTTTTTATCCATAGGAATTAGGACATCAAGTTTTATAGGCGGCACTTTATTTACAATATTTGGACCATTTACGCCTCCCGCTTGGACAGCTATGAAAAATATAGGGCTAGCTATGCCTAATTTAACTTTTTTTCAAAGGTTTAAAATTATGCTTGCTATGTGGAATAATCTTGGCAGAGATTTGGCTGAATTTGTTGGATTCCATTCAAATGATTTCCATGAACTTTTAAAGTATGTAAATATTGATAGCAGTAGTGTTGATGTTTTGAAAAAGATTAAGGCAAATGAAAATGGTGGCATGATATTTACTGCTCATTTTGGTAATTGGGAACTGTTTTCTCAAGTTTTTATGAAATATAACATACCATTGTCCGCAATATATCGGGAAATGAATAACAAGTATGCTGATGATATAGTCTTAAAATATAGGGAAAAATCTAAAATTGAACTGATACCAAAGGGTCAAAAAGGAGTTATAAAACTAGCTAGAAGTTTAAAACAAGGGAGAAAATTGTTGATGCTTGTTGACCAGCGTTTGAGCAATGGTATAACTGTTCCATTTTTTGGTATGCCAACTAAAACTTCTGATTCTGTTGCTACATTTGCGTTAAAATATGGCTACAAGGTATATTGCGCAGTTGTTTTTAGAAGAAGTTTTTCATGCTATTTTGATGTAAAGGTTGAAGAGTTTGATGTTGTGAATACGGGAAATTTAGAAGAAGACATAAGACAAACCACTATTAAAATTAATGAAAAAATTGAGGAATGGATAAGAACTAAACCTGAGCAATGGTTTTGGGTTCATAGAAGGTGGAAAGAATAGGAATTTAAATTTTCAATTGTATATTAAGTTGTCTAATTTGCAAGAGAAATATTTAATAATATATATATATGAAAAATATTTTTAGAAGATTTATAGATACTAATTACAATGATACTGTCCTGCCAAAGGATAGGTTGAAGGTTATTTTTATCTTTTTAATTCTAATATTTTTTATACTATGCGGAAAATTGCTCTATGTTTCTACATATTTAAGGAATAAAAATAGCAGTTTTCAATTTGTTGATGAACAGGAAGTTATTAAAAAAAGAAACAATATAGTTGATAGAAACGATGTAATAATTGCATCAGATATAGATCTTGTTAATTTTTATTTAAATAGGGAATTGGTAACTAATCCAAAAAGAACAGTTGATATTATAACTCGTATTGTGCCAGAGGTAAATGGTGAAAAATTATATAGCAAATTGATAAGTACGACAAATAAGGCAAAGTATATATTGGTTAGAAAAAATATAACTCCTAAGCAGCAAAAGGCGATAAAGGAATCCGGCATATTAGGATTTGAGTTTAATAATAGCGTTGGCAGGGTATACCCGCATAAAAATCTATTTTCACATGTTGTCGGATATGTTGATATTGATAGAAATGGTATTGCTGGATTGGAAAGCCAATATAATGATTATTTAAATGATCCTAAAAATCCTCCTTTGAAGTTAACAATGGATATTAGGGTGCAGTCTATTTTGAGGCAACAGCTTCTAAAAGCTTTAGAAAAATATAAAGCTAAATCTGTGATTGGTATAGTTAGCGAAGTTCAGAGCGGAAATATTTTGGCTATTGTAAACCTTCCTGATTTTGATCCAAATCAACCATATTTTGCAACACATGAGTCATTATATAATAAGGCTACATATGGTGTATATGAAATGGGCTCTGTATTTAAAATATTCACTATAGCTCTCGCGCTTGATAAGAATATTATAGCACAGGATAAAAAATATGATATATCTCAAGTAATAACATATGGAAATTATGAGATAAAACAGGATAGATATAGTAAAAGATATTTAACTCCTGAAGAAATATTGGTTAGGTCTTCAAACGTTGGTGCTGGATTAATTGGTTTAGAGATTGGCAGTGAAAGAATGAAGGAATTTTTGAATTTGATCGGTATGTTTGATAGAGTGCAGGCGAACTTTCCATCATTAGCAAGGCCATTATTGCCTAGGATTTGGAGAGATATAAACACAATAACAGCTTCATATGGGCATGGCATAGCTGTTACTCCTCTGCATGTTGTAATGGCTGTCGGTGGTATTACAAACAATGGACTTATGAAAATACCAAGATTTACATCTCTAGATTCATTTGAAGATACTAAAATAATTAGCGAAAGAACTTCAAAGATAATGAATATGTATCTAAGGAATGCCGTTAAAAGCGGTACCGGTTGGAGAGCTAATAGTCTCGGGTATTCGGTCGGCGGAAAGACTGGTTCAGCCAGACTTCTAAAGAACGGTGAATATCAAGAAGGAAATATAATGGCTAATTTTATTGGTATTTTTCCAATGAATGATCCGCATTATATAATATATGTTATGGTTGAAAGTCCAAACGATCCTGAGTATAAAGATAATATTTCCGGCGGTGTGATTGCTGCGCCGATATTTGCTAGAATAATTGAAAATATAGCGCCTATACTTAATGTCGTACCATATGTTGAGAGGATTGGAAACTAGTATAGACAATCTGCTGGCAATTATTTAAATAAATCTGTAATTTCTTTAGTCTATTTAAATATACAATTTTTTAAATTAATACTTGATTAGTTTATATTTCTATGATATACTACCTGGATTAATAATAAATATAATATTTATGGATAATTCAAATTATAATAATAACTACGAAAGTGAATTTCTTGATTTTACATATGCAAAATCAAAAAATTTAGTAAATCCAAGATGTATGCCGGCTAAAATAAAAAGAGGCAAAGAAAGTTATTGGAATCAGATTGGGGTAATTGAAAAGGCAAATAGAGCTTTGGGAATTGAATCTGATATAGGAGGGGACATGTTGAAGATATGCCGGAAATAATTGGAATGACTGACCAAAGAAAGCAAAATAGAGAGTTTGGAACAACCAATTTGCATAGAGCTGCTCTTCCTGCTTCTATGCAAAGAAGTTACAATAGTGAATTAGAACACTATAAAAGACAGATGTCTGTAATTGCAGAAGCTAACAATAAACTAAGGTTAAAGGCTTTGTATAATAAATATGCAGCATGCAGACCGGCATCTATAACGAAAACTAACAATGAAAATTGTAATTATAGATAGTTTTAATTGGTTTTTTTATTAAAATACCTCCAATAAATTTTGGAGATATTTTATTTTTAAAGTTTTATATTAAAGTCGCAGTCCAAATCATTAAATACTGTAAAGTAGTCAATCATAAGTGCAACTATATTATAGTTAGTCCTTATAATTCCAAGTTCTGATTCAAATAATGAATCCTCGTCTTGAATTAGATCGCTTAGCGCAACCCTTCCTTGATTGTATTTGGTTCTCATGCTTTTTACACGGATTAATAGATTGTCCCTATATTCCTTCTGCTGTTCTCTTATTTGAAATAGGTTTGTCAATGTAGCGGAAAAATAATCATGGAAAGAAATTAGATTTGATATAATCTCTTTTTTTTCAGCATTATATTGCATTTTTAAAATCTTCATTTGATTTTCTTTTGTGTTGGTATAGTTGCTGCCAAATGGCATTGATAGATTTAGCCTAACGCTATAATCCCTTCTATCTAGTTCAGCCATATCACTAAATGAATCACCGTTTCTATCGCCAAATCCAAGTGATGCAGCCTTTGCTTCAAGTTTTACATCTATATCAGAATATCTTTCTAGTGATTTTAAATTTGCCTTTATTTTTTCATTCTTATATTTTATTAATCTAGTTGTTATATTCAAATATAAGTTCCTTATTATTTAAGGCTGGTATTAGATTTGAAAGCCGTTGTTTTATCTGTTTCATATTATATTCAACTGACAAAAGGTCTGATTTTCTTATGTTTACAACCGCTGTTGCCCTAGCTAAATCACCTTTGTCCGCTATTGATGATTTATACATTTTTCTAATATTTTCTTCCTGTATTTCAGCCTGTTTTATTAATGATTCATATACCTTTATTAGGGAGTTGCTAACGTTTAAATCCCAATACATTTTTCTAATCTCATTATAGAATTTTATTCTTTCAAGTCTAGCCTGCTCCTCCTTTTCCTGCTCATTAATTTTTAGTCCAAGTCTTTCAGATCTTTCGGAATAACCCAATAGATTTTTCCATAAATCTACGCTTAGTTTTGCTTCAAGGTTTGAATCATACTGTGAATACTTAAAATCTCCATAGGGCGAGTAGCTAAATGATTTTGAATATCCATTATATACGCCAACATCAAAACTTATGCCAATTGGTAGGTTTTGGTTTACACTAACACCAATTCTATTGGCTGGATCGTTAAAATTTCCATTATATCCATTATACATTTTTCCGTCAACTCCGGCGTGGCTAGCTTCTGCATTAACAAATGGACTGTATTTTTGATTATATTGTGTCCTTTCCAAATTGGACTGAATGACCATAGTATTGATTTTTTCAATTGATGGCACATCGTTGTTTATGAGTTCTTTTAAAGTTTGTTCATTAATTACAACTTTTTCCTTTGAAAAAGAAGTCAACGGCAGTAATAGAGATATAATAAAAAATAGTCTCTTCATCAATATAAATATTTTTTTAACATAAGCTATATTATACAAAATAATAATAGATAAAATCAAGCTTTTATTTTTTATTATAGGAATTTTATTTGTTTTGATTTTATGAGCCAAGTTAAAGCCGCAGCGAAGTTTTTACAGCAAATATTTATTTTTAAACTATTGAAAATAGTTTTTATTGTTTTATAATTGCTACATTATTAATAATACATTTTTTAATCTTCTTATGAAGAGATTGGATTCAAATGAGCTTTCCGATAAGCTCTCAGTTTTTATCTGACAATTTGTCAGAAACTCAAAAATGATTTTACTTACTTTAACATTAACATTATTTTGCATAGACATTACCTTTGTATGGCTGCATCCTTATCTTATTAAAAATATTATAAAAACTATAGATGAATTTAATATAGATCCCCTAAAATTTGCTTTAATATACTATGTCCTGATGTGGTTTATGCTGTTGATTCTGGGCTGTATTGAGGATATTTCTGCACTATATAGCACTGAAAGAATTGGAAAAAATATAAAAAGAGGATTGCTAAGCTATATAAATAAACATTCAATGTCATACTTTAAAGAAAATATAGGACAGGTTGTTATTAGCAAGGTTAACGACGTTACACAGGGGTGCGGTATTGTTATAAAAGATTTGCTTATTAGTTTGTTAATATTTGTATTTACACAGATTATAGTATTTTTTACCCTATATAGGGCAAATTGCCTATTATTCTATTATTCCTTTGGTGCAACGTTGATATATCTTCTAACAATATATTTAGTTAATCTCCATACAAAACCTGCTATATTAGAATTATAGGACTACCAATCAAATGTACTCAAAAAAATGTCGGATGAATTAAATAATATATCTGAAATCAAAAATTTTGGAAATGAAAAGATTGAAAGGTTAATTCTAGCCAATTCTATAAAGGATGTATATAAAAAGGTTAGTGAATTAACATTCCTAAAAGCAAAGATAAAATTTGTAAAAGATTTATCGTTAATATTGCAATTCTATTTTATTTAAAAGTTACACAGGACATGAATGTTGCAACAATAATACTTGTTATTGAAATGAGCGTAGCTATGATGCAGTTTAACAGAAGTTTTACAAATAAGCTTCTAGAGGGCATAGATATGTACAACATTACCCAGGCTAACCTTGATGTCATAATGCAGCCGCTAACAGTTCAAAATAAGGAAAATGCAATAGACTTAGAAAAAGAAAACAAAAAGCTTGACGGAAAAATTGAATTTAAGTCAGTTGATTTTGGATATAAGGCAACAAAAAAAGAGTTTAACGAAAAGGGCGAAGAAGTAGAAACAGAATTTATAGAAAAGGAAATTTTTAAAGACCTTTCCGTAACAATAGAAGCAAAATCTAAAGTTGGACTTGCAGGTTATTCTGGAAGCGAAAAAACCACATTTATAAATCTTATAATGAGACACTTTGATATTGACAGGGGCTATATAATCTTTGATGACAAATACGACATAAGAGACATAATGCAGGAGAGCTTAAGAAAAAATATCACCTATATTCAACATGACAGCGGTCTCTTTTCAAGAACAATCAGAGAGAACATAGCCTATGGAAAGCTGAACGCTACCGATAGTGAAATATTGGATGCAGCTGAAAAATCAGGATGTCTAGATTTTATAATGGATTTGCCTGATAAATTTGATACAATAGTCGGAGATAACGGTATGAAACTTTCTGCCGGACAGGAAAAACAAATAATTATTGCCAGGGCAATGCTAAAGAATTCACCTATACTAATTTTTGATGATTTTATCCATGGAATTGACAGTATAACCGAAACAAAGATACAGGAAGCCCTAAAAAATCTCACAAAGGACAAGACAGTTATTCTAATAGCCCACGATCTATCGCTATTGCAATTTACGGATAAAATATTGGTCTTTGACGATGGGGAAATAGTAGAGCAGGGCAGGCACGAAGACCTAATTAAAATTGAATATACTGATAAAAGCGGTGAAAAGGTTGATGGAATCTATAGGCAGATGTGGCAAAATCAGGTAAAGGGCAACACTACAATAAAAAAATACACAGCACAATAAAGGATGTATTTGGCGGCATATCGTCATTGATAAAAAAGGATGATAAAGACAAAAACGAAGAAGAAGATAATAAATGACCTTAAGAACGCGTATAATTTTAGAATTTTGTCCAAAGAATGCTGACGACTGGGAAAAATGGCTTCAGAAAAACCATAACTCAGGCAACGGCGTATGGTTAATTCAATACAAAAAAGGTACAGAGAAATATAATATTTCCTATGAAGACGCACTAGACCACGCACTATGCTATGGCTGGATTGACAGCACCATTAGACCGATAGACGAAGAAAAGTATTGCAGATATTTTTCAAAACGAAACAAAAACAGCGCATGGTCAAAGGTAAACAAAAAGAAAATAGAAAAACTCATAAATTTTCCAATTTCAACTGTGCGATTTTTTATTTTTAATTATTTAATTTATAAATAAAAAAAAGGTTAAAAAATATCATGGAAAGACTAAATGAAATTAATAAAACTTATTAGGAAGAAAACTATCCAATATATCCAAGATAAAAGAAGCAAATGAAGAAGAAATAATTAAATTTAACACTCTATTAATAAATACAGAAATAAGAATATTAAAGTAACCCCAACTTCGCTTTTTACATCCATCCCATCTTTAATTTTAACTGATATGTTAATATAGAACTCAATATATTTACAAAGTAATTAGCTATACTTTTTATTCTTGATGTAGTTATATTAGTTAAT
>CALXSC010000052.1 GCA_944391025.1 uncultured Rickettsiales bacterium
GTTTTTATTGGCATTTCTGCTAAATTATCTTTTATAGTACGTTTGTCATAAAATGTATCTGCTACGATTTTTGATGTTTTATTATCTACTTTCCAAACTGAAATAGCTAATTTTGGAGCGAATAAGTCTTTCTCAGTATTTTCAAAATAATTTTTATAGGCTTTTTCTAACTGTTTAGTTTTTTCAGCATTTATATCATTTTTACTTTTGACTTCAATATACAAATAAAAACCATTTTTAAATTTTATGATAAAGTCAAAATAACTATGGCGAATATTATTATCATCATCTAAGTATTCACCAAAAATATTTGATGATGTTTGATTTTTAGCCCATAATTTTATACTATCAGTATCTTCAGCAAAATCGTATATAGTATTATATACCATTCTTTCCGGAGATGAATCTAATGGCTGCCTGTTGTTTTTTAATTCATCTTCATTAAATATATCGAAAAGATAATCGCGCTTTGATACTCTCTCCTCTTGTTCCGGGTTATCATTAAAAATTTGCGTATATGAACGAGGGTCATAAACCTGTTCCACAATTTTGTATCTAGGGGTATACATTTTTGTTTTGGAAATAATATTCATAATATCCGATTTAAATGAATTGCTGAGTAAAACCGTAAATACAAATTCTTTAGGTGTATTTATTTTTTTTGCAAATACCTCAACACTATTTTTTATGAGATTGTACAACCTTTTATTGGCATTGATAAATCTATTATAATCTCTTAAAAAAATAAAGGGATTAGTAATATCTGTATATATTTGATGCCCCTTAACAACATTAAGAACTTTTCGATAAATTGTATTATTTTCAACAAAAGCTATATTGATCTCTTGGCGAATTAACTGCTCCTGGTTAGACAAAAAGTCATCAAATAACTTAAAAAATTCAGGTTGAGGCTTTTCCTTTATTAAATCTTTTTTATTGGTAATATCAATAGATAGAAAATTTTCTCCTTCAAATTTTGAACGAACATTAAAATTATATATTATAGCACTATTATCGTCATTATCAGCATTAGAATATATATAATAATCATCCGTCACATCATTTTTTTCTAAATTTGGATATGGATTTCTCTTTATTCGGCCTAATGTTTGAATATTTAAGTTAGATGAAGAAACATTTCTTAATTGCAATAACATACAAGCTCGCGGAATATCCCAACCGGTAGCAGGCCCAATTTTGAATATAATAGCATCAATCTCGTTACTATTCTCTGTTATATCATCTAAAGAAAAATTATTTTTATAAACCCTGTTTGAATCTTTATCATTATTGCCAAAATATTGAACCCAGGCAAAATTTGCTCCCGTTAATTTTTTCTTTATAGTTGTTAATGTTTTTGCAAATAATTGAGATTTAACAATATCTTTTGTTGAATCATTATCAACCTGTATCAACATCACCGGCCTGATACCGATATTCAGCCCTTTATATTTTTGCTTAATATCTTTAAATTTTTCTATTGCATTATCTAACATCGCATCATCTTTTAAATCTCTATCCAAAAGCACGACAGGATGTGTTTTTAAAAGATATTTCCCTTCATTTAATACCGGATTATTAAGCTCATTTTCTGTTAATATAACTTTTTTTGTATTCTGATTTCTAAAATCAGGAGTAGCGGTCATTTTTAAGACAAAAGATGCAGCCTCAGACATCATCTTTTCAAAATTTTGCGCCAAGGTTCCCTTATCTAGGTTTTCCCCGCCGATATGTGCTTCATCCCTGATATAAATCAATTTATATTTTTTATCTATTGTTGCCTTTACAAAATCATCAATAATGCCATATTCAGATAATATTCTTCCTTTACCAAATGATGATTTCCCAAAAATATAAACTTTATTTGGTTCTGAAATTATTTTTGGCAAAGCTTCGGTTTTATCACTTTTGGCTGTTGAAGGAGATTGTATATACTCAACATCAAACTTTGAAAATGGCAAGTCTTTTTTATATTTGTTGATTTTTTGTTCAAAAAAATATGGCAGGGATGAAGATGATGGTGTAGCAATGACAAATACAAATTTGTCATCGGGATTTTTTTCCATAATAGAAGACATAAAATACGTTGCCATAAGGGTTTTTCCTGACCCTGTCGGTGCTTTAAACTCACATATTACCTTTTGGTTTGGATTATACAAATCCAAGATTTCATCAACTGTTGATTTTTGTAAAGAAGTCAGCTCCATTGTTTACCTCTATTATTTATTATTTTATAGGATTTAATGCTGACAATTCATTATAAATGTCAAAATCATTTGAAAATTCTGCCTTAGGATTTAACTTTTTAAATTCTATTTTCGCCTGTTCCTTTAATTTTTCGGCTTTTTCCAAATCATTAAGTTTTAATTCCGTATTTTCTATTTTAAATACTCTGACCGAATTATTAGATAGACAAGGTTTATCTTCACTGTATTTCCAAGCAATTTTTTCACCTTTACTCCCGTGGCCATGGATGACTCTGTATAGCCTTTCTCTGGTAATTTTTTCACCAATACCATTTTCATTATTTGTAACCAATATAAATTGACGATTTCCACCATCTTCTTCATTAAGCTCCATAACAGCTTGTCCCGTTGTTCCACTCCCGGCAAAAAAGTCAAGGATTATTGAATTCTTTTTAGATGATATCTGAATTATTTTTTTTAATAAAGGAGATGGTTTAGGTCTTATTCTTTCACCTATTCCATTCTCTGTAATAATAGAAAATAACTCTTTTGAACCAAATGTTGTTGTCATATTGTTATAATCTATAAGAGATGAAGTGGTAACAAATCTTTCTTCATTTACAAATATCTTTATTGATGGAACAGAGTTGCCATCTTTTCCCCAAAATATTCTATTATCTCTATCTAATGCTTCGAACTCATCCTTTGAACAATTGAATTGTCTAGTGAATACTTTTCCACTTGGGGATATAACAGAATAATAATTTGGAGATAATGTATTTGATGCTTCTTCTTTGTTTGATATAGAACCTGCTTTATAAGGACCTCTTTTATCATTATCAGGATTTCCATATTCATTCTGCCAATTTGGTTTTTCCAAAGATTTATTCAATTTAGGGTCTCCTTTATAACAAACAATAATATATTCATGGTCTTTTCTAAAAGTTGTTGTGTTTTTCATCTTTCCATCTCTACCTACACCACTTTTTCTCCATATCATAACATCTGTTTGAGAAGAACTAAATATCTCATCACATAATACTTTCAAATATGCTTGCTCACTATCATCTATAGATATGAATATAATCCCAGTTTCACTCAATAATCTCTTGGCAAGTTTCAATCTTTCATTCATCATATTTAACCAACCATCACGTGTAAATTTATCTCTGTAAATAAATTTACTAGCTTCTAATTCCTCTTTATAATCATTTCCTTCGGCTTTGCTGGCTTCTGTATTGTATGGAGGGTCTATATAAATTACATCAATCAAACCTTTACCGTTTTTATCAATGTAAGTAGCACATAAATTCTTCAAAGCATCATAATTTTCACCGATAATCAGCTTATGCTCCACACTTTCTAAAGCACCATCTATTCTCAGGCTTTCATCTTCTTTAATGAGTGCAACAGCGTCATGATTTATTTCAGGAGCCTCATCAAATACAAAACCTGTTTTTACGCGTTGTGTTATTAAATTATAAACACTGCTTAAATCCTTTTCATCTGTGGATTTAATAATTTTTTTAGCTATTTCTTTTTGTTCTTTATTAAAAGATACTGTAGGAATATTTTCTATTTTGCTGATATATTCATCGCATAAAGACATATTAGGCTCCGTTAACACTTTCTTAACATATTTTTACAAGTATCACCATCAATCTTTAAAAGCAATGAATTTGGTATTTTATTCAAAGATTATTAAAAAATAGTTAACACCATCACTATAAACATCTTTGTATAAACATAATCTCTTGATTAATTTATTTTGATATCTTTTATGTCATCACATTCATTTCATGACGTGTTGTATATAAATTGCGATTTGTGTGTTTTCCTTATCAGCCAACGCATATTCAGTAAAATAATAACAAATGATACACACAACATAAATCCACTCATTGGCTGGTAAGGAAATCGACTAAAAATAATAATTTTGTTTTGTAAATCAACAATTACTTTACAAAGGATATTG
>CALXSC010000053.1 GCA_944391025.1 uncultured Rickettsiales bacterium
GGGTGCATTTGCTTGCATCTAAAGGAGGACAGGGCCGGGCTAACGTTTCAACGCAGGATTTGATTGAAGCATGTTTGCGTTTGAGACCAGAAAGAATAATCGTGGGTGAGTTAAGGGGTTCTGAGGCCTTCTCTTTTCTGAGGGCTATTAATACTGGTCACCCTGGTTCTATTTCAACGCTCCACGCCGATACTCCAGACATGGCTTTGCAGCAGTTAAAACTTATGGTTATGCAGGCTGGTTTAGGTATGCCGCCAGATGATATTTTAAACTATATTAGAAATGTGGTTGACATTGTTGTACAGTTAAAAAGAGGCGCAAAGGGCAGAAGGTATATTTCTGAGATATACTATAGGGATTTTGATAAAAATGCCTAGTTATATAAAAATTTTAATATTATTTTTTCTGTTTATTTTTAATGCTGCATATGCTGATGATTGGGTTAAAGCTGATTTTGATTATAAAGATTATAGACTTGAAGGTAAATACAATGATTCAAGATTTACTGAAGATTACTACGAATTATATAGTGAATTTTTTATGCAAGATGGATATATTTTGTATCTCCCATTAAATGAAGGTACTGAATATACTTTTTTATTGTTAGATATTCCTGAAGGTGAATATGAATTAACAACTAAAAATGGAACAGAAATAAAGGTTAAAGTAGGAAGGAAAAGTTTAGTTGAAGAACTTTATTTTAAAGGCAGTAGAGAAAATTTTGAAAATAAAGAGAAAAAAATTGAAAAAAATCTATGCGAAGAAGGACTATCGTACTATTGGTATAATTTTGCACTTAAAAAAGAGCCGAGAACCATAAATATTGTTTCTAAAGATAGCGGTGAAACAATATATGGATTTTTAGATCGTAATTTTGATGATAAAAGTACATATTTAAGCTTTAAATATAAGGATTACATTATGTTTTATAATATATCAAACATTATGTGGTTTGAAAAGCCAGACTTAAATAAAAATTTTTATGGTTTTACAAAAGATAAAAAATCTCGAGAATATATAATTTCAAACTTTGAAGGTATAAGAGAATTGCTAAAATCAGGATATAAACTTATTATGATTACAAATGATTGCAGTATTGAGCATTGGATTGATAAAAGAGTTCAGCTTGTATATAAAGATACAGAAGAAATAGTACTTCCGAACAAAAATTTATAGTTAATTATTATTTTATTTAAAATAATAATTAATAATATATGACTTTTTTATATTCATTAGATCCAAAATATATACGTCCAGATAACACAACTCCGAGTAGTTAATGGAATAAAAATGGAGGACATTATGGTTGGGTAAGAGATAGCGGAGCAAAATATCATGCTGGTGTTGATTATACGGCACCAATAGGCAGTAATGTGTATTCTGCAGGATCTGGAAAGATTATATATTCTGGATATAATAATAGCTATGGCAGAGTGCGAGAAAAAGTATTGTGATAAATTATTTCTTTACTTAAGAAATGATGTATTGTTTTAGGTATTTTTGCAATATTAAAATATTATTGGTCAATTATTTCTTTGTATACGTATTTTTTATTGATTATTATTTTTTTGATTATATTCTAATAGATAAGATTTAAATTAAGTTTAATTAATACTTAATAAAAGGAATAAAAATGGCACAAGCACAAGACGAGCAAGTTATAGCGTTTAGAAATTTTATTGTCCTTGGTAGTTTAGGAATTGTTACGTTGTTGATATGTTTCTATATTACGGGAGTATTTTTTATACTTTTGCTGCAAAAACAAGCTGGTGTTATGCGTTTGTTCGCAATGGATTTTCCTTCGCAGGTTATGTATATTACTAATTTGATGGTTAGGTCTTGGAGAACTATAGCTTTAAATTTCGGAAGATTGGGTTTTGCTGGCGGAGCGTATCTTATACCGAAAGTTATTGTTGGTTCGTTTTTGCCGTTGTCTATATATGCGTTTGTAGTCTATAAGTTTAGAGAACCTATTTTTGAATGGAGACCGTTTAAACTCCCTGAATCACAATATGGTGATGCGCATTGGGCTACGCCTGCCGAAATTAAAAAGGCTGGTTTAATGCACAATGGAACTGGTATGACGATGGGTATGTATAAGGGAAAAATGCTCGTGGTTAGTAAAGAAAACTGCCAACACGCATTGCTATTTGCCCCTACTGGTTCTGGTAAAGGTGTGGGGTTTGTGTTGCCTAATTTGTTGTTTTGGGATGATTCTGTTATCGTGCATGATGTTAAATTGGAAAACTTTGAGATTACTAGTGGATATAGAACTAGCAAGATGAAACAGAAATGCTATTTGTGGAATCCTGCTGATCAAGATGGTTATACACATTGTTATAATCCTATGGATTTTATTGCTAGGGACTATGGTAAGCAGGTGGATGATGTTATGAAGATTACTAAGTTCCTATTGCCAAAGGAGGAGTTTTGGACGAATGAAGGTAGGGCGCTGGTTACTGGTATTATGTTGGCGCTTGTTGCTATGGACGATAGGCCTGCTTCTATGGGGGAGACCTTGAGAACCCTAAGAAGTGATGACGTTGCGTATAATATTGCTGTTATGTTGGATACAAAGGGTGAATTTATACATCCTACGGGCTATATGAACTTGGCGGCGTATTTGCAAAAACCTGATAAGGAAAGGGGTTCTGTTACATCAACAGCTGCATCTTCTATGGATTTGTGGGCAAACCCGCTTGTTGATGCTGCTACAATGAAGAGTGATTTTGATATTGGAAAATTTAGGACTATACCGACATCTTTGTTTGTGGGTATTTCTCCTTCTAACGTTATGCGTTTGCAGCCGCTATTGCAGATTTTCTATCAGCAGTGCGCCGGTATATTTACTAAAAAAATGCCTGATAAAAAGAAGGAAAAACATAGGGTTATGATGTTGCTTGACGAGTTTCCTACGCTTGGTAAAATGGATGAGATTAAAGCTGGTATTGCGTACTATAGGGGATATTGGGTTAAGCTGTTCTTGATTACACAGGATACTGAGCAGCTGAAGGCTATCTATGAGGCTTCAGGTATGAACTCTTTCCTTTCTAACTGTACATTCAGAATTACCTATGCGGCTAATAACGTTGAGACTGCAAAGTATATTTCTGACCTTTTGGGTAAAAAGACTGTTGTTGGTCAAGAGGAAGGTTCTAGACCTAAGTATTTGGATTTAAACCCTGGTGCTAGACAGGTTTCGGTTAAAAAATCTTCAAGAGAGCTGCTGATGCCTCAGGAAGTTATCGGACTGCCTAAGGATGAGCAGATTATCCTTATTGAGGCAAACCCGCCAATTAGATGCAAGAAAATTTTCTATTATAAAGATAAGTTATTTACTAGCAGGTTGTTAAAGCCGATTTCTGTTCCTAAGCAGGAGCCTTATGTTCCTAAAAAGAAAAAGCCTGATGAGGCTGCTGGAGCGCCGGCTGCTAAATAATACCAGCTTAATTGCAATTAATAGATAGAGGTTCATAAAACAAATTGTTGATTTATTGCTCAATGCACAAGCTATTACTGTTGTTGTGATTGTCCTATAGCGTCTATGGATGCGTTTTGTTTTGACTGCCTTAAATTGAATATAATCTTATATTTTTATTTATTTTAATTCTGTAATTTGATAAATAAAAATTTGTAGCTATTTGAATAAAATGGTTAAATTAAACCAATGATTAAATTTTTTATTTGTATTTATTTAAACTATGCCATTGATTTTTAAAACATAATATTATTTAATATCAATAATGTTTAAATAATTATAAATAAAAATTAATATGAAAAATAATATGCAATTCTCTAAAATTCGTGGGGGGGGGGTATTTTTTAGCAAACTCAAAAAACTTCCAATTAAATAAGTCAAAAAATCAGCTTTTTCTCTAATAGAACTATCAATAGTATTAATAATAATAGGTTTGCTTGTTGCGGGTGTAACAGGTGGAGCTAGCCTTATAAAGTCAGCTAAGACTAGGGCATTGATTAATGAAATTAGAAATTATAAGCAGGCGATAAATTCTTTCTATGTTGAAAAAGGAAGATTGCCTGGAGACGCTAATGGTGATGGGGATGTTAATTCAAGTGATGGAGGATTATATAATTTTTCCGCTCCATTTGCTGATGTAGAAAGTCCTATTAGCGCCCCTTGGGTTGAATTGTATCTTGCTGGTATTATTGATTTTAAGCTTGACCCAACATGTGATGGTTACACGAATGATTCAGAATGCAGAGGAAGACCGGCTTCAAAAGTATATAAGGAATATGAATGGGATATTGATAGTGCTGTTGAAGGATATGGTGATGATGATTCCTATCTTTATAATTTTAGTAAAAATATGCTAAGGCTATTTGGTGATTATCCATATAATTCCATTTCAATTTCTGCAAAAACCGCGAAACAAATTGATGAAAAAATTGATGATGGACAAAGAGTTAATGGTTCAATGAGATCTGCTTGTGACACTAATAACAGCTGGGATGTATATGACAAAAATTTAAATTATGAAGACCTAGACGAAGAATCTACATGCCCAAGACTTGCTTTCAGAATAGATTTTGAATAATATAAGCAAAAATGGGAAGAAAAATTCTTCTCATTATATTAAAGAAAACTATTTTTTTATAACTGGTTTTGGAGCTAGCTTCATATTTGGTTTTGCTGGAGCAGCATATTCAAAATTTAAGAAGCCTAAACAAGTTAAACAGTAGGCAAATGGTTGAGTTATATTTATATAATTGTGGAAAATTTGGAATTCGCTGTGTTTTTCAACCCCTCTTATTTCTAACTCGTGGTTTAAAGATTTATTTAGCCACATATTAGCATGACCTTCGGCTATTTCGTCGTTGATTTGGGTGTCAAAGTATTCAACGTATTCAGCAGCCCATCCGCCAATTAGATTGCCTTTCTTATCCTTTCCCCAGCATATGCCAACACCTGTAGCTATTGCCTTATGGTCTTCAATTTTTGCACCATTTCCTGCTATAATAACTTCAAGTACGGCACCATGTGTGAATTGGTCAACAACAGTTTCAACTGGTACAATATTTCCGTATAATTCTTTTGGCAATACTGAAGTATATGGGATAACGTTGAAATCCTGTATCTTTGCTTGCATCAAGGCAGAGTCATAGCAAAAAGTTTCAAATGGTTGTGGAGGTATACCATCATTTGCTTGACCAGCACCTCCAGTATGAAATGCTAAAGTTGGGTATCTTGTTCCTACTGTCATATTTTCTCCTTATTTTTATTATTAGATTTTTAAAGTTTTAACAATTTTAGATTAAAATTATTAAAACTAACCCTACTTATAGTTGTATTATTTTTATTAGTCAAGTTTTAATTTATATTTTTATATTTTTTTTACTATTATGCTGTATACTAATTCACCTTGCCATATTGTATTATTATTTTCCAATGCTATTTTAAAATTATTAAATTTAATATCTATTATTTTGAAGTTATCTATTTCAAAATTGTTTAAATTATTAAATATATTTTTTATTTCATCGGCTAAACCTACTACAAAGCTATTTGTTGTATTTTTGTCAAATATATTTATTGAAATAGAACATGAGTATATGTTTTTTGAAAATGTTGATAGGTCTTCTATGCTATTTATATTTGTAAATATATATGGAAAATCAATATTTTTATCTAAATAATTAAATATCCCTTTTAGTTTTTGAAAATTATCACTGTTCTGTGATTTTAAACAGTTGTAAATAGATTTTTGTATTTCATTTATTACTATCATTTGCCTAGTTTTTTTATTTTTTTATAATTATGATTAATATTTTAAAATGCGGTAGTATATAATATCTATGTAATATTTTGTAATAAAAATATGTTTGTATATATAATAATTTATTGTACACTTATTATAGTAGGTTAAAATGGTTGTTATGCTTAATTACGCTCATAATAAGAAAACTTTTATAATTAATGATGTTATGATAAAGAATAATAATATAGGTGAAGGTTGTGAAATTCATCCAACCGCTATAGTTGAAGAAGGTGCGGTTATAGGAAATAATGTGAAGATAGGAGCCTATTCAATGATAGGTTCAAATGTAAAAATTGGCGATAATTCTGTTATAAAACCACATGTCGTTATAGAAGGCTGGACTACTCTAGGCAAGGGCAATAAAATATTTTCTTTTGCTGTAATTGGGCAGGATCCCCAGGATTTAAAATACCATGGTGAAAAATCTGAAATAATTATTGGCGATAATAATAGCATAAGAGAACACTGTACTATACATCCGGGAACTGAGGGCGATAATCTTGTTACTAGAATTGGCAATAATAATCTTCTAATGGTTAATACCCATATTGCCCACGATTGTGTTATAGGTAATAATTGCGTTTTTGCGAACAATGCTACACTTGCCGGTCATGTTGTTATAGGAAATAATGTTGTACTCGGTGGGCTTTCTGCAGTGCATCAAAAGGTTAAAATAGGCAATGGTGCTATGTTAGGCGGTATTTCTGGACTTGGAGAAGATTTGATACCATACGGCATGGCGTATGCTGAAAATGGCAGAAGAAGCAGTCTTCAAGGTCTTAATCTTGTTGGTTTAAAAAGGGCTGGTTTTGATAAAAAAGATATTCAGGAAGTTTTGCATTTCTATAAGGAAGTCTTTGAGGCTGATGATAATAAATCTGTTTTTGAAAGGTCTGAGGAATATAGGGGCAAATATCCAAATAACAAACTAGTTAATGAAATTGCGGATTTCCTATGCAGCGATACTGAAAGGAGATTTTGCACTGTTAGATAATGTTATATATTCTAATAAGAAATATTAGTTTAATTAGTATTTATAAATAAAATAATTTAAAATAATTTTTAAAATTTCATTAATTCATATTTATGAAATTTTTTGATATAAATTTATCAATTAGTGGTAAAAAATAACCCCATCCACCCAGACCCCGCACAGCATCCTTCCATACCTTTCCCTCTCACAATTCAATAAATCAATTTGCTTTGCATTTCTTAATCTATTTCTTAGCTCTTCTTTTTGCTTTACAGCTATTTTCTTTTTTTCAATATTTCTATTCTTTATTTCCTCTGCGTTTATATTTTTTAATCTCACGTCGTCCCTGACCATAAATTCAGTTTTTCCTTTTTTAAACACTTTAAGCTCTACAGTTATAGTGTCTCCGTCGTAGTTGTCAATATACTTTACGTTATAAAAATTTTGATATTCCTTTGTGAAAGATGCAATAGGAAAAAATAGAAATATAATAAGTATGAATTTTTTCATTAAACAACTCCTTTTATAATAAAAAAACACCTATTATAAAATAAGTGCGGGAGTTTTCCAATCGATACAATTCGACTCTTACAGACTTTAACCTATACCATAGGTATAAGTCTGGACATACTCTGCAAGCTCCCGCACAAGGCGGTTGCTCACAGAATGAATAAAATTGTATGTGGTGGAAAAACCACATTCATTCTATAAACAGCGTGGTTAGTTATACAACTAACCGATTAATATTTTATAGTGTGTGAATTTATTTTGCAATCGATATTTTAATTTGTAATAATTTTGATAATTGGACCTTTAGCTATTTAATATTGTTGCTGCTATTAGCTGATAGTTGGCTAATTTTATGAAAATTATATAAACGCTTGAAATTAATTTAATGGTATATTACTATTGTTTAGAGATATGATATCTTTTCTAAATAATATTTTCTTGATAATAAAAATTTAATATATTATTATTTGTATAGCTAATATTTATTATATTTGAGAGAATGGCAAAGGCACCAAAATTAAAATTAAAAAGTTGGTATTCAAGCAAGTATCAAATAGTGGTATTTCAAAGGAATATTCTATTTTTTATTTCATTTTTTGCCATATGTTCTGTTTTAATAGCGGTTATATTCGTTAAACAGATTATGGCCTCTAAATCTCTAGTACCATACGTGATTGAAGTTGAAGAAAAAACAGGAATTCCAACGGTTGTTGAACAGTTAAACCAAAGCAGTTTTACTGCCGATGTTACATTAAAGAGATATTTTATATATTCATTTGTTAAGGCTGCAGAAGGCTATAATCCTGGTACATTTAGGGATGACTATAAAAAATTAATGCTATTCTCAACCCCTTCTGTTTTTAGGCAGATTCAAGCCAATATTAACCCTAGGAATGAAAAAAGCCCTGCGGCCATGATAGGCAATAGGGGTATGATTGAGGTTGCCCTAAAATCAATAAGTTTCCCAACTCCAAATACAGCTGTTGT
Organism: uncultured Rickettsiales bacterium; assembly: GCA_944391025.1. Lineage (GTDB taxonomy): Bacteria > Pseudomonadota > Alphaproteobacteria > Rickettsiales > UBA1997 > CALXSC01. Next base: position 8,248 of record CALXSC010000053.1, read on the forward strand.
TAGGTTTAGGTTGAGAAATATTGGTAACGTATATGGGTTTACTAATAATAGGGATATGATTGCTGATATAGAATTTAGATTTGCTAATTTAAATTTATCTTTAGAGGAAAGGTATATTAATCCATTAGGATTTCAAGTTACTAAGTATGTAATTGATAACGAATTAGTAAGCGGATACGAGGAAAACAGGTAATGTATAAAAAAATATTAATTTTATTTTTATTTATTTTTTGCTTTTCCAAAAATGGTTTTACTGCGGAAACCATACCGCTGACTACAGATTCTAGAATTAGAACCATTGTCTATAATCCAAATGAGGTTTTTCAATTAAAATTTCACTATGGATTTCAATCTTTTATTGAGTTTGCACCGGATGAAGATATAGAAATTATTTCGCTAGGCGAGGCTTTTCCTTGGAAGATTACACCAATTGGAAAACGGTTGTTTATTAGACCTATACAGATTGATGTTACAACCAATATGACCATTATTACAACAAAGAGAACTTACCAGTTTGAAATTACAGGACTAGCCTTTGATGAAAGAGCTAACGAGGATTTGATATACTCTATAAAATTTTTCTATCCGGATAAGGAAATAAAAAAACCAAAAATGCCAAATAGTCCAAATGCTCAAAATAGCGATACTATAAGTGTAAAGGATGGTTTTGCTCTTACAAATATAGAAAGGGGCGATATAATAAACTTTAACTACACAATGGCTGGGAATGCGAGAAATATAGTTCCAATTAAGGTTTTTGACGATGGAAAGACTACATATTTTCAGTTTCCACGAAACAACCTGATTATTCCTACATTTTCCTTGGTTGATATATATGGAAATGAAACTAAATTAAATTACTATATAGACGGTGATTATGTAGCCATAAGCACTGTCGGCGTTCAATTTGCTTTGAGAAACGGTAGAGAGCTGCTTTGCGTATTTAATAATTCCATAATGTAAAGAAAATTTTATGAATAACATGACTAAAATTATTTCTGTTGTAAATCAAAAAGGTGGTGTTGGTAAAACCACTACTGTAATAAATATAGGGGCTGTGTTTGCCGCACTTGGAAAGAGAGTTTTGGTTATAGATTTTGACCCTCAGAGTAATGCGAGCAGTGGCCTTGGAATTGATCTAACGGAGAGAGAAAAGCATAATATATATGACTTGCTTCTAAGGGAAAAAAAAGTCAGAGATGTTATACTAAAAACTAGAATACCGAATTTGGACATTATACCATGTACAGTTGATCTAGCCGGTGCTGAAGTTGATTTGGCGGTAGTTGACAACAGGGAATTTAAACTAAAAAATGAAATTTCAAGCGTTATTAATGACTATGATTTTATATTTATAGACTGTCCTCCATCATTAAGTCTATTAACTATAAATGCTCTAGTTGCTTCAACCACTATTTTAATACCGCTGCAGTGTGAATTTTTTGCTTTAGAAGGTCTATCGCACCTTTTGGATACTGCAGGAAGAATTAGGGACAACTTTAACAGTGGTTTAAATATAAACGGCATTGTTTTGACAATGTACGATAGGCGCAATAAGCTTACGGAGCAGGTTGAGCAAGATGTTAGAAACTGTCTCGGCGAAATGGTTTACAATACTGTAATACCAAGAAATGTAAAACTATCCGAATCCCCTTCCCACGGCATTCCGGCTATAATCTATGATTCAAATTGTTCTGGCTCAATTGCCTATATGAATTTGGCTAATGAAATGATAAAAAGAATATTTTAATTATTTCCACAAAAAGTGAATAGTTTTACTATTCACTTTTTAATATCTCTAAAAGTATATCAACATTATTTACCGTATCAAGAAATTGCTCTTCATTAATGCCAATAGCTTTACATATTGATAATAGCTTGCTCAAAGTGATTTTATATTTTCCGTTCTCGTACTTTTTAATTGTCTGAAATGAAGTCCATAGTTTTCTTGCTAATTCTTTTTGAGATATTCCATAGTATAGTCTATAGAACTTTATAGTTTTTCCAACTAATGTTTTATCTTTGGACTTTAGTTTGACTTCTAGTCTCTTGATTTGCTTTGATTGAATCTCTGATAACTGTTTTTCTATTATGTTTATATTTTCCATATTTTGATTCTCCGTAGGTTTAGAGTCTATAAACCGGAGGTACAAAACTGTAGCGAGACAGTGGAGGTATTTAAACCGAAGTTCTGGACTCTGGACATCATTAGTAGGTATTTTACAACATTTGGTGATAAAATAAAATAACACAGGACTAGGAAAGCAAACGAAGCAGTATGGAGAATACAGGCGAGTTTACTTGACGAAGTTTATGTGTTATTTTATTATCATCTATAAGACAGGAAAAATTTAAGCTATTATCTGCACATTTTTACTCATTAATATTTTAATATTAATTTCGTAAAAATATTTGATTCTAACTTAAATTTTTTTCTGCCAAATTTGCAAAATACCTACTAATGATGTCCCACTTTCCTCCGGTTCCTATCACTATAGCATGGTAATAAAAACTCGAATAGTTTTTATCGACACTAATTATCAGTTTATATATTTTTATATAATATATAATTGTTTATTAATAATTTGAGTTGCCCTTAGAGGTTTTTGAAGCCTTTGAATACTAGGACTCTTTTATAGTATTCATTGTAGATTATAGGTTGAGTAGTTTAAAAATCAATAGAAAAAATTGATTTTGGTAAAATATATGATTGCAAAAGCTGTTATTTTTTGCTAATTGTTTATTTTATGCTTTTAATCCTTGAAAACTAAAAAAAATATTGTAAATATATTGATAGTGCAACTTTTTAATTCTGATGGGTGCTTTAAAAAAGGATATTAGTTTTCAAGAAATATTGATAAAGTTATGTGATTTTTGGAATAATTTTGGTTGTACTCTTATTCCGCCAGCCCAGACTGAGATTTCTTCGCCTCTTTTTCATCCAAACTCATTTTTTGGTATGATTGACGATAATAATATTGATACGATGTATTTTCAGCCGCATGTTGCCTCTATGGATAGTAAGGGTGTGAGATATAATATGCAGAACTATAGCTTGTTGAAATTTCAAGTTGTTTTAAAATCTGAGGTTAAAATGCCCCAGAAGATATTTCTTGATAGCCTGTTGTCTCTAGGGCTTAACCATAGGAATAATGATATTGTGTTTGAAAATGTTGTATTTGATAATTTTATTTTTAGGTTGAATGCGGTTGGGTATCAGGTGTTCTTTAATAGTACATCAATAGCAAAAATTTATTATATTCAGAATATTGGCTGCTGTGATTCTGACTATATACCAATAACAATTTCGTATGATATTGATAAGATTCTTACTGTTATGCAGGGATGCGATAATATATGGGATGTTAGCTGGAATGGCAGGTCAGGCGAAGATAAGATTTCATACAATGATGTAATGTTTTTTTCTGAAAAAGAAAATTATGATTTTATTGTAAGTGATTCAACTAATGAGGTAATATTTAGGGAACTTGAAAACTATAAGGATATGGCGGTTAATTTAATTGAAAATGGAATTATTCTACCGGCGTATATTTCAATATTAAAAGCTAAATATTGTTTAGATATTTTAAATATTAGAAACTATATAACATATAATAATAAAATAAGCTATAATAAAATTCTTAGGGATTTGGTTGATTTGTGCCGTGAAAAATATAATAGAAATAAAAATATAAGTGAATAAAATGAGCGAATTATTTATAGAACTATATTCTGAAGAAATGCCATTGAACTTCTTTAATTCAATAAAGACTGATTTTGAAGAGGTTATAAAGGAAATGTTTTTGAGCGAAAATTTGGTTGAAAGTATCAGTGATGATTTCTGCCAAATATATACAACTCCATGCAGAATAGTATTTTGCACAAATGTTCTAGCCGATAGCGTCATGGTTAAACATAGGGAAATAGTTGGACCGAGAGTTGATGCGGAAGCTGAAGAAATAAATGGCTTCCTAAAGGCTTTTAATGCAAGGTCTATTGATAAACTTGAAAAAAGAGATGGAAATTATGTGCTTGTTCAAGATAACTTTGAGATAAAAACTAAAAAATTCCTAGAGGAGAATATGGTTGATGCTCTAACGCTTATTTCGTCATCGTTTTCACAAAATATGAAGTGGAATGGAAATAGCGATATTAAGTGGATTAGTCCCCTTAGAAATATTCTATGTCTATTTAATGGCGAGGTTATTGATTTTGAATTTTGCGGTCTAAAATCTAATAATTATACCTATGGACATAAAATTTTGGTTGGACTTGATAAGAAGATAGAAATATCTGGTTTTGATGACTATAGAGCTAAAATGGCTGAGAATTTTGTTGTTTTTGACCAGTATGAAAGGGAAAAGGTAATAGTTGATAAGATTTTAAAAATAGAAAATAGCATTAACTATTCAACATATAAAGTTAATGAATGCAATTTTGAAAAAAATCTTATCCGTGAGGTTGTCAATAGTACGGAATATCCGGATGTATTTTTTGGAGAATTTAAGCAGGAATTTCTAAAGCTGCCTAATGTTATAATAACCAATATAGTCTATAAAAAATACAGGTGCTTTTGCCTTTTTGATAATTCTACTAAATTTTTGTCAAATAAGTTTATTCTATTTGCAAATACAAAAACTACAGATAATGGTGAAAATATAATTGCCGGCATAAGCAATGTAATTAATCTAAAGCTTTCGTTTATGAATTCTGAAATTATAAGGTTTCTATCTGAAAGTATTGATACTAAAATTAATAGGCTAAAGTCTGTACCGTATCATAAGGGCTTTGGAACTCTATACAACAAGGTTGAAAGGTTAATTGAACTATCTAAATTTATTTGCCTGTGGATTCCGCATTCTGATTTAATTTCAACTGAAGAAGCTGCAAAACTGTGCAAAATAGATATGACAAGCAGCCTAGTATGTGAAGATCCGGAATTAAAGGGGCATCTATCGGCATACTATGCTAGGGCGAACAACTATCCGGAAGTTGTATGCAGGGGTATTGAAGAATATTATGAACCTAGAAACCTATGCGATAGAATTCCAGAAAGCGATATTGGCAAGATATTGTCAATTTCTGGAAGGGTTGACAATATAACTACGCTATTTATTACAAACGAAGAAGCAACAAGTTCAAAGGATCCGTTTGGCATAAGAAAAAATGTAACTAGTGTAATAAAAATAATAGTTGATGGAAATATTAATATTCCAATAAATATATTGATACATAAGTCAATAAGCCTGTTTAAAACTGCGGTATATAAAAAAAATAATGATTCAAAGATTAGCGTAAAGCAGCAAATTGTTGATATTGAATCAAGTATGATTGAATTATTTAAAAAAAGATTTATAAGCTTTTTAATTGAATTAGGCTTTGAAAATGATATCATAAATGCTGTTGCAAATATAAATATAAAAAATTCATTCAAACAGCCATTGAGCTTAACATGTCTATATAAAAAGATAATTCAAGTTACTGAATATATAAAGAAGGAAAATGAAAAGTTTGCGAGCATTAGAAATACATATAAGAGGCTAAACAATATTCTTGAAGGCTTTAAGGTTACTGATATTGGCTCAATAATTGAAAAAATATTCCATAAGAGATATTTAAGGAGCGAACAGGAAAAGCTTATTGCTACAAAAATTAAGGAGATTAAAAAATCTATAAAAAAGGAGAGCAGGGCGCAGAACTATACAGAATGTTTAAATCTTCTGCTTGAATTTAATGATTTAGTAAATGGTTATTTTAAAGAAAAGCTAATCAAAACCGATAATGCTAGAGAAACTAATAGCAGACTATTTCTTTTATATAAGATAAAGAAAATTTTTGATAACTTTTTAAATTTTTCTGAACTAAAAAATTTTTAGTGATTTATATTTTCTTTAATTCTTTTAACCGCCATTTCTGTAGTTTCTCTGGAACCAAATGATGTTAGCCTAAAATATCCTTCTCCGCTTGGACCAAATCCAGAACCTGGCGTGCCAACTACATGAGCTTTGTTTAAAAGCAAATCAAAGAAATCCCATGATGTCATATTATTTACAGTTTTTAGCCATATATATGGAGAATTAATTGCACCGTAGACTTCTAGTCCGATTTCCTTGAGCCCATCATATATGATTTTTGCATTGTTTTGATAGTAGGATATTAGTTCTTTTACTTCTTTTTTTCCTTCCTCTGTGTATCTTGCTGCTGCGCCTCGTTGGATTATAAATGACGGACCATTGTATTTTGTGGATTGCCTTCTCATCCAAAGTGAATTTAATTGAACGCCATCAATTTTTAAATCATTCGGTATTACGGTATATCCTGAACGAATACCTGTAAATCCTGCGTCCTTTGATAGACTTTTAAATTCTATGGCGCATGTTTTTGCACCATCGCACTCATATATTGTGTGTGGTAAATTTTGTGTTATATATGCCTCGTAGGCTGCGTCATATAGTATAACTGAACCATTATTATTTGCATAGTTAACCCACTTTTGCAATTCATCTTTAGAAATCATTTCTCCGGTAGGATTGTTTGGAAAACACAGATAAATTAAATCAACCTTTTCTTCTGGAATTTCGGGTATAAAATTGTTTTCTTTAGTGCATGGCATATATAGAACCTTGCTCCATTTGCCGGTATTTTCGTCAAAATCTCCGAGTCTTCCGGCCAGCGCATTGCTATCTATATACACTGGATAGACTGGGTCACATACGGCTATTCTGCTGTTGCTGTCAAATATTTCTATTATGTTGGCAGTATCGGCTTTTGCGCCATCGTTAACGAATATTTCATTTGCTTCAATATCAACATTTCTTTCTCTATAGCTTTCGGCTATTGGTTTTCTTAGAAATTCATATCCCTCATATGGTCCATATCCTCTAAATGTTTTTTCATTAAGCATTTCTTCGCATGCTTCCTGCATAGCCATTACTATAACCCTTGGCAAAGGTCTTGTAACATCGCCAATTCCAAGCTTTAAAATTTCCGCATTTGGATATTCTCTTTTGTATTTTTCAACGCTATTGGCAATTTCTGCAAAAAGGTAATTTTTAGGTAACTTTAGAAAATTTTCATTAATTTTGGTCATTTTTTATTCTTTATATTTGTTCAATAATAAAGATATTTCCTATCAGTAAAAAATCAATGTTTTTTATTAATTTAAATCACAATATTAGCATCAAATACTTTAACTGCATTTCCACTCATAAATATTTCACCGTTGATTATTTCAATTTTTAAATCTCCGCCTTTTAGTTTCACTGTGCATTCATTATCTATTAGGTTGAGTCTATTCAGTGCAGCTGCTGTAGCACATGAACCAGTACCGCATGCAAATGTCTCGCCGCAGCCCCTTTCCCATACCCTTAGGACTACATTTTTTCTATTAATAATTTTAACAAATTCTACATTTGTTCTGTTTGGAAATCCTGGATGATTTTCTATCTTTGGACCAAGTTCATGAACGGGAAAATTTTCTATGTCTTCTACTATCATTATTGCATGCGGATTGCCTACTGAAACGCAGTTTAGTCTATATTCGGTTACTGGATTCTCTAGAAATGTTGCCTTTCCCATATTTACCTTTACACCTTCAATATCCATGCCATTAAAAATTAGTTCAATATTTTTTATTCCAGCCCTTGTCTCAATTGTTGCTACTTTTGTTTTTATTATACCTTCTTCAAAAGCAAATTTTGATATGCATCTTATGCCGTTTCCGCACATTTCTGCCTCTGAGCCATCTATGTTAAACATCCTCATTCTAAAGTCCGCTACTTCTGATGGCAGGGCAATTAATAATCCTTCAGAACCAATTCCAAAGTGTGGAGTACATAGAAAGGCTATCTCTTCTTTTTTTAATTCAATATTATTTTTTGTTCCGTCAATCACTATATAGTCATTGCCGCAGCCGTGCATTTTTGTGAATTTCATAAATAAATACTATTTTTTCTGGATAAAAAAATAGTATTATTTTTTTTAAAAATATCAAGTTTTTTTATTTACCTTGCTTGGTACTGATAACTTTTAATTTACTTTTAATTATTAATAATTTAGGTAAATATTATATGTAATAATTTAAAATGTAAATTTTGTGGTAGTAATAGAATAAATAAAAGAGGTAAACAAAAATATAATGGTAAACAAAGATATTTATGCAGAGAAGCACAAAGTGGGAGCAAATCAAGCTTGCTTGAATTTGCTAGCTTGTCGTCCCACGAAGTGCCGAAGCGACCAAAAGGAGCAAGAAGCACAAAGTGGGAGCAAATCAAGCTTGAGCCATCGCTTCGCTCCAATCGTGCTTTGGCAAACACTCGGGCTAAAGCCACTCATTGGTGATTTCAAGCAAGCTTGAATCCCCTTGCCTTCGCACTTGCTTGAATTTGCTAGCTTGTCGTCCCACGAAGTGCCGAAGCGACCAAAAGGAGCGAGAAGTACGAGATGAGTTTACGAAGTAAACGAATATCAGACTTGTTTAATAGAATGTGTTAATAACAGAATAAGACACTATTCGGCTAGATTTAGAAGAAAACGAACCCTATGTGTCAGAAAATAAAAAAAGAAGTTTACTTATTTTTTTATTTGATGACCTATGGGCGAAGTTTGCCGTAGCGAAGCGAAGGAAAAAGTTTATGTTTAAGTAAAAGTATTGAGATGTTAGAGTATAGTTTATATTTATTATTTAATAAATTATATTGGAAGATAGTATGAAACAGATAAAAATAAACTAATGATTATTAGTACCGTATTTTAAATTAAATAAAATGGTTGATTTTTATGCATGCAATTTTATACTTGAAATTGGATATATTAATATAAATGTAATATGAAAAAATATCTTATAATAATTTTAAGTGTTATTTTAAACAGTTTTAACGCCTTCGCTATTATTCCAACGAGTGAAGAAGATTTAAAAAAAGAATATAGAGATTTTGTCAGCAAACTTCCTCCTAAAAATATTCAGAATATGTTAAACGCCTATTATTATAATGATGGAGATATATATAGAGAAATGGCAATAGAGGAGTGTGAGAACATTGGAGAATTCTGTAATTTTAGCGGTATTGAATTTGCTGCAAGATGCATAAGCGAAAAAATGCAGCCAACTTTAGATGTTTTGGACTCTAAAAATTTTACTGAGGAATCTTTTATAAAATTTAATAGAGCCATAGAATCATCTATGAACTATTGCGGTAATTTATATCTTAATTATAAGTTTTAATAATTAATATAATTCTTACTTGTAAAATTGATTTTATATAAAAGTATGAAATATAAATAGATGGTGCCGTAACAAAGATTTGAACTCTGGACCTACTGATTACAAGTCAGTTGCTCTACCAGCTGAGCTATTACGGCAACAAAAATCATTTTAATTTCTTTAGTTGTAAATGTCAAGAAAATTTTAAATAATTTCTAAATTTTTTTTAATGTCTGGTCCAATTCATATAAAGATTCAAGTTTTTTAATATTTTCTTCGCTCTTATTTTTAAAAGCTTCGGATAGCGTATTTAATAGTTCAAATCTTCTAATGTTTTTATTGAAATCGCCTATGTTGTTGCTGATTTTTACATAGTTAAAAAGTCTTAATACTGAAATTATAAAATCTATATTTAATTCTCTTCCGGTTAATTCTTCATATTTTTCTTTTATATCTATTATAATTTTTTCGTTCCATTTAAATATTGAAATAAATTCTATATTATAGTTCGTATATATGGCATCGCCGAAGTCAATTATTCCTGATATAGTGCCATCATTAACCATTATATTTCCCTTATGCAGGTCGTTGTGGCAAAGCACGTCATCTTCATCTTTGTATTCAAAATTAGCAAATGTTGATATAGTATTGTTGAAATCGTTTTCAAATTTATATTCTTTTAAAAAAGGCGTTAAATTATCATAGTTGAATTGAAAATTGGTTAAATCTAGTCTATATTTATAAAATGGAAGGTTTCTTGCATCAAGATTATATTTTTTTAACAGTTTTATATCTATTGAATGTAATTCCTTTAGAAAATTTGCAAGCGGTTCTGCTATGTTTGGTTTTGATTTGTAGTAATCAACGCCTTTTATTAATTTAAGTTTTGCAAATTCAACATCCTTTTTCTTAAAAATTTCAATATTTGAAATTTCTGTTGATATATATGGTCTTATCTTGTCTGTAATTATTTTTTCTTTTTCAAATACGCAATCGTATCTGTTTCCTTCCTTTGGAAATTTAAATACTAGTTCATTGTTTATTATTACTACGTCACTTTCCCAGCCATCCGTATTTAAATCATATGATGTAATTTCTAACTTTGGAAAGAATTTATTTATTATTTCTCTGTACATAAAATTATTTTTTTAGCTATATATTTTATATAATATTTTATATTTTTATTAAAACAATTGACTTTTTTAATAATTTCTCTAATATATAATACAGAATATTAATTTAAACTAGGATGTTTAAAGAATTATTAAATACATTTGGAGGAACACTTTACGTTGTCGTGCTTATGTTTATGAGTACGAGAAGGTGTCATTGACATATTCTATATAATTTTATTTTGATAGCATTGTGATTGTGCTAGATAAGATTTATCTATATTTGCAAGTTTAATTTTGTGTATTAAGGAAAAATATGTTAAAAGTTCAAAATTTGTCTATTTCATTTGGTGGACAAAATGTATTTAATAATGTTAACTTTATAGTTAACGATAAAGAAAAAGTTGGATTAATTGGAAGAAATGGCAGTGGAAAATCTACCCTATTTAAAATTCTATGTGGAAAATTAACTGAGTACGATGGTGATGTTGTAATACCCAAGGGCTATAAAATTGGCTATTTGGAACAACATTTGAAATTTACTGAAAAAAGTGTAATTGATGAAGCTTGCCTTGCCTTGCCTGATTATAAAAAAGATGCTTTTTGGGATGCAGAAAAAATTCTTTCTGAGCTTGGTTTTAGTGAAGAGGATAAACTCAGAAGTCCTGCAGAGTTTTCTGGCGGTTGGCAAATTAGATTAAATCTTGCTAAATTGTTGATTTCTGAGCCTGATATTCTATTGCTAGACGAGCCTACAAACTATCTTGATATTCTTTCTATAAGATGGCTAAAAAAGTTTCTAAAAAATTATAGGGGCGCTTTAATTCTTATAACCCATGATAGAAGTTTTATGGATGAAATTATAGACCATACTATAATTTTACACAGGGGGACTAGCATAATGATTACAGGCGATACCCAGGATATGTATGAGAAAATTGCAACCGATGAGGAAACCTATGAAAAATCCAGAATAAATGAGGCAAAAAAGAGGGAGCATGTTCAAAAATTTATAAATAGATTTATGTTTAAGGCTAGTCATGCTAGACAAGCTCAATCAAGGATTAAAATGCTTGAAAAACAAGAAGTAAAGGATGAGTTGTCTAATATTCAAGATTTAGATTTTGAGTTTAGATATAAGGACTTTATTGGAAATTCAAATATGCTTGAGGTTGAAGATTTAAAGTTTGGATATAATCCGGAAAATATACTGTTTAATAATTTAAGTTTTAAAGTTGAGAAAGGCGATAAGATTTGCGTTATTGGTAAGAACGGCAAGGGCAAATCAACTCTTCTGAGGCTGATTGATGGTATTTTAAAGCCGTTAGTAGGAAACGTAAGAATTAATCCAAAGACTGAAATTGGCTATTTTGGGCAAATGAACATTGACACATTAAATCCAAATAATACCGTTGAAGAGGAATTGCAGTCCGTTGATAAATTAATACCTAAGACAAATGTAATGAGAGTTGCCGGCATTATGATGTTTTCTGGCGAATTAGCCAAGAAAAAAATATCAGTTTTGAGCGGTGGCGAAAAGAGCAGGGTGCTTCTTGGAAAGATATTATTAAAAACCTGTAATCTATTGATTTTAGATGAACCGACTAACCATTTGGATATGGAAAGCTGTGAATCTCTGGCTGAGGCTCTATTAATATTCCAGGGCGCTTCAATAATTGTAAGCCATAATGAATATTTTTTAAATAACATAGCAAACAAACTTATTGTTTTTGACGATGATAGGGTAATTTTCTTTGAGGGGAATTATCAGGATTTCTTAGATAAAATTGGTTGGAAGAGTGAAGAAAAGGAAAAGAAAGAGGAAAAGCTTAAAAAGAAAGCCGTGGAACAACCTAAAAATATTAGTAAAAAAGAAAAGGAAAAGCTGGAAAACCTTATTATACAAAAGGAAATAGAGATGGAAAAACTGCTTGAAAAACAAGATTATGCAGGCTACGGTATAATGCAAAAAGAGGTTGAAAAACTCATGAAAAGTTACGAAATGTTAAATAATGAATAAAAATTTATTAGTTTTAAATTGAAAAATAAAAATTATCAGCAATACTTTATTTGAATATAACGAATTTTAAAAAGTGGTTTGAAATGAATGATTGTGATGTAAATTTTTTTATTGACAGGACTGTTATGCACATGAGGCGGGTTCAGGATAATATGATATTGCTTGAAAAAAATAGGGATAAATTGCCATTTAAAATCAAGCAATTTCAACTTCTTAGAAGGGGTATGCACCATGATCTAAGCAAATTTTCCGATAGCTTTGCAGAGGGGTATATTTATTTGACTAAATATTATTTTAATAGGGATAATAATAGACCTGTTTCCAACAGAATTTACGAAAATTTAATACTTAAATACACATTTAATCTATATAATTATATTAATCTTTCCATAAGATTCCAATTTTTACATCAAAATCCTAAAAAATCTCAAAAATATTTGACTACGAGCTGTATAAGCATACTATCTCTGTCAAAATTTTTGA
>CALXSC010000054.1 GCA_944391025.1 uncultured Rickettsiales bacterium
GAATGCGACTATGTCATAATGTTTCATCGCTAAAGCTAAACTGAACCCCCAGTCTAACTGGGGGTTTTAGATTACAATAAAAATAGGCTATTTTAATAGCCTATTTTTTTGTTAATAAATGTAATCTAACATAATACGTTTGATTCATCTATAAGGTCCTGTTGAGCTTTTTTGTCGCGTGCTCTTTGAGAAAGTTTGCCGGGCGCTGGTTTTTGTCCTTTAGGATTTGGCGTGTCTTCTGACTCAGAATCTGAATCTAAATCCGAAGTGTCGGTTTGAGAATCTGATTCTTTCAATTCCTCATTATGTGCAATTTGTTTTGCATGCTTTTGCTCAATAGAATCTATAATATGCGATAATACTGGTTCGCCATTGATAGTAAGATTATTTAAAAATTTCAAATCGCCCAATGTTCTTCCAAAATTATTATCAACTAGCCTAGGGTCGGCGTCAAGTTCAGTAAATAATCTTGGCTGTTTGGCTCCGAGTGCCGTAAGAGGTATTGGAGGTCTTGTGGGGTCGTAATTTCCATTTTCATCCAGGTGTATTTCTAAAAATCCGCCGCTACGTAATCTTATTCTCAAAGCATCTTTTTTGCTTAGCTGCTTTGTTACTATTTCAAGGTCTTTAGTTTCAGCGGATTGATTTGTTAATTTACCCCAGCCATTTTTTCGGGTTACCTTATATCCGCTATAGGCTGCTATTTCCGCTGCTGCATATGTATTTAGTATTTCCTGATTTACTGCATTTATTTCTTCAAGTAATGGTTTTAATTCAGCTTCAGTTTTAGCTTTATCCTTTTCTTTTTCAAGTTGTCCTAATATGGCCTTATAATTATTTATTCTGTCTTCATATTGCTGTCTTACATTTGGATCTTTAAAACAGAAAAATACGTCTGTGCTTTCAAGGTCGTATGTTGGATGTAAGGGATTAGATGATTTTCTAGCGCTTAATGGTATAGCATCTATAATAATATATCTATCGGTATCTGAATTTGATAGAATTGTATCTTCAATTTTGACTTTTTGCAATGTTGCACCTTGCATTTTTTTTAAATCTGGTACAAACGTTTGTCCGCTCGGTTGATTTGATGGTGTTGGTTGAGGAGTTGGTGTTGTTTGTTGATGCAGATGTGGTTGTTGCGAATCTGGAGCAAGTCGTTGTGGTGTATTGCTGGTTACAGTTTTAAAGGTTGTAATTACAGGTGGCGTTGATGTAGTCACATTATCTTTAGTATATTTTTCAAATTCTTTTAAAGCTTGTGATATGCTGTCAGGTTGGATTTGAAATGCTTCATTATTTAAAGTTTCTACCAATTTATCCCTCATTCCACTTGCTGTAGTATCTGTATCCGCTTCCTCTACTCTAATCAATTTAAAAAGTTTGTTAAATAGACTTCGTTCTCTTTCCGAATTGCTGCTTAAATTTAATTTTTTCAACTCTTCTCTAAGTTTTAACCTGTCTTGTTGCCTTGTCTGTGGATCCATATTAATATATTTATTATATCATATAAAAATTATAACATTTAATATAAAATAGTCAAGAATTTAATGGACAATTTAAAATAAAATAATATATTTCTATTAGAATTTATTATGTTATTTTTTATGAAAAAATTAATTTTAATTGACGGGTACAGTTTTCTTTTTAGAGCTTTTTTTGCCATAAGAAATTTAACCAGAAGTGATGGCACGCCTGTAGGCGCATTGTATGGTTTTAGCAGAATGTTAATGAAGATAATTACAGAAATAGACTATTCCCATATAGCGGTAGTTTTTGATTCTGGACAAAAAACTTTTAGAAACGATATTTACTCTGAGTATAAGGCCAATAGACCTCCATGTCCTCCGGAATTAATGCCACAATTTCCTTTAGTTAGAGAGATTGTTAAGGTTTTAAATATAGTCTCTTTGGAGAAGGTTGGCTATGAAGCTGATGATATAATAGCTACATATACAAAAAAAGCTGAACAACAGGGATTTGAGGTTATGATTGTATCTTCAGATAAGGATTTAATGCAGCTTGTTGACAATAGCACCCATATGTACGATGGAATGAAAAATGAGTTTATAGATTCCGAAAAGGTAAAAGAAAAATGGGGCGTTGAACCAAAGCAGGTACTTGATGTTCTGAGTCTAACTGGAGATGCCTCCGATAATGTTCCAGGAGTTCCTGGAATTGGACCTAAAACGGCGGCTGAGCTAGTTAATAAATATGGAAATTTAGAAAATCTTATAGAGCATATAGGCGATATAAAACAAATAAAGAAAAAAGAAGCATTAAGCAATAATATAGATAATATTTTGCTATCAAAAAAACTAATTACACTTGAAGAAAACGTTCCTATGGACAAAACAGTTGATGATCTAGTTTTTAAGCAATATGACTATAAAAAACTTTTAGATTTTTTAAGCAAACAGGAATTTAATTCCATGGTCAAAGGACTTAGACAGGCTTTTCAATGTATAGAGCCGTCTCTTTTAGATGAATTAGACAATAGACCTGTTTTCAACAGAATTTACGAAAATTTAATACTTAAATATACATTTAATCTATATAATTATATTAATCTTTCCATAAGATTCCAATTTTTACATCAAAATCCTAAAAAATCTCAAAAATATTTGACTACGAGCTGTATAAGCATACTATCTCTGTCAAAATTTTTGA
>CALXSC010000055.1 GCA_944391025.1 uncultured Rickettsiales bacterium
GAAAAGAAGAGCAACAAGAAATTGAATAAAAAAGAAGAAAGTAAAAAAGAAAGCAAGAATACAGAAAATAAAAAAGATAAAGATAAAAACAAAGATAAAACAAATAAAGAACACAATACAATAAACAAAGAACAGAACAAACCAAAGGAAGATAAAACTTCCTTTCTTGATAAATACAAATCATTTCGTCTAAAATCTCAAACCTTCTTCGCATTTCCATTTCTTAAAGGCAAAGAGTTTAATTTAAGAGATTTTGAACAGGGACTTGATCAGTTGAATAGATTACAGAGTAATAATGCCACACTTGATATAAGAGCAGTACAAGAAATTAAAAATGAAGAATTAGGAATTAAGAATGAGCCTTCGGCAGAGAATCAAAGAGACAAAAATAAATCAAACAAAGCTAAATCCAACAAATCCACCTTAACCAAAGCCAAACCCAACAAATCCAAAACCTCTTCCAAAATTAGCGATGATCTAATATCGGCATCAGACATAATAATCAACAATCAAAAATCATCTCCCATATCTTTCAGTATAGGACTTGATAACAGCGGCAATAAAAGCACAGGAGAAAATCTTGCTAATATAAATTTAAGTGTAGACAATCTAATAGGTATAGATGATAACATATATTTGAAATATACACAGGATACAGATACAGAGAATAATAAAAGATACAATAAATCATTTTACAGCAATCTATCATTTCCATTGGGCTATTGGACATTCAATACAAGTATAAATTATTCAAAATATCTCACTACCATTAACGGATACTATACAAGCTTCCATACAAGCGGAAATACATTAACACAAATGTATAATATAGACAGAGTATTATTTAGAAGACAACTATTTAAAATAAATGCCGGAACAAATCTAACAGTAAGAGATACAGAAAGCTATATTAGAAATTTAAAGAGTATTACAGGAAGTAGAAAATCATCAAATATCAGTCTATACCTAAACAACATTATATACACAAAACTAGGAACAATAATTATAAAGCCATCATATCAAAAAGGGCTAGACTGGTTTAATTCAAAAAAAGATGATAGCCATAACCTAATGCTAAGAACAGAACCAAAACTACAATATGATATGGTTAAACTATATGTATATTACAACACAAGAATAAATCTACCATTGTTTACAAAGACACAGGTAATAGATCCAAATACAAACCAACCAATAATGGTGGAAAGAGAAATTAAAAATGTAAAATTAAAAATTAAAAATGAAAAGTTAAATAAAAAAATTAAAAATAAGCCTTCGGCAGAGAATCAAAGAATAAAAAACAAAGAAAGCAACAAAGAACCAACAACCCAACTAGTCCCACTCAAAGTCAGAAACAAAATCAATCTCAACTACACCCTAACATTTGACAGCCAATACTCTTGGGACACACTATACGGAACAGATCAATTCAGTATCGGTGGAGAATACACAGTCAGAGGATTTAGAGAAGGAACCATAAGCGGAGACAATGGCTACTACATAAGAAACGATCTATCAATAAATCTACAACAGCTATTCCCAAAATTTATACTGAATTCAAAAATTATGAGCTATGGAAGCAATACAAATATAAGCATAAAAGGTAAAAATTTAAGACTATCCCTAAACGACTTTCTAAGCAAAGCATACATCTCCATATTCTACGACTACGGCTATGTACAAGACAAATACAGTGATGATAGCGACACAATCTACAACTCCCAAAGCGGATACATGGCAGGCGCAGGCATTGCATTAAACTACTACGGACAATACCTAAACTGGTCCTTAACCTACGCAAAGGCGCTACATGCACCTAACTATCTACAATCAAGAGATGGCATAAAAAAAGAAGGACATAGTGTGTATTGGAGGATTGGGGGAAGGTTTTGAAAATTGAAGCACGAAGCCGAAACAAACGAAGCTTGCTTCGGTTTGTTAACCTGTTGGTCGGCGAAGTGTCAGCTGAGCGAAGCGAAGATGAAAATGAAAAATTGAAAATTACAGAAATTAAGAATTAAAAATTAAAGATTAATTAAAAAGATTGGAAGACTAACATTAATTAAAAATTAAAATTAATTTATATATTTAACATTCTCCTTTGTTCACTCCAATTTACTTCATTTGCACATTTATACAAATCCAACAATGTAATTCCAAGTCCTGCCTGTCCCGATAATATAGCTTTTTTAATATCTGGTGCAAGGAATGATAGATTTAAAATTCTTGTAATATAGGTTATGGTTTTATTCTCTCTTTTTGAAATATAGGAAATATTTATATATTTAGTTTCAATTTCATTTTTCCAAGCCTCTGCCTTTATTATTGCACTAATTACAGCTAAATCATTTTGATTGTAGTTTGAAATTCTTTTAGTGCCAGCTTCTATAATTGAAATGTCTTTGCCTGCTGGAGTAGTTATAAAAGATCTACCAGCTTTATATCTAAAATCAACAGGTATATTAACCTCATGAGAGTAATTGCTGATTTTATTTTTGTTGTTAATTTTATTATTTTTATTATTATTTAATTCAACATTTAAAACATCTTCAAATCCATTAATATTATTGTTGTTATTAATATCATTACTATTGATACTATTGCTATTTAATTTTGAAATATCAATCATACCAGCATCAATTAATAGGTCAGTGATATTTTGATTATTAAATATAATTTTAACATTGAATTCAGAAATGATGATTTCTTTAATTATAGCTCTGACAATTTGCATTTGTTCCTTTGGAAAAAGTTCATTCCATACAACTTGAATATTCTTTAAATATTTTGTTATTTCTAACTCTGTAAAGTTTTCTATTGACGAATTATCATTATTACAGCAACCATTATTTGTATTGTTTAATTCATCCGATCTTGATTCGTATAATTTTGATTCATTCAATTTTAATTCGTTTATTGTTTCAGCAACACCATTGATAATACTTGGAGAAGATAGAACATTATAGATTTGATTTAAAACTATATTCTCAATCTGTTCAGCAGGAATATTTCCAATTCTGCATGATGTAGAATGCTTTATTGCTTTATTGGGTTTATAATACCTATACGAGATGCCGTTTTTTTTCTTGGTAGTAAATACTGGCGTTAGAATTGAATCGCAGCACTCACATCTCATCATGCCTTTTAATAGATAAGGCATTTTACTATTTTTCTTGGGAAGATATTTTTTTATAGATTTAGTTGAATTATTATTGGTATTGTTGGCAGCATTATTAATATTGCCATTATTATCAACGACATCATACATCTTTGTATTTATACTTTCCTTTAATATTTCTTGAACTTGATTAAATAAGTCTTCATCAATTATAGCTTCATGCAGTCCGTCAAAGACCTTATTGATAACTTTATTCTCAATTTTGCCAATATAAATTTTATTGTTAAGTATTTTATAGATGCTGCCACGATTAAAATTAGTTCCACCTCTTGTAAAATTACTACTTTTTGAAATAAATAATTTTGTCTTAAAATTATTCTTATTTAGAACGTCAAGAACAGAATTAATTGATTTTGTTTTATAATATGTATTGAATATAGTCTTGACAATATTAGATTCATATTCATTTATAATTAATTTTTTATCAACAACATCATAGCCAATCGGAGTTATACCACCAGTCCACATGCCAAGACTTTGCTGCTTTCTAATTTTTTCCTTTATACGATCGCTTGTCATTTCTCTCTCAAGTTGGGCGAAGTTTAGCATCATGCCAAACGAGAATCTGCCAATAGAAGTGCTTTTGTCAAATTGTTGGGTTGCAATTTCAATATCAACATTTTTTCTCTGAAGTATATCTGCAAGTTTATAATAGTCCATATTGGAACGGCTTATTCTATCTAATTTATAAATAATGATTTTGTCAATAAGTCCTAAATTAACATCATTCAATAATTCTTTAAGAGCTGGTCTGTCAAGATTACCACCGGAGAAACCGCCATCATCATATCTTTTATTTATAACAAACCAACCATCAGATTCATGATTTTTCACAAAGCTAGCACATGCATCGTATTGATTTTCAAGGGAATTATATTCAAGATCTAGTCCATCTTCACAGGACTTTCTTGTATATATGGCGCATCTAATTTTTTGCAATGGAAAATTGTTTTCCATGATAAAATCAGATAAACTAGTTTTATTTAAAATATTCTTGTTATTCTTATTGTTATTATTGTTATTATTTATAATTTTATTCATAAGATGCTCCATAATTAAAGTTATTAAAATTACTCAAAATATATATTAAATTAAATTATTGCTTCAAAGTCTTTTTAAGTTTAAAGAATACATAACCATTCCAGCGAACACCTGTTATTTTAAATGCAACAGCAGATAAGCTTTTATAGAGATTACCGTCATATTCAAACATTGTAGAATTTGTGGAATTAATATTATTATCCGTATTGCAAGAAACTACCTTTACAATATAATCCTGACCCTTATAGCAAGTTCTAATCACAGAACCAGCAGGTGGCAGTAGATTAACATTTTTAGCTTTACCTATAATGCCATTATCAAATTGTTTATAGCCATAGCTAGATTTTGAAATTAATTTATCTTTTGCTATTTTAAATGATGTTTGCAATTCATAATCAGAAACATCACTCATACAGGCGAGAGATTGAATCTTATAGGCAATACCTTTTATTAAATAATTTCTACTTAAAATATTTGGAGCAGTTTTATATAATTCAAACCACTTTAATTTTAGCTCATTCAAAGTAAGATTATTTAGGTTAAATAATTGTCTTCTTATATTTTGAGTTTGAAAGGAAATATTTGTATTATCATTGTTATAATTACTATTATTATAATTCTTGTTACTAGCAGAGTTACAAGAACTACTGTTATAAATTAAATTTAAATCATCATTAGCAAACATATAAAATCCTATATTTTAAAATAAAAATAAAAACAAAAAACGTAAAATATAAAAATTTAAAAATTATAAAATTTATAAAGTTTATAAAGTTTAAAAGTTTATAAAA
This sequence comes from uncultured Rickettsiales bacterium, assembly GCA_944391025.1. Taxonomy (GTDB): domain Bacteria; phylum Pseudomonadota; class Alphaproteobacteria; order Rickettsiales; family UBA1997; genus CALXSC01. The sequence goes on from CALXSC010000055.1 coordinate 5,011, forward strand.
TTTATAAAAATAAATCATTCCAGTATTAAACTAATAAATACTATAATTCCAGTCATTTATCAAAAAGATACCTTGAATTGCTTGCAATATTGTTGGAACTATTATTAAGACGATTATTGTTATTACTAGCATTGATTTTGCCATAATTACAATTGCAAGCATGATTGTTATTACAATAGTTATTATAATAGTTCTCACTATTTTTATAATACAGACGAATTACGCCCAAAGAAATAATATTTATAATTTTATCATTGCCATCAAGTATATTTAAAATATCATTATCTTGATCAACACGAACATCTTTTAAATCTCTCATTATAGTAAAAAATTATTAGCTTACTATTTTAATAAAGATAAGATCAAAAAGTGTTACCTAACTTTTACCATGAGTTTAGTAAAAATTTTAAAATTCAATAAAAAGTATACTGAAAAAATATAAATAAAATATTAGAAAATAAATAATTATTGATAATTTAATTATTTCCAAAAAGAAATCATTTATAAAACACATCAATATAGAAGTTTTTTTACTAACTATATTGAAGTTATTTAATAATACGATAGATTTAGAAATGACTGTGTCCTTCGCACCGCCATCAACATCAAAACTAACTTTTCTCACAATTTTTCAACCACCA
>CALXSC010000056.1 GCA_944391025.1 uncultured Rickettsiales bacterium
AGAAACTTATTTTAATAGCAATGGAGATGCAAAAATAATAAAAAAAGAATGTGGTAAAATTCCTAAATTTTTAGAAAACTAGAGAAAATTTTATGTTTGACACCGATGAATATTATAGTGAAGAAAAACAATGCACTTACAAAAATGAAACATATCTTGTTCGAAATAATGGTGCCGTTTTAATATATCCTAAAAATGCAAATAAAATTCGCCCTTTAGATAATAAGTGGACTTTTGGAAATCTTGGAGATAAAGGGTATTTATATATTGCTGGTGTACAGATTCATCGTATTGTTGCCACAGCATTTTATGGAGATGCTCCATCAACTCAGCATATTGTAGACCATAAAGATACTAATAGACAGAATAATCGTCCTGAAAATTTACATTGGGTAACAAAATTAGAAAATGCACTCAATAATCCAATAACTAGAAAACGAATTATTACTATTTGTGGAAGTATTGAAGCATTTTTAGAAAATCCTTCTTTGCTTGGAGAAAGTCAACTTGATACAAATTTTTCTTGGATGAGGCGAGTTACACCGGAAGAGGCGAAGATTTCCAGAGAAAAACTTGAAGAATGGGCAAAAAGTGACACATCATCTTCAGGCGGAAAAATTGGACAATGGATCTACAAAGAACAAATGCCTGCTTTGGATAATAATATGGATAAGTGGGAAAAAATTTGGAAAAACGAAAAGAAAAACGCATTACCAGATGATTTTTTTAATGCAGATAATCAAGAAGCTGATGAAGAAAATCCTGATTATATAGAATCGTTAACAGTAGGAGCAGTACAAAGGAATTGGCGAACACCAACAGCATTTCCGTGCTGTCCTCAAAGTATTGGCAATAATCCGTTAGAAGATTATCTGAAAAATTTACAAATTGGAAAAATATTTTCTAAAAATCAATATGGACAATCTAAAATAACTCAATTTGGATTGTCTAAGGATAAAAACACGATAGCAGTACAAACCTATACAGAGGGAGGAGTAAAGAGTTTATTTGTTGCAAAAGTGACCTTTGAAAACAATTTGTTTGTACATACAAATGGCGGAAGTTATTTTTCCGATGAAGGGGCGGATAAATATTATACTCTAGCTTTGGGGAAGGAATGGACTGGCGGAGATGTTTTTGATGACTATTGCTAATTGAAAATAATCGGACTGGGATTTGGAATGTCAAAAAGCTTGATTTTCTTAAGTTTCGCTCCAAAAGTCCGATAAGTTATCAAAAAATGTTGTTTTCAAAACCATCAAAATCGGACTAATCCAAAGCTTTGGTTTATATAGCAAAAAAGCACCTCAAAAGGTGCATTATCAAAAATGGTGCCCAGAGGTAGAATCGAACTACCGACACAAGGATTTTCAGTCCTTTGCTCTACCGACTGAGCTATCTGGGCATCACATATTTATACAGTATAAATTCTTAATATTTATTTTGCAAGAAAAAAATAAACTATTATTTTATTTTTTACTATAATAGAAAAAAGTTGATTTTAATTAAATATTATCTATTATAATTCTAGCTAATTAATTATGAAAGTCAGTTTATAAATGAACAGAAAGTTTGCCTATAGGGCTCTGGATCAAAGCAGAAATAAGATAGTAAAAGGAACAATTCAGACTACAAATGAATTTGCTTTGGAACAGATATTGTCCGAGTCAAATTTAGTGCTTATATCATTTAGAGAAATAAAAAGTTCAATTTTGAGTTTTGGCTTTTTGGATAGGATTACGACAAAGGATTTAATTACATTTTTTATACATTTGGAGCAGCTAGAAAAGGCTGGTGTACCACTACTGGATTCGCTTTCTGATCTAAAGGAATTTTCGGAAAATCAAAAAATTAAAGATATGTCTGCCGATATATATGAGTCAGTTAAGAGCGGCAAACTAATGTCAGAGGCTATGGAAAAACATACGAAGGTTTTTGACAATGTTATGATAAGCTTGGTTAGAATGGGTGAAAAAACAGGCGGACTTCAGATTGCCTTTAAGAACATATATGAAAATTTGAAATGGAGCTCTGAAATTAAAAGAAAAACCGTAAAGGCTATTAGATATCCTCTATTTTCATTGCTTGTTATGCTTATAGTTGCTGCAGTTATGCTTAAGGTTGTAGTGCCAAAGGTTACTGGTTTTATTTTGGACCAAGGCATTGCTATACCATCATATACAAAAGCTCTGATTGCAACATCGGATTTTTTCCAGAATTACTTTTTTAAAATAGTCGGATATGGAATAGGTATATTTTTTTTGATAAAAATATTATCAAAAAATAGGAGCATAAAGTATAAAGTAGATTTTATAAAACTAAAAATGCCATTGATTGGTAATATTATAGCTAAAATAGAAATGTCTAAGTTCACAAAGTTTTTTGGCGTAACATTTTCAAGCGGTATTCCTGTTCTTGAATGTCTAACAATATCAGGTGATGTTGTTAAAAATACAGTTCTTAGAACTGATATAGAAAGGGTTAAACAAGAGGTTTCCGATGGAAAATCTGTATCAACTGCACTTTCAGAATCACCATATTTTCCAAATATGGTTTTGAGGATGTTTAAGGTTGGTGAAGACAGTGGCAATATGACGGAGGCTATGGATAATATACAATATTTCTATTCAACTGAAATAAATGACTCAATTGACAAGATTATTGGAACCCTGCAGCCAACAATTATGTTTGTCATGGGCGGACTAATGGCATGGGTTGTTGTCAGTGTGTTTGGACCTATTTATGGAAACTTTGATAATTTTGGTGCTTAAAATGGATTTTAATATTTTTAAAAAATTTTTAGTTATTATTTTTTGTTTTTCTGCAATTTTTTTGAATTGCGGCTGCGTTACTAGGGATATATCCCAAAAGGGCTACATGTTTGATGAAGATGATTTGTCAAATATAAAAGTTGGTCTAACGAATAAGGAAAATACTTTAAAATATTTGGGATATCCTCTAAATAGGTCATATTTTGATGATAATATATGGATATATTATTCCTATAAAATGAAAGAAGTCTTATTCTTTAAACCATCCCTTAAGGATCAAAAAGTTCTTGTTGTTGAATTTGATGATGATACTGATTTGATAAAAAATTTATCATTATATGATGTCAATTCTGATAACTATGAAATTTTAGACGCTACGACCGAGGTAGAGGAAGAAAAGGAGAATGTTATTAGGGATATATTGAAAAATATCGGACAAATTAGTATGTAATTTAAAATTAAGATTCTATAGCTATTGTATTAATTTATAATAGCTGTATTTTTTTATTTTTTTTTGAATAAAGCTTCATAATAGTATATAATTTTCAAACTATAAATAAATATTATATGAAAATGTTACAGGATAGTGAATTCGTTGTAGTTGGCCATGCAAAAAGATCTGGTACTTTATTAAAGTCTATTCCAGTTGCGGAAGATACGATTTATGATATAATTAATCCAAGCAAATATCTTAATCAGACTTTGGTTATAGAATTGGATACTATACAGGAAGAGGATGAAGAGGCATATGAAAACTGTGTCCACGCTGAGGTTAGAGCTATTGAGAATTTAAAAAGAGATGCCATGAACGCACTATTTGATACTGATGCTAGTTTTGCAATTGAAGTTGCCTGCGCTGATACTTCTCTTATAGATTCCTATAGCGGTGACAGATTAAATATTGGGGGGGGGTTGCAATAGTAGCGCCGCAATAACAGAGTCTGTAAGTTTGCCTGTTATATATGAGGATGAGGAAATAGAATTAAAAAAGGCTGCAGATATTTCGCATAGTGCAAGCCAGCCCGAAACAAGGCTTGAAAGAGAATCGTTGTTTGATAGGCTTAATAGTCCTATACGTCCAAGAAATGCAGGAAGCGCACATTGTTTTAAGCGCAATAAAAGAAGAGAAATAATAGCCAAGCCAACTCCGCATGTTAGAATTAACAGAGTTATAATTGACGGAGATTCTTTGAATCAGGGAACTAATATGTTTTTGTAATATTTAAGGCTTATAGATTTATAAGCCTTTATTTTTTATTTATTTTTATTTCTATAATCTTCTATAGCCTTTGCGATGGCTTCTTCTGCCATAACTGAGCAGTGGACTTTTAATTTTGGAAGTTCAAGTTCTTCAACAAGCTCCTTATTTTTTACTTTTAAAGCTTCTTCAACGGTTTTTCCTATTATTTTTTCTGTCATAAGCGAACTTGATGAAATTGCTCCGCCGCATCCAAATGTTTTGAATTTTGCATCCTTTATTACATTATCTTCAATTCTTAACCAGAACTGCAGCATATCTCCGCAAACTGGCGAACCAACTAAACCAGTTCCTACATTTTTATCATTTTCGTCAAGCTTTCCAACATTTCTTGGATTTTGACAATGGTCCATCATTTTTTCTGAAAACATATGTATAAATATTTTTTTACTTCTTTTTATAATATAATATTTCTTTTGTAATATTCAATAGAAAATTATTGCGGATTTTATCGTTTCCCTAAAGTTATCCATTATTTACCTTGTTGCAATGAAAATGCCTTTGCTGGCAGCATTGTGGCAACAATTGCCTGATATGGTTTTCCAATTTTTTCAAGTTCTGGAGTACCTATTTTTGCTAGTGGCGCCAAACTTGAAGCTTTTGAATCAAAGTTTGCTCCATGCGTATTGACTATACCATTTGCAACGTTTTCAAAGCTTTTGTTTAAAAGGTCTCCACCTGGAATAACCTGCATTGAACTATCAGTTTTTAGCTCACTTACAACCTTTGAGCTCATATTGACGTCAAGGCCCGCCGAGGTAGTTCCTGTTCCTAAAGCACCCCCGCTAGCTCCTGTTACATTTTTAGTTACATCTGACATTTTCTTTTCTATGTTATCCTACAATACTATTATAAAATAAAAATGTTAATAATCAATATTATTTTTCTTCAATTATTTTTAAATTATTAATCTTGCATTGATTTTCAAGGTATTCTTTGTATTTTGGAATTCTCAATGTTCTATCTTTGTAGCATTTTTCAAATTCTTTTTCCCTTAGGTCAACTATATCTATTTTATCCATTTTTGGCCCAAAGGCTATTGCATTTGAAGTGTCGTTTGCGTCAAATCTTGATAGAGAGTCAGGGTATTTATTTATGCTCATTTTTGTACAAAAGAGCTTGTCGTCTATTCTCCTTTGCATAATTTTATTATCAATATCTGCGGAACATTTATTAATTTTATCTATAGCCTCTTCGCATTTTTTTAGTTTTTCCTGATTTGGTGCATATTTTATACATTCCCTATCAACAAATAGTATGGATGATTCCTTTGGCGCCTCCTCATCCTGATATTCAAATATTTTTATTAAATATTCATTGCTTAGGTCTGAAAAATCATTATTTCCTTTTCTGAGCTTAACCAAATCCTCTCTGCATTTAAAATAATCATACACTACAACATTTCCTTGGGTGTTTTGATTTCTAAGCATTATGCAATAGTTATGTTCCTTTTCCTCTAGAGAATTGTTTATTTCTGCAATTCCTATTTCTCTTTCTTCTTTTATTCTATTTTTTATTATTCTCCTTAGTCTTTTGAAATCTCTTTTATATAGGAGGCTGTAGCCATAGTTGTCAAATTCTCCGCTTATTCTTTGATTTATTATTCTAAGTCTGCACTCCCAGTAAACCATTCTGGTATTTTTATATTTAAATTCTACACCCTGCATAATACATAGATTATTATCCTCTTCCTCAATAACTCTTAGCACCTCGGTTGGTATTCTAGAGCTGTAGCACGAAAATAGAAAAAATAAAAAAACAAAACTTAATAATTTATGTATCTTCCGCATCAAAAAATAAAAAATAAATTAATAATTATATTTTATTTAAAAATTAAAAAATATCAACAAATAAAAAAAATATTATGAATATATCAAAGAATCCAATATTAAATGTAAAAAGTGAATCCAAGGAATTATCAATTGAACTATCAGCTGTAAAAAATTTTTTAAAAGTAGATTTTGATAATGATGATGAGCTAATAACTAAATTAATAAAAACTGCAACCACGCAATGCGAGACTAATATAAATAAAACGTTAGTTGAAAAAACCTATGTGTATTCAATATATGATTTAAAAACTAATTCAATATTGCTGCCATACCCAACTATAAAATCTATTGAAGAGATAAGACTCGTTAGTATAGATGGTTCAAATACTGTTTTAACTAATGAGGGGTATTATCTTGATACGGTAGG
>CALXSC010000057.1 GCA_944391025.1 uncultured Rickettsiales bacterium
TATTATACCTGACTTTCTTCATAATATCAAGTTAAAATTTCAATTATATAGTTTAAAATGGTGCGGCGCCAATAAATCAGCGACCACACCAATAAATATTTTTAAAGTAAAAATTTAAGCAACCAAAACAAATTAACTAAAATACATAAATGTTTCGTGCGGCTGAGAAGGCGATGGTTTCACAATTGCTTTTTTAGACAAATCCGAAGGCTTGACAGGACTGCTCAAGAGTCTGGAATATCTTCTGCCTATTGTGCTCCTATATTTTGAAGTTAGACTATTTAATGGGTTATTGTAACCATATGTCTTAAAGGTAAATATAGCTGGTCTATAGCTGGTATCCAAAATTTGCTTCTCCTCTTCATCCTCTAAAGTATTTATTTTTATATTTGGTTTTAACGATAATATTATTTCCCTTCTCAAATCCCCGCCTATTGTTTGCTTTCTAAAATACTCCCTGCTTATTTGGTCAATCTTAAACAACATAACAAGACCACTTTCCAAAAATTTTTTCTCTTTTATAGACCTATTTCTCAAGTCTAATGAAATTGATGGATCAGATAGAATTGCTTTTATTTCATTATATCTGCTGATCATCTTTGTTCCAGATTCTATAAAAGCCGATTGCATTTTTATATCAGCATTAGGCTCTGATAGAAATTTGTCCATACATCTTCTAAATGGAAAATTTAACTCCATCACAGGAGATGGACTAGGAATAAATTTTCCGCTATTGTCAGAAGACTATAGCAAATAAAATAGTTCTACCATATTTTTAGCATAGCTATTTCCAGTTTGAAAGAATCTTATGGTTTTATTTCCTACAGAAAAAGGAAGCGAAATATCATCCGTGTTTGCATTTTTAAATTTTTTAAAGGTATTTAGAATTTTATCAATTTCTATAGCGCTTGTCCTATTTTCAGGGTTTAAAAAATCAACCAATACAGCCCTAGGTTCTTCTCCAGAATTATCAACAACTATATTGTCTCCCCTTATGTCTTTCAGTCCTAAGCACGTTGTAAATGCAACAATTTCCAAAAGATTGTTAGGCAAAACAATATTCTCGTCAACTTCGCCAGTGTAAACTTTGCACTCTGGCAGATATTCGGTTAAACTGCAGCATTTGCTGCTTACCTCTACACTTGAACTTAAGGATAAATTACCGCTTAAAAAAACATTTGGTTGAACAGCTATCTCATCCCCCATAATTGAACAATATATTTGGCCATTGATCCTAGAAATATGTCCTATTTTATCCAGTTCCTCGGATACCTTAACATAATGCCTAACTCTATTGGCATCCTCAACTATAATGCCATCTTCTGCACCATGTAATTTTGGAGCAATACTATTGTATTCGGAGAAATTCTCCGTTATAAATTTATCAAGTTCTCTTGAAATTTTTTCAAATTTTATCCTTGAAAATTGAAAATCAACATTTTTACTTCTTAGGTGCTTATATCTTCTTATCAATGCTTGTGTTATTAGTTTATTTGTTATATTTTCATTATCCATATTAATATATACCCTATTTTGTTGATAATTTTAATATATTATTCATTAATTATATAAAATTTTCCCAAGCATGTTAATAAAAAACAAAAATTGGAAAAATATGATATAAATTTATTTCATTAATTTCTTTACATTTTAAAAACAGCAATTATATAATTGTCTTGGGAGATAAAACAATTGGGGAAAACATGAAAAAATATAATTATATTATATTATCTATAGCACTATTGGCCAGCTGCACACAAAAACCCGCAGAAGTTGTTCAAAAAAGTGGCGGCGTATATAATCCAAGCTACTCAGAGGTTTATGTTGAAAGTCCTGATGGAAAAATAGCAAGAAGCCTAAGGGGACATAATGATAGCAGCAAGGCACAGGAAATTAGCATAATAAATAAAAATGCAATAAGGGAAACCAGCAATACACAATATGGATATTATACAGTCCAAAGCGGTGACAGTCTATGGTCTATATCAAGAAAATATGATACGACAGTGCCTGAATTGGTATCGCTAAATGATTTAGAAAAGCCATACAACATAAGACCCGGCCAAAAGCTAAGGGTTTCTGGCAGCAGAAATACCGAAACCGTAAGGGTTGTAAAAACCGATATATATACAGTAAAATTTGGCGACAACCTATCAACAATTGCAAGCAAATTTGATATGAAGACTGGCGAGCTTGCAAAACTTAACGGCATAAAAAAACCTTACAAAATAAGAGCAGGACAAAAACTAAAGGTTAATTCAACATCAGGCACAAGCAAAGCAACTGCTGTTGCTAAACGGACGACTGGAATTTATACTGTAAAATCTGGCGACAACCTATCAAGTATAGCGGCTCAAAATGATATGAGTTTAGACGAAATAGCAAAAATAAACAATATAAAAAAGCCATATATGTTAAGAGTTGGACAAAAGTTAAAAATAAATAAAAACGCAGTTGTTGTAGCACAGAGTGCGCCTAAGAAAACGACGCAACAAAAACCAGCAACCAATACACCGATAACAACATCAAGCGCCAACAGAAAAAATTCGTTCATGTGGCCAGTTAAAGGCAAAATAGTTTCAAGCTTTGGAAATAAAGCAAATGGGCTATACAATGATGGTATAAATATATCAGCCTCAAAGGGTACTGGCTTCAAAGCAACAGAAGATGGAGTTGTCGCCTATGTTGGAAATGAATTGAGAGGATACGGCACAATTGTCCTGATTAAACATAATAACAACTGGATTTCCGCATATGCACACTGTGGAAGCGTAAAGGTTGCAAGGGGTGATAGGGTTCAAAAAGGACAGGTAATAGGCACAGTTGGACAAACCGGCAACGTAACAAGCCCGCAGCTATACTTTAGTTTGAGAAGCGGAAGAGAAGCTGTAGATCCAGTTAAATATTTAGAATAGAGACACAGTTAATGCAAATAGAGATAGACGGCATAAACTTTCAGGGTGATGGCTACGGCATATTAAACGGGAAAAAAGTCCTTATCCCAAAAACATGCAAAGGAGATATTGTTGAATTTGAAATTGTAAAGGAAAATAAGGACTTTATAAATGGCAAATTGATAAATGTATTAAAAAAGTCAAACGAAAGGGTTGGAGAAGTAGCCTGCCCCATATACAGTACATGCGGAGGATGCAATCTACTGCATCTAAAAGATGACGCATACTACGATTTCAAGAAAAGCATAATAGCAAATGCAATCAAAAAATCAGGCTACGAATTAAAAAATATCGGCATGATAAAGATAGGCTACAACACAAGGAGAAGAGTATCTTTTCAGGCAAAAAATAATAAACTTGGATTTTTTGAAAAAAATTCAAACAATATAGTTGAAGTTAACGCATGCCCACTAATTAGTGATAGCATAAATTCAATAATACCAGCTCTAAAAGAAATATCAAAAAAACTTCCAACAATAGAAATTTCAGTTACAACACATGAAAATGGTCTAGAGGTAGTTTTAAATCTAAAGAAAGACCTGAATTTTAATGAGAGCAATAATTTAAAAAAATTTACAGAAGAAAACAAAAACATAATAATAGTTAGCTACAAAATAGACAACGGCGAGCCCTTTCTTTTTATACAAAAGGCAAGCCCAATATTAACATTCAGCAATAAAATAAAAATAGAATTAATACCAAATATATTTCTACAGGCTACACTAGAAGGACAAAACGCAATAACAAATATAGTTGTAGATAACTTAAAGGGTTCAAAAAATGTTCTAGACCTATATTGCGGTATTGGAACCTATACATTTCCACTATCAACCTATGCAAATGTACATTCAATAGAAGGCAATAGCTTAATGGTTGATAATCTAAAAAACAATATAAAATTAAACAACCTAAATGGAAAAATAACCGGAGAATGTAGAAATTTAGTATCAAGCCCTCTATTAAAAAGTGAACTAGACAAATACGATGGAATCGTAATTAACCCTCCAAGAAATGGCGCAAAGGCACAGTGTGAGCAAATAGCTAAAAGCAGCATAAAAAATATAGTCATGGTATCCTGCAACCCACAGACATTTTCTATTGACGCCAGTGAACTAAAAAAGGGTGGATTTGAATTAATATCTATTACAGGCATAGACCAATTTTACAGAACACAACATTTAGAAGTAGTTGGTGTTTTTAAAAGAAAATAGTCGTATAAACAAATTATACCTTTATACCATTTATAAAAATCTTATTTCTATTAGCAGATTGTATTGTTGCTTCCTTATTTATTATAAGTCCATTGTCAGAATCAATAGCAATTCCAGCAAACCCAGCCTGCTTTACCTGCGTTACAGTATCTTCTCCTATTGCAGGCAGGTCTATTTTCCTTGTTTGCTTACTCTTTTTAATTTTTACCAAAATCGGTTTTCTACCTGTTGTATATTTAAGCTGTCCACACCTTTCAATCAACTTTTGAGTGCCCTCAATACATTCAATGCCCATAACAACACCATTTTGAATAACAATAGACTGGCCTATATCTAAATCGCCAATTTGTTTCAAAACCCTAACACCAAGATTTATATCATCATTATAGTCATTACTCGGCATTTCAATACTTCCCGCAATGCCGGGTTGAATTTTAATATCCGTCATTATCCTGTCAACAGGGAATATTTCAAAACCTTCCTTTTCCAAAAATTGTATAGTAGTCTGGAGTATAGTGTCATCGCCAAAAATCTTGCACTTCAATAGCTTTATCAACAGAAAAAAGCCCTTCAAATCAGGCCATATAGTTTTCAAATCCGGCTTTTTAACACCACCAGCAAAAACTATATATTTAACCTTATTTTTTCTAAAAAACGAAATAGCCTTCCCAACATCACCAAAATTAACAGAAATATGCGGAAGCGAGGCATAATCCTCTTTTATAGCAAAGTCCTTCAATAAAACCACAAATGGCTTTATATTCTTTTTTTCGCATTCCTTAACAATTGAAATTGGCAGGTTTCCATTTCCAGCAACTACGCCAATTCTCTCTATATTTTCCATTACTCCCAAAATAAAGGTTTGAATATTTACATTAATTTAAACACATGAATTTATTTATTCAACAAAAAAATAAATATAATTATAGGGACTGTTAACTTTATATTGATAGACTATATGTAAACAATCCTTCCCTTCTTTGAGAGGAAGCACGAAGCCGAAGTTGTGCAAGCTTGCTTGCAACAACTAACTTGTTGATCGGCAAAGTGCGAAACGAGCAAAGCGAGGATCAAGATGCCCGAAAGGCAGATGGGGAGCTTTTATAGGTAATTTAGAATAATTAAAGCACCCCACCGCCCATACGGGGCACCTGATGTTCGCTCCGCTCAACTCACACTTCGCCGAACAACAGGTTAAAATGATTGTGCAGGCACATCATTTTTCGGCTTCGTGTTTCCCCGCAAAGCAGGGAGGGATAAAAAATTATAGCAATATAAGGTTAACAGGCTCAAGATTATTAAAATTAGAGGAAAATACATATTCCTCCAATTTCAATAAACAAATATTAACCAATTTTAATTATATCGCCATCGGCTAAAAATTTCAATGCCTGTTCTAATTCGCCATTAGAATTTGTGTGCATTGTGAATAATTTGTCACCTTTTTTAACGGGGTCATTTAAATGTTTGTACAAATAAAGGCCGGCAACGTTAGATTCAGGTGCGCCAAGCAATCTGCAGGTTTGAGAAATTTTTCTATTATCCATTTCAACAACCTTGCCATCTTTGGTAGCCAGGATATCGTGTGTAATCTTAGCGGTTGGAATTTCTCTAACATCGCCTTGGGCTTTGATAATAGCTTCAAATTTTTGATATGCCTTGCCGTTTTCAAGAATTTCCCTAGCTAATTTAGCACCCTCGCCTTTTTTAACCTTAGGAGAGAATTCTAAAATTTCACCAGCTAATTCAATAGAAATTTCTTTTAAGTCCTGAGGCGCATCCTTTTCGTCTTTCAAAACCTTTAAAACGTCAATAGCTTCAAGTGCAGGACCAATTCCGTTTCCAATAGGTTGAATACCGTCTTCGTGGGCAACAACAACATGTATGCCCAGTTTTTTGCCAATTGATTCAAAGGCTTTTTTCAGTCTTTGGAAATCTTCTTCCTTTCTAATCTTAGCAGTAGGTCCAACAGGTGCAACTATTAAAATATGAGTTGAACCTGCGGCAATTTTTTTAGATAGAATTGAAGCAACCATTTGACCTTCACTATCAATATTTAATAGTTTTTTAGTATTGATAATTAAATCGTCTGAAGGACTTAAATTAACTGATCCGCCCCAAACTATACAGCCATATTCTTTATCAACTATTTCCTTCATTCTTTCTAAAGGTACATCAACATTGCAGAATACTTCCATAGTATCAGCAGTTCCAGATGGAGAAGTAATAGCTCTTGAAGAAGTCTTTGGAATGTGCAAGCCAAATGCAGCAACTATAGGAATAACAACGTTTGTTGTTCTGTTTCCAGGTACGCCGCCGATACAGTGTTTGTCAACTACTATATCATAGTCCCATTTAATTGTTTGTCCAGTTTTAACCATTGCGTCAGTCAAATATGATATTTCATCATCGCTCATATTTCCGCCTTCGCAAACTCCACAGAAAGCTGCTATATGGCTCGGCGAATAGAAACCATCAACTATATCTTGAATAATAGCAAGCATTTCATCCTTTGAAATCGGGTTTCCAAACATTTTTGACCTAACTGCCGCAAATGATTTCAATGCTGGGATATGTAATACTTCAACCTCTGCACCTTCAGGCATATTAAACCTTTTAAAGGCCCTATCTGATAATCCAACTTCATCAGGTTTAACCTCATTTCCTTCAACCACAACCAATTCGCCAACAATTTTATTATCTCCATTTTTTAGCTCAATTCTCATTCCGCCATCAAAACCCTGTTCAACAACTACTGGTGACTGTCTATTTAAATACAAATAAGGTTCCTTACCTGTATTAAAATTCATTTTTTTTACTTTTAGTTTTTTCATATTCTGCATATATTTTATTAGAATCATATAGTATATTAAATACTTATTAACTGAAAAAGCAAGAAAGTTTGTTATGTGCTTATTATAGCTAATCCACTTTTATCTTGCACTTTTTAAACTATTTATTAAGTCTTAAGCCATATTGCTTGTATCACTTT
>CALXSC010000058.1 GCA_944391025.1 uncultured Rickettsiales bacterium
TACCACAATGTTTACATTGTATTATTTCACAATTATTAATCTTATTAAAATCCTCTTTACTTAAATACTTTAATGTCTCATATAATAATGGTTCATTATTATTATTTTTTTTAATCAAATGATTGGCGTTTATATACATATTAATATACCATTGAATTGTTAACACAATTCAATGGTATATTAATATTTTTAAAAAGCTATCTTTTTTTGACAATCTCTAAAATTTTTAAAAAACCTTGATTTTTAATTGCATACTATTAGTTATTAAAATATTTATATTTGAAAATAAAATATCTAGTTAAAGGAATTTATGTTAAAGAAAGATACTATAAAGGTTTATGAAGGTGATTTGCCTGATGGTTTGGATTTGGGAAAAGAGGTAGCAATTGATACTGAGGCTATGGGTTTAAATAATTTTAGAGACAGGCTATGTCTTGTTCAATTAACAGGAGGTGATGGTATCGGACATATTGTTAGGTTTCAGCCTCACCAATATAATAAGGCTAAGAATTTAAAGAAAATGCTATCAGATCCAAAGATTTTAAAAATTATGCACTTTGCTAGGTTTGATATGGCTATATTACAGAAATATTTAGGTGTTAAGGTTAAAAATGTGTATTGTACAAAAATAGCATCTAAAGTTGCAAGAACATATACCGATGCCCATGGTCTTAAAGCATTAGCAAGGGAAATGCTTGGTATAAATTTAAATAAACAGGAGCAGAGCTCCTATTGGGGTGCTGAAAATTTAACATCAGAGCAGCTTGAATATGCTGTGCATGATGTTTTATTTTTGCATGAGTTAAAAAACAAATTGGAAGAACAACTGGAGAGAGAAGGAAGAACAAAACTAGCCCACGAGTGTTTTAAGTTTTTAAATACAAGGGTTGATTTAGATTTAGCTGGTTGGATTAACTGCGATATATTTAGCCATGAATAAATTTTTTCAATAATTGTATATATTATCAAAACGCTTAAAAAGTAGACACATAAAATCTACTCCTACGTTGATTTTTTGCACCATTGAGGCGCCATAATATCTCTATATTATGGTGCCACAACTCCTAAAAAATCTTAATATGAGCGATTTTCTGTATTCACTTTTTAAGCGTTTTGGTAATATTTTTAATAAAAATGCTTGAAAAATAAAAAAGAGTTTTTACAAATAGAGACATAATAATTATTTATAATAAAATATGGAAGATATCAGATTCACTAGAGATCATTATTATATAATATTGGAGAATGATTTAGCTACAGTTGGCTTGACTGATTATATTTTGGATAAGGTTAAGGAGGAAATAACTCTTATTGAGCTTCCAGAGATTAATAACCTATATAATAAAAGCGACCAAGTTGGTAGTATGTTTTATGGAGATGATGAAATAGAATTATTTACTCCATTAACTGGCGAAATGGCTGAGATTAATGAAAATTTAATTAGTGAGCCTGATACTATTAAGAATTCAACCTATGATGATAATTGGTTGTTTAGAATATACGCTACAGACTTAAGCGAGTTGGAAGAAACTATGTCTGAAGAGGAGTATAACGAATATTTAGAGACATTATGATAAAAGACGGTTTAGTCGTTCTCGAAACGGAGAGGCTTTTTATTAGGAGATTTCAAAAAACTGACTTTAGAAATTTTTTGAATCTCCATCAAAATCCTATTACTATGAAATATTTTGATGGCGGTGCCAAAACCATGGAACAGGCCAAGAAACGTTTTAGCGAAGTAATGGAACATCAAAACAAGTATGGTTTTAGCTATTATAACATATTTTTAAAATCTACCGGGGAATATATAGGGCAGGCTGGTTTATATTATAACTACGACATGTCCGTTAACCTATGTTACGCCCTTTTGGAACAATATCATGGAAAGGGTTATGCTATAGAGGCCATACTTGAAATATTAAAGTATGGCTTTAATAAATTAAATTTTTCAACAATTACAGCTATGTCTGCACCAGAAAATCATGGCTCAAGACATTTGTTGGAAAAGGTTGGGGCTAGATTTGACAGAGAAAGAGTATTATTTTCCGGCATGCACGCTCTATGCTATTCTATAACTAAAGAAAACTTTGAAAAAGCTTTGCCAATGATTAAAAAATATAATTATAGAAAGGCTGTTGGAGCCATTTTAATGAATAATGAAGGCTTAACATACCTATTTCAACGAATGGATTTTCCAGAATCTTGGCAATCTATAGAGGGCGGTATGAATGAAGGAGAAGAGGCTCTAGATGCAGCCTATAGAGAAGTGAAGGAGGAAGTTGGAATAGAAAAAGATAAACTAGAATTAATTAGCCAGACCAAAGATTTTATAAAATATAATTTTCCAAATAACCAGATAAAGCATGGATTTATTGGTCAGGAGAAGAAATTCTTTCTATTTAAATTTCTTGGAGATAATAGCGAATTTTCATATAAAACAACTGATGAACCACAGGAATTTAGCAATTACAAATTAGTATCAAAAAAAGATGCTATTAAATTCGTACCAGAATTTAAAGAAAATTTGTATAAGGCTGTCCTGCAGGAATTTAGCAGATTTTTGAAGTAAAATATATTGGGTGAACTAGAAATTCACCCATTTATTGTAATCTAAAACCCCCAGTTAGACTGGGGG
>CALXSC010000059.1 GCA_944391025.1 uncultured Rickettsiales bacterium
ATGCTTGTTCCAGAACGAAGCAATTGCTTTGATATCACAAATTCTTTTTCTTCATTTAATTCTTTATATAAATTTACAATTTTAATAGCAAATTCAAAACTTTTTTCCTTTATAATACTTTTTACCATATTTTTTATTTTTTGTTTTAAAAAATATCAACTATCAACTATCAATTGTCAACTAATTTATTTTATTGCAAATCTTTTTAATGAATTCTGCTGCATATTCCAAAGCTTCATCATCTATTGTATGTCCCATGCCCTGTATTGAGTGGGCTTCATATGGCACATCAAATTCTCTTAGTAAATTCTCAGCCTTTTCAAGGCTATTAAATGGGACTGTCTTATCATCTGTTCCATGTATCAATAGAGTTTCTGGCCTTGAGGTCAGCTCTTTCTTTAATGTATCTATTGTATCAGGCATCATGCCGGAAAACGACAGCACGCCAAGTGGGTCAGACTTACGCCTAACGCCTGTATATAAACTCATCATAGCCCCTTGGGAAAATCCGCCAAGAAGCAGGTTTTTGTCCTCTAGGGAAAATCTTTTAAGTTGTTCATCTATAAATACGTTCAATAAATTATATGAAACTTTAATTTCTCTCAAAATACTGAAGAGATTCATTGTCCTAAGTGAAAACCACTGGTATCCGCCGCCTTTATCAGCTTCCCATGGTCCATTAACTGATACAATAGCAGTATTTGGCAAAAGAGACCTAAAGGTTAAGCCAAGACTGAGCATGTCTTCATTGTCAGAACCATATCCATGCAGCAATATAAACAAATTATTCACAGTATTAGGCACGATTTCTAAAAAATCTAATTTTTTATTTTCCATATATTTTATTTTTTATTTATTACTAATTTTTCAGCTTCTTTTTTTGAAAATAAAATTTTTTTAATTTTGTCTGTGATACATATTTCAAAATTTAAAGCCGGCTTATTTTTCGTCATAAAGTAGACTGTATAGTAGGCAAATGGCTTAAATAATATATTTTTAGTAATAAAATTCTTTTTGGAATAGAATTTTTTAAAAACATTTATTTTTTCATGCCTAATGATTCTGCATATTCTTCTTTTTTTTGTAATTTTTACAGGACTGACATTATGATTTCTAAATCTTATTATAGAATAATTACTTTTGTTTAAAAGTAGATTAATTATGTTTTTTAATCTATGGTAGTTACAAAGTTCAAAATTAAATATTGCTACATCATACTTCTTGTCTTCCTGTTGACTTAAAAATTCAACAATTGCTTTTTCATCCTCATCCTGAAATTCTTTATATTCAATTTTCTTTGATTTCAATATTTCAACTATATCAGAATTGTTTTTTCCAATAATTAAAGATGTTTTTGTATCTGGCAATAGATTATTAAATATTATTTTAGGGTTAATTTTGGGTCTTGTTTTGTAATTCATTATAGCTATTATATAAAATTAACAATCGTCTATTTTGAATATATAAATAAAATTTTAAAAATAAAGAATTTTCTTATGATTTTTAATTGAAAAATAATATTTTATATATAATACTATAAACCAGTTCAAAAAAAATAATTTAAAGCATGAAAGGTATTATTTTAGCTGGCGGAAGCGGTTCAAGGCTCTACCCATTAACTACTGTTATTAGCAAGCAACTATTGCCCGTTTATGATAAGCCAATGATTTCGTATCCTCTAGCAACCCTGATGTCATTCGGCATCAAAGATATTTTAATAATATCTACACCTGAAGATACGCCAAATATTGAAAAATATCTTGGTGATGGAAAAAAATTTGGAGTTAAGCTGCAATATAGGGTGCAGAATAAACCAAATGGCATTGCTGAGGCATTCATAATAGGCGCTGATTTTATAGGAAATGAAAACGTATGTTTGATATTGGGAGACAATATTTTTTACATGGACGAAAATTTAATTGATAATATAAAATCAAATATGCTAAACAATCAAACTAGCACAGTTTTCGGATATAAGGTATCAGATCCAGAAAGATATGGCGTTGTTGAATTTGATGAATCTGGCAAGGTGCTGTCAATAGAAGAAAAACCAAAGCAGCCTAGGTCTAACTATGCTGTGGTTGGCTTGTATTTCTATACTCCAGATGTAGTTGAAAAGGCAAAAAATCTAAAACCATCCGCTAGAGGAGAAATTGAAATTACCGATATAAATAAATTATATCTAGATGAAGACAGACTAAATGTTGAAATCTTAAAAAGAGGAACGGCTTGGTTAGATGCTGGTACTCCTGATTCGCTGCTGGCTTCTTCAAATTATGTTGAAATGATTGAAAAAAGACAGGGTATAAAAATTGCATGTCTTGAAGAAGTGGCCTATAATCAAGGGTTTATAACAAGAGAAGAGTTAAAAATAACTGCAGAAAAGTTAAAAGACGGTATAGATTACAAAAAATATCTATTAAAATTACTTAGGGATTAATAATAAATATTAAATAAAATGAAAATAATAGAAACTGGATTTGATGGATTATACATAATAGAACCAGCAATATTCAAAGACGAAAGGGGATATTTTTACGAAACATATAATGAACAAAAATATAGAGAAGCTGGTATAGACTATAAGTTTGTTCAGGATAACGAATCTAAATCATCCTATGGTACAATACGTGGATTGCACTTTCAAAAGGGAGAGTTCGCCCAGGCTAAATTAGTAAGATGTCTGCATGGCACAGTTCTAGACGTTGTCGTTGACATAAGAAAGGATTCAAAAACCTTTGGAAAACACTATTCCGTAGAACTAACTGGAGAAAACAAACTGCAGTTTATGGTTCCAAGAGGTTTTGCCCATGGATTTTCTGTGCTTTCTGAAACTGCAATATTTTCATATAAATGCGATAATATCTATAACAAGGAAAGTGAAGGCGGCATAATCTATAACGATCCATCTTTAAACATAGATTGGAAAATCAGGAAAGATAGTGAAATACTTTCTGAAAAAGATAAAAAGCATCCAACATTTAATGAATTTTTTAAATAAAAAAGCATGAAAAAAATACTATATCTATTAATAATATTTTTTATTTCAAATACTGCCTTTGCAAATATTGTAATAACAAAATTTGACCAATATATTAAATTTACAGACTTTGGACGGGAAGTAACTGTAAAAATGAAGGTAAGAATTGAAGCCGAAAGAAACTATTACTATAGTGAATGGAGCTATATTTTTGATAAAAAATTAAAGGTTGAAGTTTTTGATGCTAAAGTAATCGGAAAGGAATTTAGGACATTATTTGGCAATAATGAGTTAAAATTTCAATTTGGAAAAGCTTTTAATGGTGAACAGATGGAATTTGAATTTAAATATACACAGTTCAATCAAAATGACGTAAAATATACAAGGCATGAATATGTTGCTTTACCGGCTTTTACAAAGGATGCTGAAGCCATATTGACTGTTGAAGTTCCAAGTTCCTTGGCAGTATATTCATTAAATCCAAAATTTACGCAAAACTCAAATATATATACATGGAAAGGAAAGGTTCCAGCTGGAGGAATTTCTGATTTTTTCTATCTAACATTGAGAAAAGCTAAGTGGAATGTCCAAGTATTAACAAATATTATTGGAAAAGAAAAAATATCTAAGATGGATGTAAGCATACCAACATATTTTAAAAATGGAAACAATATAATTGATAGTTATGATATACAGACAAACTATGATAAAATTTTTACCACAGTAAAAGAGAATGATGAAAATATAGACATAAACTTTAAGGGTATAAACGGTTCAACGGTGCAGGTAAAGGTTGATGCAACTTTTAGAAATGACTTTGACAGCAAAATCTGGATAAAACTTGACCCTAGTAAATATCTTGAAATAGATGAAAAACTATCTAGAGATTTATATAATACAATATATACAATACAATCAAATAGCACTGAACAATTGCCACTATATATTCTATTGGCAAAATGGGTTAATAAACATATAGAATATGATATGAATTATCTCGGCAAAGATATGGATGTAATGAAAATATTGTCAATGGGCAGGGGTGTTTGCATCCATTATGCAATACTGTATAATAATCTATTAAGAACTGCGGGCATTCCATCCGTTATAGTTTCTGGCGTAAGTTACGATACAGAGAAAAATAAATTTGAAAACCACGCATGGAACCTTGTCTACGCAAACGGCGAGTGGATTTCTATTGATCCAACATGGGGATTATATTCCGGAAAACTGCCAGTATCCCATATATTTTTCTATTTTGGAGATAGACCGGTTGTAGAATATGTCGTATATGGAACTTCAATAGATGACTTTACGAGCGATATAAATAAAAATATAGAATTTTTAGAATAAATAATAAATTAGAAAATGCAGGAAATAGGAAATTTTTCAACAAAGGAACAGGCTGTTAAATTAAAAAATTCCATAGTTGAGTGGCTTAGGAAAAATTATAAAACTGAGCAAAAATATAGGTTTACATTAGGACTAAGTGGAGGAAGCGATAGCTGTTCAATTCTTTCATTGGTTACAGAGGCGCTTGGAAATGAATCTGTATTTACAGTATCAATCCCATATAAACACAACAGCGAAGGTACAAAATCAGACGCACAAAAGCTATGCGATAACCTTGGCGTTAAACTCCATTGGGCAAACGATATTGTGTATGATGGACTAAATGCCTACAAAAAACAGCTTGAATCTCTTGGAATACCTATGGAGGACAATAGTCTAGCTTACGAAAATATGCAGGCGAGACTTAGAGGAGTATTATTAATGCAAATAAGCGCTGTATTAAATGATAAAAAAATCTACAACTGGGTATTAAATACTGGAAATGCTACAGAAGACCTATTTGGATATTATACAATACAGGGCGGTGATTCAGTCGGCGCATTTAGCCCTATAGGACTGCTTACAAAGGATGAAGTTTTCGCACTATGTAGTATTATGCCAGAAATTCCAGAATCGGTGTATACAAGAAAAGCAACAGCAGAGCTAAACGATATGCAAACCGATGAGGCTAGTATGGGAATTGATTTTAAGTCAAGCTCAGATATACTAAGAAAAATTATAGCAAACCCACATATGGTAGAAGATTGGATTATTAGTAGTGGCAAAAATTTATCAAAGGATGAAAAAACAGTTTTAAATATATTGATTAAAAACAGTTTTAAATTGCCAAACTATAATCCGGTAGTATGTGTAAATAAAAATAGCGAATTATATAATCTATTAGAAAATAGAAGAAAAAATATAGGTATTTTAAAAGATATTTTGGCAAATATAAAAAAATAAACTATAGAAAAAATCTATAGTTTATTGGATTTATTGTCTTGATAAGCTTTTATTATTTGATAGCGAAAGATTATCAAAAACCATATTTAATGTAGGGTTGTTTGTTAATCTAAATTTACCTATTAGATTGCTATCAACAACATCAACACCATTGCTATCTTTTGTAACTAAAGATATTCTATCTGATCCATTGCGATATAATAGGTCTCTGTATTGCGGCAAATATAGCGTTTCCTCAAAACCTATATTTTTAACACTTGTTGCAAAATCAATTGGATTCATTTCATATCCAAGTTTAACTTCAATTTTTTGATTATCAGCCAATGGGGAGCCGCTAAATACAATTGTAGGCACAACTTGAGCAGAAAGTCCATGTGTATTTTTTAACGTTCCAATTCCAAAACTAACGTTCATTTCATTAACCTTAATATCATCAATTTTATTTTCTAATCCAAACATTGCATTTGGTATTGAAAAAGTATTGCTTAATTTGTGCGGATATAAAGAGATAATTAGCGTATTATCCCTAATTTCATCTTTTCTAAATTCCACTATGTCGGATATCTGCTTCTTATCCAGTCCATAGTTTAACAATATATTAAAAGATTTAATTACATCGGCAATATTGTCATTTCTGGCTATGGAAGATATATTGTCATTTAGGCTATTAATTATACCGTTTGCATTATCCCTGTATTCATTGGCAATTGAAGAAAATACATTTTTTATAGCATTATCATCCAATCCCCTTTCTGATAAATTTAATAAGAGTCTAAAAATGCTATCAACTTCAATATTTTGTTGTTCTACTAAAGCGTATATAGAATCAATATTACTGTTTATTGAATTAAATAGAGCTATTCCATTGTGATATTCTCCAGAAATAGCTGTAAATATAATATTTTTTATATTATTCCTACTAAAGCTTCTATTGGTAGCTTTTGATATAAATTTGCATAAACTATATGTTTCAACTTCTCCGCTGTTAATTAATGAACTAGCAGCCGGTAAAACAAGCTCTACCATATTTAAAGAATCTGCTATATTATTTTCATTATCCATATTTAATTCATACAATGATGATATAATATCAGCAATATTTTGATTGTCTAAACCATTTGACTTTGCGTTAGCTATTGTTTGGTTTAGGTCGATATTTAAATCAATATATTTTGAAATAATTTCACCTGTTTTTTGAAAGTCATCTCCCATAGATTTTATAACATCTAAATTTTGTGAAACTGTAGTTAAAAATTTAATAGCTTTTTCCCTATCTTCAGAAAGACCATTAAATAAATCAGCTAGTTTTTCATCAAAAATTCCATTTTTTATTATATTGCCAATATACTGTGCTACATAATTCAATTGTTCAGTTTTAAGAACAGCGCCATCAAGGAATAGATTAGTTATTTTGTCAAAATGTTTATTTAATATTTTAAAAGGTTGATCTGCAAGCACAATAATATCAGCTTCAGAAAAGTTAACATTGAAAAAGCCCTTAAAATATTCGTAATAATTTTAGACCTATCAAAAAAACCAATTTCTCTCTCTGACAACCTGCTATCAAGCTCGTCTGTTACTTTAGCTACATCACTAATGCTTCTATTTAATGAATAATTAGTTGGTTTGTCGTAGTCAGGTATGGTTTGAAAAGTAATTGACGCATTCATGAAAAAACTTTTTGTTTTTTGCTTAAATATGTCAAACTTTTTTTTATTTTTTTCCCATCTTGATGCTGCCACGCTTACTTCATTGGCAATCTTTCCATCAATAATTCTACTTCTTCTAGAAGTTGCTTCTATAGAATTAAATAGTTCCATTTTACATTTTTTTATTAATAATCATATATTGTAGCATATAAAAATATAAAATCAACAGTTTAAATAACACCAGCCCTCAAACAATCCTGAATGTGGATTAGACCAACAACTTTTCTGATGTCTTCATAGTCTTCAGTAACAAACAAAACTTGAATATAGTTATTATCTTTGCCAACACCTTTTTGCATGATTTTTACAGCATCTAATGCAAATGCCTCTTTATTTATAGTGATTGGATCTCTAGTCATTATATCTGTTATTTTCATTTTCATTAAATCACCGTATTGAATAATTTTCCTTTTAAAATCACCATCTGTAATTATGCCAATCAAACTGTCATTTTTATCCAATATGCCAACGCATCCCAAAGGCTTTTCAATCATTGTATTTATTATACTTTCCATAGAATCATTTTCATGAACCAATGGCAGTTCATTGCCCCTGTGCATTATTTCTTCAACTTTTAAAAGCGCTGAACCAAGCTTGCCGCCTGGATGAAAAATTTTATAGTCATCCTTGCCAAAGTGTTTTGCATTTATTAAAGCAGTTGCCACAGCATCTAAATAGGCAAGCATCATTATTTCAGAAGTTGTTGGAGAATTTACCGCATTAGTTTGTTCAACATTTTCAAGTACAACCGGTATAGTTGCTGCCTGTGCTAAAAATGACTGTGGATTTCTGGTAATACCTATTAAAGTTATATCAAACCTTTTACAGTAGGCTATTATATCATTTATTTCTTTAGAGCCGCCAGAATTTGATAATAAAATAACGGTATCATTCTTGGAAATCATACCTAAATCACCATGGCTCGCCTCATTTGCATGAACATAATATGCTGGAGTACCTGTGGAAGCAAGGGTTGCGGCGACCCTATGGGCCAAATAACTTGGTTTGCCAACGCCACTCAATATAACTTTGCCATCAGTTTTTAAGATAGTTTTAACCACCTTTTCAAAGGTATCATTTATTGAGTTATCAAGTACAGATTGAAGTCCTTTAAGTTCAGTCCTTATAGAATGTTCCCCATATTCTTTATAGCTTCCCATATTTTCCTAAATTTTCTAATTTAAAAAACTAACATAAGAATAAATATTATTTTTTTAAAAACAATTACTTTTACATATTAAATCCATATTTTTTAAATATATTCCTAGCACTATTTAATCTTTTAAGCGATAGAGGTTCTATGCCTTTTAGAGGATATTCCATACCCATATTTTCCCATTTTACAACTCCCATAGTATGATATGGCAGCAGTTCTATTTTTTCTATTATATTTTTATATCCAGTTAAGAAATTAGCTAGTTTTTCCAAGTCAGCATCATCGTCCGTTATTGTTGGAACTATAACATGCCTAATCCACACCTTCTTGTCTATTGATTTTAGATATTCCAAAAAAAGCAGAGTATCGCTTAGATTTCCACAGGTTAGCTCCCTATACTTTTTGCTGTCTATAGATTTTATATCTAAAAGCACCAAATCTGTATATTTTAATAATTCTTTAACCCTTTTATTTAAAATTACACCAGATGTATCAAGTGCCGTATGTATATTGTTATTTTTTAGCATCACAAACAATTCCAAACAGTATTCAGCTTGAATTAGCGGTTCTCCGCCGCTAACCGTAACCCCTCCGTTCCTAATATAATTTTTATATTTAAGAATATTTTGAAATGTTTCTTCTGGCGTTTCAGATTTTCTATAGCGATCATTTTCCCAAGTATCCCTATTATGGCAATATTTGCATTTTAATAGACAACCCTGTAAAAATATTACATATCTAATACCAGGTCCATCAACAGTGCCAAATGTCTCAATATTATTTATATACCCTACAGTCATATCTCTTATTTATCAAAGTATTATTAAAATTACACCAATATCAAAATAAAACAAGAAATATTTTAAAATTATAAAAAAATAATCCCATCATTTGATAGAATTATTACAAATAACAAACCATATTTACTATAGGTCAGTTGCATGTTTTGAAAGATATTCAGAAACGCCTTCAACTGTAGCCTTCATACCTTCTTCTCCTTTTTTCCAGTTTGCAGGACAAACTTCGCCATATTGTTGAGTAAACAATAATGCGTCAATCATTCTTATAACCTCATCAATATTTCTGCCAAGCGGCAAATCATTTACTATTTGATGCACAACCTTGCCATTTTGATCAATTAAGAATGTTGCTCTGTATGCCAATTTTGCATCTGATAATATATCATATTGCTTAGCCACTTCACCAGTAATATCAGCCAACATTGGAAATTTAATTTCTCCAATGCCACCCTTTTCCACTGGAGTATTTTTCCATGCATAATGAACATATTGGCTATCAACCGAACATCCGGCTATGACAACGCCTCTTTTATTAAATTCTTCCAATTTATTATTGAAAGCAATAATTTCAGATGGACACACAAAAGTAAAATCTGCGGGCCAAAAGAAAAGAACTGCTATTTTTCCTTTTATATAATCACTAAAATTAAAGTCTTCTTTTATTGAATTATCAGGCATAACTGCCGATAATGTAAATCCTGGAGCTTGTTTTCCAACCAAAACTGACATATTAAAAATATTTTTATTATACTTACTTAAAAGTGTATTTTTATAAATTAAATAAGCAAGATTTTTTTATATCACAACTTAAAAAAATTTAGAAAATATCTGAAAAAATATAAATTTTATTATTTTACTTGATATTAAATTAATGATTTATATTATGATATTTAATTAAAGTATTTTTTATTTTTCATGGAAGGTTATACAACTGAGGACACAATTTTCGTTCAAATAGCAAGCTATCGCGACCCGGAATTGCAGTATACTTTACAGGATCTATTTAAAAAAGCAAAAAATCCAAAAAATATATCTGTTGGTATTTGCCATCAATACGATATGCTAAATAATGAAGACAGCCATCTCTTCAAAATTCCTTTTTCTAATCCTGAACAGTTGAGAATAGACAATATTGACTATAGGGAAAGCCAAGGATGCTGCTGGGCTAGAAATAGAGTGCAAAAATTATATAATAATGAAAAGTGGACTTTAATGATTGATTCACACATGAGATTTAAAGAAAATTGGGACGAAATTTTAGTGCTAAACCTAAAAAAGCAAATTAAAGAAAAAAATAAGGTCAAACTAATTCTTACTGCGTATTTGCCAGGCTATGAATATATAGATGGCAAAAACATCAAATATCTTACAAACCCTGGCAGCACAAAATTATTATTTGACTCTGGATTTATAAGATGCAACGGCGGTAATAATATAAAAAATTTCTCAAATATAGCTGGTTTTTCTGCGCATTTCGCATTTACCACTTCAGATTTTATCAAAGAAATAGAATATGATCCATATCTGTTTTTTCTTGGAGAAGAGCCTACAGTTGCAGCCAGACTATTTACAAATGGCTGGGATATACTTTATTTTAATGATATAATTATCTACCACCTATATAACAATGGAGAAAAAAAACAAAAAAGATTAATAAATGTAAATAATAAAAATGATAATATATCAAAACTAAGACAATACGAAATATTCAATATGGAAAAAATAGATAATGAAGACGCTTTAATAGATATTAAAATATATAATCTAGGAACAAAAAGAACATTAAGGGACTATGAAAGGTTTTCAGGTGTAGATTTTAGAAAAAAAACATTAAGATCACATACAGATTTTGGAGTATTTGAAAAATGGCAAGAAACCTTAAAAATAGATGAAGTAAAAAATATTTTTAATAACGTTTATAAAAATGAGCAATAGAATACACATATCTTTCTTTATAAGCAATGAACATACATATGACAAATGGTCATCTGTAAAAACGCTATTTGAAGAATGCTGCGGAGACAAAAATTTTAAAATATCAATCTTAAAGGAAGCAGATAATATAGACGGGACATATAACGATTTTTTAAATGACTTTAATAAGAATATAGCGGTTTATACCTACTATAAAAATGGATCAAAGCTTGATCTATTAAAATTAGGAATAGATGTAATAATTACATTTAATCCATATTATCAAAGGTATATGGATTGGGATGAATGGAAAGATAAGATAGCAATATGTCTAAAGCCATATGGGGTTTATTGCGATAGAAGCATTGAAAAAAATGAAGAAAATACTTTCAAAAAAATGAAAGCACTGATTGAAAGAAGCATAAGATATCTTATTGATAAAGGAATAGACGATATAGCTATAGTCGTAGGATATAAGTATAGAAGAATGCTTTTTCTTAAGGAAAAATATAAAAACATAAAATTCAATAGCAATAGGCTATTGGGTTTTGAAAAAAAAGCCTTATCAGGATATGTGATAAATAATCTTCTGTTCCTAAAAAAAGAAATAATAGATAAATATATTTCAGAACTTGAAAAATCAGAAGATGGAGAATATTTTGAAGACTCGCTCCCAAGACTATATGGAAAGGCTGATATATTTGTTGAAAAACCTGAAGACAATACAGTAATAGAGATAGATTCAATTGAGGATGCAATAAATAGCAATTTGATTACAAAAATAGATATTTTAAAAGAATTGTATGAAAATATTTATAATTTTGAACAAAAATTAAATAGTTTATTTAATAAAATATAGGTAAAATTATGGCGACTGTAACAAAAAAATATATAACATCAATAAAGGAACTGCTTGGCAATGATATTAATACGATACTTGAAGTTCAATGCGGAACCGAATACGATATAGAAAATTGTATAGCTCTTTCGGATAAAAATATTAATTATATTGGTGTAGATATAGTTGATGAAGCAATCAGAAACAATAGGCAGTACTTCAGAAATGAAAAAAATAAATTATTTATAACGCTGGATGCAAGCAATGAGGTGCTGCCAAAAAATGACTTAACGATTTGCGTAAATATGCCGCAATATCTTCCAATATCAAATATATGGTCCCTTCTTGAAAATATAAGAGACAGCGGCGCAAAATATTTTGCATTTAACTATTCAATAAGGATTAATGATGACGAGGAAATAAATGAAGATATTGAATTAGAAAAGCTTAAGAAAAAAATACAAAAAAGGAAGATAAACCTAAGATATCCGCCATTCTATTTTCCAGAACCACTTTGCCTATTTCCGGGAAATGAAAATAGCGAATTCATCGCACTGTACAAAACAAGCGAGGTATCTTTTTTCATGGATTGGTGCAGCAGGGAAACATCATTTTTAAGAGCCATGCTATTCTGCTATTTTGAAAAGGATTTCAAAATAATTGATAAAGCATTCAATATGTATGAAGGCGGCAAAGAATTATTAAAATCTGCATTAACCGCAGAAACATTGGATTGGGACAAGGTATACTATAGCGAAAAATATAAAAAAATAGTAGACGACAATAGGATATTTGATGAGTATATAGATTTTCTCATTATATTGCATAAGAACGGAAAGGTTGAGAGATTGCACAATGATAACCCGGAAAGATATAAAAATTTGATTAACGAAGATAACTTTATAAATGCTTCAATAATAGCTAAAGATTATATAAAATGGAAATATAATGAATTATTCTAAATCATAAAATACTTGAAATAAAAAATATTCAATATTATATTATTATAAGTGGGTGGTATGATTCAAGTATTCAACATTTAGTTGAATTATGAAAATCTTACATCAATTTGGTTTATAAAATTAAATCGCACAAATCTGTTAAAAAACAGAATTGGGTGTATTTTGGAAATCAAATTGAGTAATTTTAATTGCCGATTAAAAATACCACATTTATTAAAAAAAATTGAAAGTATATGCAAAGGTTTAAAATAACAAAGGAAGGTCATCAGAAGATGAAGGATGAATTAAATCATCTATTGACAGTTGAAAGACCAGCGGTATCTAAGGCTATTGGTGCAGCGATAGAATTAGGAGATTTAAGCGAAAATGAGGAGTACGCTACCGCAAAAGATAAACAAAAGGTTATAGAGGCAATGATAGCGAACCTATCAGAAAGACTCGCTAATGCCGATGTGGTTGATATTAAATCTTTCGCTGGCGATATAGTAAATTTTGGTGCAAAGGTCAAATTATTAGATCTTAATACTGATAAAGAAATATCATATCAATTATTAAGTGAATTTGAATCTGATATTAGCAAAGGCATATTAGCCATTGAATCACTTGTTGGAAAAGCTCTAGTTGGCAAGAAAAAAGGCGACGAGGTTGAAATTAAAACCCCAGCCGGCATTAGAGAATATGAAATTTTAGAAGTGATATATTAATGAGTAATATAATTGGAAATTTTAAACAACCGAAGAAGAATATAAAAACTGCCAGAGGCAGGAAAGTATCTTCCACAAGATGGCTTGAGAGACAAATAAATGACCCATACGTTGCTTTGGCAAAACAAAAGGGCTATCGCTCCAGAGCCAGCTTCAAGATACTTGAAATAAACGACAAGTTTAAAATTTTCAAAAAGGGAAACAAAGTTCTTGATTTAGGTTCAGCTCCAGGCGGATGGAGTCAAGTAATATCAGAAAAAGTCGGAAAGGACAATATCCTTGCCGTAGATATACTAGACATGCAGCAGCTGCCAGGCGTAAAATTTATTCAACAGGATTTTTTAGCTCCAGAGGCTGAAAAAAGAATAATGGACGAAATCGGCGGCGAAAAATACGACGTTGTAATGAGCGACATGGCTGCAAACACAACCGGAAACAAGGACATTGACCACATAAGAACAT
>CALXSC010000060.1 GCA_944391025.1 uncultured Rickettsiales bacterium
ATAAATAAATAGTGCAGCTACATAAAAAGTGCACTATAGATTAGTCTTATTAGGCCAACTATATTAAAAAATATAAATGTTGTATATAGAATTAAAAGTGGCATGGTTTTTCTTTTTAATGCAAATATTATTCCGCTTGTTGATCCAACTATATAAAAAGAATACAGCAACCACCAATTAATATTTGGAAAAAGGATAGACATATAGGACATAGCCAAAATATTAGCCAGCATATTAGTTGTTTCCATAAGAAAAATAAATCTATTATTTTTCCAATCATTTTTAACCCACTCCATTAACCCTAGCATATACAAATAATAATTTAACATTACTTTCTATAATATATGGCATTTCAAAAAATACAATAGGTTTCGGATTAATCGGAAAAAATTTTAACCGCCCAGGACACTGGCAACTTCCGCATTATCACTGCCTCTTGCCATTTCCCTATCTGCTAATTGAATATCCCTGTAGACTTCTAGCTGCTTCTTTTTTACAGTAATTACGCCTCCATAGTCTTCTAGGTTAATTAATACGCCGCTTGAATAATCATGAATTTCATATCCTGGTTCCTTATCATACGTTGAAGTCAATATCCAAGAATTTCCATCTTCCAAAGTTAGTTCAAATTTAAAGCCTTTGCTTGCATTTCCTAATTCAGCAAGCGTTATTACCTGTTTCCCTTCTGCGGTTGAGGAAAGAACACCAAATAATCCAACTTCTGCCCCGTCAGCAGTTACTTTTCTATAGACCTGGTTCAATAGTTCTGGATTGATAGGGTCATCTTTTTTCATAGAAGCCTTCTCGCGAACTCTTATCATAACGGGATCTAGAGTTTTGTCATTCTTAGTCAGCGGAAATGGATATTTTTGATTCCCATTGCCATCAGTAAATGAGTAGCATACATGTATATTATTTTCCAAACTAGCATTTGCACCCTTTCCGCTTTCAGATTCAAGATTCTTTATTCTTAAGTCCTTTTCAACAAGCTCTTCTTTTAAAATTGACAGCCTTAAATTTATCTCTTCCACTTTCTGCTTTTCTTTTAACAAATCATTATTGGCAGCCTCTAGCTCCTTTTGTTTTCTATCAAGTTCAAGCTGCAGCCTATCCAAATTCTCTCTGGCAATCCTATCTTTTTCCAATGCAAGCTCTTGGGAAAAAAGACTCAACCTCCTGCTGGCATCATATTCATTTTTGAGTTCATCAAATCTATTCTGTAGAATTATTTTATCATTATTTAAGGCTTTAACCAAACCCTCAAGTTTATTAATTTTATCAATGCCAGCCCTTTTTTCATTTTCCAATTTTAATAATGCTTCATTTAATTTTCTCTCTAAAGCCGACCTATTATCTTCAATTGACTGGGACTTTTGCCTAATAGATTCAATTTCTTTTTGAAACATAATATAATCTAGTCCAGCGTCCCTAAATGCTTTTACAATTGCCTGCTGGTCGTCCTCAGCTATAGACCTAATAATTTCAGTACGCCTACCACCATCTGAAACCCCAAGTGTTGTCAAAGCCAAATCTAAATTTTTCTTTTGTCTTTCAAGATTATCGTTTACAATTCTCAACCTTTCTTCAAATACTTTAGCGACCTCTAGTTTTTTATTTAGCTCTAAAATTGTTCTATCTTTGTCCACAAGTTCATCATTTAATCGTTGAATTTACAATTCATCATTTATAGTTTTTTTCTCCATCTCAGAAATTCTTTGCTCCGCCTCAAGAAGTCTTCTTTCCAAATCTTTATTCCTAGACTCAGAATTTTGCAAGTCAGTTATCAATCTTTCGTTTAATCTCTCAATAGCTTCACCTTTTTGTCTTTCTTCATCTAATTCTTTTTGAAGCATTACGCCCCTTGATATGTTATCCAAAAAGAAAGATGTACTCAAAATAGCCTTCTTTTTTATAGACGGATATTTTTCTAAATCTATAGAAGCAATAGCAGCCTTAAGTTCTTTCAAGCCATGCTCCGAAGAAATATACCTATACAGTTTATTATCAAGACTACCTTTTTCAACCATTAAAGCTTCACAAATACTAGAACTAATTATAATTTAACCGCGTTATATTATACAATTTTTAGTATAATTATCAAAAATTATTCACATAAAAGTTACTTAAGTCATAATTATAAAATAACAAAACCTTTGACAAATATATTGATTTTTACTTTATAATTTCTATCATAGTATTAATATAAATTTAGTACATATCAAATATTAAAAATAAAAAAACACGGGGTGTTTAATGAACAATAACTTTTGCCCAACAAAACTAGAAGTCCTAAATTTAAAGAAAAATTATGGAACAAAAAGCGTATTAAAAGATATCAGTCTCCACCTAAGCAAAGGTGAAGCCATTGGACTCCTTGGACCAAATGGCGCAGGAAAAACAACCCTATTCTACACAATAGTTGGACTAATCCGTGCCGACACTGGAAAGGTTTTGCTTGGCGGACAGGACATAACCTCCCTGCCAATGTACATAAGGGCGAGAATGGGCATAGGCTATCTGCCACAGGAAAACTCAATTTTCCGAGGCATGTCCGTTGAAGAAAACATCCTGGCCGTATTGCAAATAGTTGAAAAGGACAAAAAACAACAGGTACGAAAACTAAAGGCACTGCTTGAAGAATTTTCAATAGAACACATAAGGAAAAGTCCTGCCCTGGCGTTGTCTGGCGGAGAAAGGCGAAGGGTTGAAATAGCAAGAACACTAGCCTGCAATCCATCCTTTATACTTCTAGACGAGCCGTTTGCAGGCGTTGACCCCATAGCCGTAAACGACATAATGTCAATGGTAAAACATTTAAAAAATAGAGAAATTGGAGTTCTAATAACCGACCACAATGTAAGAGAAACTCTAAAAATAGTTGACAGAGCCTATATTGTATATGACGGAAAAATCTTAATGTCTGGAACACCAAATGAAATCAAACACCACAAAGAGGTTCAAAGAGTTTATCTTGGAGAGAATTTCTGTGCGCCAGAAGATGAATCATAACATTAAATCATATAAAAAAATAAATAATATGCGGAAAATACGGTATGGAGTAGTTATTCAACAAATATCCTTAAGCTATTAGCATCTACTGCATCCACCAATCCACACAGCACCGCAAGAAAAAAGTCCTGCAGCTGCAGACGATTTACAAAAAACTAAAAAACGATTAAACATATAATCAAAAATAGGAAGGCAAATACCTTCCTAAATACATATATCAATTAAAATATTAATTGCTATAACAGCCAAATAGCTTTTACTTTATAATATATTATAAAGTAAAAGCTAGAAAAACTTATGCAAGATAAAAGTCGGTTGACTATATCTTAACAAATATTAGTCGTACCCTTAGGTATTTCCAAATTTTCCGTATGCGGATCCTTCATGCCAACCACATGGTATCCACCATCCAAATGCAACACTTCACCAGTCATACTTGAAGACATATCGCTTAATAGATAAACAGCAGTTTTTCCATTTTCTTCTATTGTAACATTTCTCTTTAAAGGACAGTTAAGTTCATTATATTTTAACATATAATTAAAATCACCAATACCTGATGCTGCCATAGTCTTAACTGGACCAGAAGAGATTGCATTTACTCTAATGTTAGATCTTCCTAAATCCACAGCCAAATATCTAACAGATGCTTCAAGCGCAGCTTTTGCAACACCCATAACATTGTAGTGAGGAATAACTTTTTCAGAACCGTAATATGTCATAGCTAAAATTGAACCGCCACCAGCTTTTTCCATTAAAGGTCTAGCTCTTCTTGATAATGCAATTAAAGAATAGCAAGAAATATTCATTGTTGTTTCAAAATTTTTCATTGTAGTATCAGAAAAATTTCCTCTTAATTCATTTTTATCAGAAAAAGCTAAAGAATGAACTAAACAATCAAGTTTACCCCACTTTTTTTCAATTTCAGTAAATAAATTATCCATATCTTCTTCCTTAGAAACATCGCATTGTAAAGTAAATTTACAACCCAATTTTTCAGCTAAAGGTTTAACTCTTTTTTCTCCCGCTTCACCTAGATAGGTCATACATAGCTCAGCACCTTGATTTGCCATTTCCTGTACTATACCCCAAGCTATAGATTTATCATTTAAAACACCCAATACCAGGCATTTTTTTCCTTTCAAAAGTTCCATATTTTTCCCAAAAAATTGTTTATTTTAATAATTCTGTAGGTATATATTAAAATAATATATTTTTAAAATAAAGCTTTTTTTCATCAATTAATAGTAATTGCAGATTTTAACAATACATTTTATTCTAGAATTTGAAATTTTTTAGCAAATTATAAATTAAAAAACCATATTTTCCGCAATCTATATTATTTATTTATTAGTACGAATAATACCATTCGCCGCAATTGCCAAATGTTGCCAAACCATTTTGGATGGGCGGCACAATTGAGAATTATCCATTTCAGTCGTAAATTTATTTACCCATGCTGTGTTTTAGCTTTTTTCTTAATTCGTCCCAATATTCAATACGCTTCTTAATCTCCCTTTCAAAACCCCTTTCATTAGGTTTATAAAATATCCTTCTTGGATATTCTTCAGGAAAATAATCCTGTCCAGAAAAACAATTCGGCGTATCATGGTCATATATATAGCCGTCGCTATAACCAATTTCCTTCATCATTTTTGTAGGCGCGTTTAATATATGCTTAGGCGGATTGAATGAATGTCCCTTTACAGCCTGCATTACACTATTGATTGCAATCTCGCCAGCATTTGATTTTGGACAGTTTGCAAGGTATATCACAAGGTTAGTTATAGCAATATCACCCTCAGGACTTCCCATTAAATCATAGGCTTCCCGTGCAGCTATTGCCTGCAAAAGAGCATTTGGATCAGCAAGTCCTATATCCTCCATTGCCATCCTCGTCAATCTTCTAAAAAGGTAGTGCGGATTTTCGCCGGCCACCATCATTCTAGCAACCCAATATAGTGCTGCCTGCGCATCAGAGCCCCTAACAGATTTATGCAGTGCGCTTATTAAATTATAGTGTCCGTCCCTTGATTTATCATAGTTAGCAGTTTTTCTCTGCAGGAAATTTAACAGTTCTGAGCTATTTAAAGGCTTTTTAAGCTTTGAATTAAATAGTTCTTCGCACATATTGAGCAGATATCTTCCGTCTGCACCCGATATTTCACATAGTGTAGCCCTAGCCTCTTCCTCAATTGGCAATTTCTTGTTTTCTTTTTCCTCAGCCCTTTCTAACAGGTTCATTAATGCCTTCTGATCCAACGAATTAAATATTATCAACCTGCACCTTGACATCAGGGCAGAATTTAATTCAAATGAAGGATTTTCAGTTGTTGCGCCTATTAATGTTATAGTTCCATTTTCTATATACGGCAAAAACAAATCCTGCTGGTTTCTTTTAAAACAATGGATTTCATCTATTAATAAAATCGTAGCTTTTCCATCTTTTTTTAATTTCTCTGCCTTTTCAAAAATCGCACGCAAATCACTAGCTCCACTATTTGTAGCAGATATGAACTCCACCTCCAAACCGCTTTTCTTAGCTAGAATTTTAGCGGTTGTAGTTTTACCACAGCCAGCAGGTCCCCATAATATCATTGATGGAATCTTCCCACTAGCAACTATCCTAGTTATTATACCATTTTCATCAAACAGATGGTCCTGACCAGTAATCAACGAAAAATCATCAGGTCTTATTTTATCAGCAAGCGGCTGTGTTTTATTATCTTCAAAAAGCATTGTATTTGTTTAATAATTTACATTACAATATAGGAATAAATTATAATATTTTCAAATATTATTTTTAATAATTTAAAATATATTTATCAACAGTTATTTTATAGACCAGGGGCGGCCGCAGCTATATTTTTTCATTTTTTTAAAGTTAACCACCGTCTTTTAGCCTAGGCGAAATTTTTATGGTTGTCGGTTTTGGCGGACTTTAAAAAAATGAAAAAATATAGCAAGGCAAAGCCTTGGGACTTTTTTCTTAACCATCACCACCAAATCCACTGCCACAACAGCCCATGACCACACTCACCAAGCCCAATCACAATATAAAAGAAAAAAGTCCTGCGGCCGCCCCGCCCCATCACATTCACAAAATAATAATATTTAAATAAATAATTTATTTAGTTTTTGTCAGGCGCTGTGAATATAGATATCAGAAGGACTAAAATCAATAGTCCATAGTATATTTTGGAGAACATCAATATTAATTTTATTATCTATAGATAATATTATATTAGCTATAGGATTTTGTGATATTAAAATTATTAGTTATAAATACAAATATGTTTAATTTTAAAAATAATCATGGAAACTATTAATTCAATAAAAAATCTAGATAAATCTTTAGATAAAAAAATTTCTGATATAAATAATATTGAAAATAGTGTTGATAACATTATAGAAAATGAAATATTTACATTAGAAAAAAAATTGATAAAACTTTATTTGGAACATAAAGTAAAAAACAAAATGGCTATATTATCTTTAAAAGGCTTAATATCTTTTATTAATGGTATCAACTCAGCAAAGGACTATGGATATAAGATTAAAAAATTACAAAATTTAATTGATGAATATTTCAAGTTATAAAGCTTAATAAAACAGGCTGTAGCAAAACTACAGCCCATTTAACATTTTAGTGTCTAAAATTATTTGATTTGTTCAAATAGGTTACCGAATACACTGCCTAATGTAGCGCCTGTATCAGCACCTGTATATTGATCAATATCAAATTCTTCCTCTTCCTCAATATTTTCTTCAATATCAGAAATTGGTTTTAAACTGATTAGGAATTTTCCTGTGTTTGGATCAAATATAAATACTCTTCCATCAAGTTTTTCACCTACTTTGAATTTGTCAGTCTTTTGATCTTTCTTGTCCTTAGCTACGTCAATTCTCTTGATGATAGCCTTAAGACCGCAGTCAACTTCAACCTCTAGGTATTCCTTTTTAACAGCTTTAACGATACAAGAAACTTCTGCACCTTTTTCAAACTTTTTAATTTCTTCTTTAAGGTCGCATTTTAATTGTTTTACGCCAATACTGATTCTTTCCTGTTCAAAGTTAGTACCAAGTAATACAACTTTAATTTTGTCGTTCTTAGCGTATTTCTTAATATCTTCTTCGCTGTCTAAATCAGATACGTGAACTAATCCGTCAACACCGCTTGGGAATTCAACAAATAAACCGAATTCTGTAACGTTTTTAATTGTGCCTTCAAGAATATCGCCAACTTTGTGTGATTCAGCAAATTCTTTCCAAGGGTTTGGAGTAGTTTGTTTGATACCCAATGAAATTCTGTGGTGCTCTGAGTCTATATCAAGAACCATAACATCAATTTCTTGTCCAACTGAAAGAACTTTAGAAGGAGAAAGGTTGTTTTTGAACCAGCTCATTTCTGAGATGTGAACTAAACCTTCAATACCATTTTCAATTTCTACAAATACGCCATATTGTGCGATAGTAGTAACTTTACCTTTAGTAATTTTACCAATTGGGTATTTTGTATTGATAGTTTCCCAAGGATTCTCTTGCAATTGTTTCATGCCTAAAGAAACTTTCTTAGTTTCAGGGTCGTATTTGATAACTTGAACTTTAACATTTTGTCCAACTTTCAATACATCGCTTGGATGTCTAACTCTGCACCAAGAAATATCTGTTAAGTGTAGTAAACCATCAAAGCTTCCGAAGTCAATAAATGCACCGTAGTCAGTTAAATTCTTAACGATACCTTCAATAACATCACCAACTTGAATTTTAGAAAGAATTTCCTCTCTTTCTTTATTTCTCTGTTCATCCATGATGGCTCTCTTAGAAACAACAACATTGCCTCTAACGTCATCAATCTTAAGAACCATAAATTTATCCTTTTGACCTACTAGACCATTCATGTTTGCTAGGTCAGCAGTATCAACTTGGCTTTTTGGCAAGAACGCAATAACGCCGCCTAATTCAATGGCAAAACCGCCTTTTACTTTACCAAGAACTTTACCCTCAATAACAGTGCCATTGTTCATGTAATCCTTAAGATTATTCCATGTTTGATATTTTCTAGCACTTTCTCTACTAATTAAAAGTTCGCCTTTTTTGTTTTCAATTTTATTTAAAAGAACGTCAACTACATCACCGATTTTTATATCTTCATCTTTAAATTCGCTGATAGGAATATATCCTATTGATTTAGAACCAATATCAATACCAACAGCTTTGTCGTCTATATCAACTATAACACCTTTTACAACACTTCCTTCTTCAAAGGATTGTGTTTCATTTTCAAATTCAGCGAGTAATGTTTCAAAATCTTCGCTTAAGTAACTTTTTTCTTTTGTCATTTTTTTCTTTAACGGGTTGGTTAATCATATGAAATACAATAGTTCACAAAACACCCATAAATTTTGTAATTGGATTATACTTCAATAACTACATCTTATATTAATTTATCTTTTAAAAATCAAGCTTTTTGTATAATCTAATTAATATATTTATATTTTATCTAAAATAAAATGAAAACTTGCACATTTTTTCTTATTTAAGATAGCTTCATCATAGCTATTGTGACCACCCTCTTTAGCACCAAGGCAATGAGACCTTGTATGTCCGCTATTGTAAATACCATCGTCTATTTTTTCATCAACTCTTTTATTAAATTCTGGTTTAAAGCCAATCTTTGGATCCTTATCATATCCTTCATATAGAGAAAGCAGAATTTGAGAACCAGCTGAACGATTATAAGCCATATGATCTTCTTCATCAGATGTATTATAGGCATAATAAAAATAATAAAAAACATCTTTAAATATTTTTGAATAAAATCTGTTATTATCTTTTTCAGGTTTAAAATCAAATATACCCTCTGTATACAATTCAGCATAAGGCGCTGATTCAGCATTTGGTAGATAAGAGCCATCATTAAAAGGAGCTTTAAAATCATCTTTTACATATGTATAGCCAGATTCTTTGCCAAATTTTCCAATATTGTCTATATCACCGGGATACCTGCCTTTTGCAGCATAAAAAACATTGATCGCTAGCTTTTGCGAATTTACTTCTTCTATAAAAGCTTTCATCTTTGCACTTTCAATCAAACTCGCCCCGCCTGTTACACCTGCAACAAGCAATCCAATTATAATTAATACTATTGATAGTTCTATTAGAGAAAAAGCGAAATTTTTATTTTTGGAGGTTTTTGAGTAGTTTAGTAATTTGACCCCCCCCCGCAAATTTTGGATTTTCATATTAGGTTTACTTTTATTATTTAACTATACTTATAAAATAAATGTCTGAAATATTAAATCAAGAAAAAATATAAATTATATAGGTGCTGCAAAATTTCAACATACTTTTAAACCGTTGCAATACTGTATTTATTAATATAATTTTTATTGACTCACATGAAAAAAATAGTATAATTTATAGCAAATTGTATTTTAATCTTAAGCAATAACTTTATTTTGTAAATGAAAGTAGAAAGTTTAAATTGTATTAAAAATTATTCTAAAAAATTATTTATCAGTGATGTTATGGCGGGACTTATAGTAGCAATAGTAGCTCTGCCGCTTTCAATAGCCTTTGGAATTGCTAGTGGAGTTAATCCAAATCAAAGTTTAATTACGGCAATTGTAGCTGGATTTATAGTGTCAGCATTTGGCGGAACTAAATTTCAAATAGCTGGACCAACTGGTGCTTTTGTTGTTTTAATATATTCCATTGTTCAAAATTATGGTTTGTCTGGACTTATGACGGCAACAATTATATCTGGAATATTGTTGGTAATGTTTGGAATTTTCAAACTAGGAAATTTTATTAAATTTATTTCTTTGCCATTGGTAATAGGATTTACTGCTGGCATAGCGATTTTAATTTTTACGACACAAATTCCTGATTTATTAGGATTAACTTTTGAGGAAAAAATTCCATCTGATTTTTTGCATAAATGGTATGCGTATTTTACAAATTTAAAGACTGCAAATCTTTATGCAATATTCATATCTGTATTAACAATAGCTATAATTTTTGCATGTCCAAAATTTTTAAGGAAAATTCCATCTCAATTTGTTGCCTTAGTTATAACAACACTAACTGTAAAAATTTTTAATCTTCCAGTGGAAAGAATAGCTGATAGATTTGGCGAAATAAAATTTTCTTTGCCAGAATTTGAAATGCCGACTATAAATATTGAAATAATAAAAATATTATTTATCCCATCATTAACAATTGCATTATTAGGAGCCATAGAGTCATTGTTAAGTGCTGTTGTTGCTGACAGCATGACTAATTCTAAGCATGACTCAAATACAGAATTAATAGCTCAAGGCATAGCAAATATTGCTACACCTTTAGTTGGTGGAATTCCTGCAACTGGTGCAATAGCTAGAACGGCCACAAATATTAAAAATGGCGGAAAAACTCCCGTTGCTGGCATACTGCACAGCGTATTTCTAGCACTAATATTATTGTTTTTCTCATCTTTAATTTCTTATATACCAATGGCAACACTTGGCGGAATATTGGCTGTTGTTGCTTATAATATGAGCAATTTAAAAGAAATAAAGCATTTATTGCGCGCACCAAAATCCGATATATTTGTTCTGTTTTTGACTATATTTTTAACTGTAACTTTTAATCTGACAATTTCTATTGGAATAGGATTAATAGTTTCATCATTTATTTTTATGAACAATATGTACGACAGTTCAAACTTGAAATTTACTAGTGCAAAAAATAAAAACAAAAATGGACGAAGCATCATAGACAAAATAGATATTCCGGAAGATGTTTTGATATATGAACCTTATGGAGCATTTTTCTTTGCTGTTTCTTCTAAATTTGAAAATGAATTTAAAGAAAATATAGAATTATATAAATATGCTATAATAAGACTACAGCATATTACCACAATAGACGCTTCAGGACTTATTATACTTGAAAAGATTATTAGTTCATTTCAAAGCAAAAATGTTGAAGTTTCATTATTGCAAATACCAAAAAAAATCTATCCAGAAATTAAAAAATTTGGCATAATAGATTTAGTTGGTGAAGATAAAGTATTTGATAATGTTGAAAATATGTTAAGCTTTATTAAGGCTAAAAAATAATTAAGTTATATACTTCCGTGTATATAGATATAGATATAATTTTTTATATTATAATCTATAATATATTGCAATGAAAAATATAACAGATGAATTTAAAGAAA
The DNA here is from genome assembly GCA_944391025.1 of uncultured Rickettsiales bacterium. GTDB lineage: Bacteria > Pseudomonadota > Alphaproteobacteria > Rickettsiales > UBA1997 > CALXSC01. The sequence continues at coordinate 11,216 of CALXSC010000060.1, forward strand.
TCATAAAGGATACTACCACAAATCTAGTTAGATGTTGGAAAATAACCTTAAAAAATAATGAAGTTTTTGCATTTACTACCGCCAGTGAAAATTTTACCTATGATGGCGTTGAATACAACCAACTTTCGGCAAATGATATAAGCGACCTGAATACAAATCTTGATATAAATAACGACACTGTAAAAATTTCAAACCTTATATGCAGTGATTTGATAAGTGCAAATGATATTTTGTCTGGAAAATATGATGGCGCCAGCATAGAACTGTTTATAGTTGATTTGGAAAATTTGGATAAGGGAAAGCTTTCATTGATGAATGGAAGAATATCAGATATAGAATTTAAAGATAATACATTTATTGCAAATGTAAAAGGTCTCAAGGATGAAATAGACAAGGTTATAGGCGATGTATATACGCCGCTATGCAGAGCAACATTTTGCGATAAAAAATGCAAACTAAATAGTGTAAATTTTACATACGAAGGCGCTGTTGACTCCATAGTAGACAACATAATGTTTATGACAAGTAACGATACGATATTAAGTAAAGCAGAGGGTTATTTTGAAAATGGCATAATAGAATTTACAAGCGGGGAAAACATAGGACAAAGGACAGAAATTAAACAATTTAATAATGGCAAATTTATGCTGTCCAGCGAATTGCCATATAAACTAAATATTGGCGATACCTTTAAAGCAATAACCGGATGTGATAAGCAATTTAAAACCTGCTGTGAAAAATTTCATAATGCAATAAATTTCAGGGGCGAGCCGCATCTGCCAGGCATTGAATTACTACTGAAGGTGCTATAATATGAATATATTTACAAGGGAAAAGGTTATAGAACAGGCTAGAACCTGGGTTGGCACTAAATTTAGGTATCAGGGCAGAGTTAAAAAAAACCAAAATAATAAAGGGGGCGTTGATTGTCTTGGTATGATATTCGGTATATGTGATGAGCTCGGATATAAATATAACGGCAAACCATTATCTCACTATGATACTGTAGTATATTCAAAAAAACCAGACTATAGTATTTTAAGGGATAAATTTTCAAAATTTTTTAGAGTTAAGGATGTAAAGGATATAGGCATTGGAGATATAGTTTTAAAACAGGTTTCAAATGAGCAATTCCATCTGATGATATATACTGGAAAAACATTTATCCATGCCTCCGCCATAACATTCAATGTTGTTGAACATAATGTTGATAATCTGGATAATTGTACAGTATATTCAATGTTTGAATAGATTTAATAGGGACGGCAGTGCTAGTCCCTATTAAATTACTCCTCCATCATTATTTCAAGAATCTTTTTGTCTGTAGGCTTCATGCCATCTTTAGCCATTCTGCATATTGCTGAAACCGTTTTTTCAACATTATCCTTAACCAAACCTTCACCATTTTTAAAGACATTTCCATCCATAGCCATTTCACTTGACATAATAGCAGCATCAACCGCAGTTGCTATTTTTAAGGCACAGGAAGGCTTTGCACCGTCACAAACTATACCGCCAGCTGAAGCCAGTGCATTAATGACCGTATCTTCTATTTGTTTCTTTGTACCGCCTTTCATATATGTAATTGCAGCACCTGCAGCACTGGCTGCACTAACTGCGCCACAGAATGCAGACAGCTTGCCAATGCCAGATTTCTGCCAAAGCCCAACTAAATTAGCCAAAGCCAAAGCCCTGTATAATTTTTCATCAGAAACATTTAGATATTTTGCATATTGGTAAATGGTTGATAGGATTGTCATCCCCTGATTTCCACTTCCGGAATTTATAACAACTGCCATATTACAGCCACTCATTCTAGCATCCGATCCGGCCGCAGCGTAGGCCTTAGCCTTTTCTTTTATATTGTCTCCAGCATTTTTCAATAGAGTTTTTCCAACCTTTGCGCCATAGTCGTTCTTTAAACCTTCTTCAGCTATTGCATTATTGCATTGGATTTCCATATCAAATAGATCTTTTAAATCATTAATATCAAAGGTATTTGCAAATTCATATATATCATCAAATTTTAGGATACAAGAATCAATTTTTTTAGAACATTCCACATCAGATTCCTTTTTTTCAAAGATTGTCTTTCCGTTCTTCTTTATAGATACAATATTTGAATGGGAATGCAATATTTCAACCTCAGCATTATCTTTTCCGTTTTCAACCTGGCAAATTATATGAAGATTATCACCAGATTCAAGCTGTTCAACTTTACATATTTTTTTAGCCAGCAATTCTTTAAGCGTTTTTATATCGTCTTTTTTAACATTTCTTAAAACTTCAAGCTCCAAATTTGCATCGCCAGCCAGCGCCCCAAGAACACAGGCAGTGTCAATGCCCTTCATATCGCCGGTAGTTGGAACTGTAACGCCCTTGACATTTTTAACTATATTTTGACTACATTTTATTACCATCTTTTCGGGCATTTTCCCCAAAACCTCCCTAGCCTTTGCACCGGCCAATGCAACTGCTATTGGTTCCGTACATCCCAAAGCCTTAACCATTTCTTGATTTAATAGCTTAATATACTTTTGATATAGTTCCTTTTTCATAAAAATAGTGGTAATTTTTTATATTTATCATTATATATAGATATTTTTTAATATCAAGCATTCATTAAAAAATAGAAAAGTTCATAATTTTACTTGACAAAATTCAAGAATAGCATTACAACTTTAAAACTGAACTTTTTTATATTTATAAATTTTTTTTTAATATTTATACTTAATGAAGAAATTTTTGTTGATTACTCAACGAGACCAGAACTAAAAATATCACATTCAAAATCAACAGAACCAAATGCCACCAATAATTTGTTTGTTGATACAGAGGAATTAACACTCGGTAGATTTAAAATAAGAAAAACGATAAGCCTTCTAGAAACTAAAGCGCAAAAAACTATTCAATCTGGAAGATTTAAAATTACATATCCAAAAAGAGAAACGGATTATGATACTAAAAAAGCAAAAATTAATGTTGAAGTTAAGGCAATAGACAAACCTATTAAACAATCTAAAAAGCATGAATTTCATATAGCAAAGGCACCGAACGCTCCAAAACCAAAACATAATTTTCAGATAACCAGGCATCCCCGCGACTTTCTTACAGAAATTTTTGGCCCATCAGAAAGTTCAAAAAAATCAGATAAATCAATAGACAGTCTCATATGGCCATTTTAATTTTAGTTGAAATATTTCCGTAATCTTAAAAAGCCTTAAAATTCCAAGACCCCATCTTATCCTAACTTTTGCTTTGATATATTTAAAAATCAAGCCTTACAATATCTATATATTGCTTCATTTGATTTTTAAATATCTCTTTGCAAAAGCGGATAATATGTGTCAACTAAAATTGAAATGACCATAGATTTTTAATTTGATATAAAAAAGTGGTATTTAAATACCACTTTTTAAAACTATAGGCCTAGTTTTTTTCGTCTTTCGGCCGCTGTAGTCTTTGAAATTAGATATGAAGACTGCCTTTTAGGTTTTGAAACACCCTTCTTTTTAATGCCCATTAAACCCTCAATATCGTATCCTGAATTTTTTTCACTTGAAGACTTTTTTTTGCCTTCATTTTTATTAGAGTTGCTTTCAGTATTGCCGCCGGTTTTGCCCTTTTTAGACTTGCTGGAAGTGCAGCCTCTGCCCCTTCTCTTCTTGGGTCTTTCATCAACGTCATTAAATCCAATTTCATCGGAATACTCACCATTCTTAATTAGAGATTGTATAGCCTCAAGCAATTTTTTTTCATTTCTGCAACAGAATGATATAGAAGTGCCTTTAACTTCCATTCCCCTTGAACATCTTCCAATTCTATGTATATAGTCCTCTGGAGACTGTGGCAAATCATAGTTTATAACAGTATCTATATGGTGTATATCTAAGCCTCTGGCCGCAACGTCAGTCGCAACTAAAACATTAAACTTCTTGTCCCTAAAGTCTTGAATTATTTTAGCTCTCTTACTCTGTTTCAAATCACCATGGATAGCCTTAGCCATAATATTTTCTTTTTCAAGCTTATCAGCTATTCTTTCCGTTGAATGTTTAGTCTTGACGAACACTAAAGTAAACGTAGTATTTTCCCTAAGTTTTTCAAGTAATACCTCAAATTTTTCCTCATTCTCAAGGTCTATAATTTCCTGGCTTACATTAACGGATGGTTGATTAGTATCGCCAACCTTTATAACAACTGGATTCTTCAAATATTTTTCAGTAACTTTTTCAATTTTTTTAGATACCGTAGCAGAAAATAACATAGTCTGCCTTTTTTTAGCAATTCTCTTCGTAATTTCATCAATTTGAACAAAAAAGCCCATATCAAGCATTCTATCCATTTCATCCAAAACTAGAATATCAAAATCACTAATATCTAATTTTCCGCTGTCCAAAAAATCATTAATTCTTCCAGGAGTTCCAACAATAAGCCTTGGATTCTTCTTAATTGATAAAAGCTGTTCTCTTATAGAAGCACCGCCAATTATCAAGGCCTTGTCAATATCTTTATCCTTATTCAAAAATAACTTTACATTATCCATAATTTGCATAGCAAGCTCTCTAGTAGGAGCAACAACTATAGCCTTTCTTTCTTTATCATCAATTAATTTTGATAGAATCGGCACTAAAAAAGCACCAGTTTTACCAGAACCAGTCTGCGAACATCCTAGAACGTCTCTTCCTTCTTGTATTGATGGTATAATTTGCTCCTGAATCGGAGTTAAGTTCTCATATCCAATTTTTGCCAATGAGTTCAATATTTTTTCTGGCAAATTCAATTCACTAAATTTCATCTTTCTCTCTTTCCATATCAATAAATTAGTCTTAAAATACATTAAACAATTAAATGACATTACCATATAACTATTTATTAATTATAAATAAGTCAATAATCATCACAAGCCTCAAACTTCAAAAAACCACTAATTCAGGACAAGAATAAACTTATATAAAAAGATTATTTAATAGATTGGTTGCGGGTGAAGGATTTGAACCTACGACCTTCAGGTTATGAGCCTGACGAGCTACCAAGCTGCTCCAACCCGCGTTAAAAAGCCTAAAGCTTTATCTATTATAAAACAATATTTTTTAAAATTCAAGCTTTATTTTATCAATAAATCCAAAATTTAAAAATAATATTTTAAAAATAAGATTCAAGCATCTCAAAATAACATCCCATAGAAAATAAATATATTATCTACTTATCAAGCATTAAATTTAAATTATTCCATTAATTAGCATAATAAATATTGCATATTTAATATTTTACATAAATAATTATCTATAGTTGCAATCATTAAAACATAAAAAAGCTCATAAAATTACAATTTTTGTTATTTTTTACATCATCTTCATACGTAGTTAACCATAAATTTACAATTACCACCACAATTAGCTCCCATCAAACCATTATTGAAATAACCGCCATCAAATTTTTCATCTAATTTTTTAGCATTATCAGCGCTAAAAGTTTCAGAATTAATTGAAACAAAGGTCAAAAATTCTTTATATCACCAGTATTATAAAACAAATTGATAATATACTTTTTTATATACATTTGAATATGGAATACTAACGCCAACTCTGCCGCCTGGATTTGTTTCGCCTGCCTTAAAATCAATAATTTTTTCCAAACACAAATCTATAAATGGAGCAGACATATAATTCGGCGCTGCAACATTATATAGAGCTTAAAAACTTGTTGAAAGTAGGCTTCATTAGTGCAGCCAACTCCACATGATTTTCCAATACAACCTCATTATTCAAATCACCCGGCAGCCTTCCTTTTGTAATATAGAAAGAATTTACACCCTGCCTATAGCTATTTATCTCATTAATAAACGCCATATTCTTCGCACTCTCAATAAGAGTGGTACCGCTCGTCACACCAGCAATCAGAAGATCCGTTATAATTAAAACGATTGATAATTCAACTAGAGAAAAAGCGAAATTTTTATTTTTGGAGTTTTTTGAGTAGTTTAATACCCACTCCCCCGCAAATTTTGGAAATAATTTTTATTTTTCATATGAATTTGATATTATTAATAATATCAAAATAATTAAAGTAAAATGAAATAAAGTCAGGAAAAATTACAGTAATAACCATTTATTAACGCAAATAATCCAATTTTTACATCAATATATCTATAATATGTGCTATTTAATATTTCTATATACAATAAAAAAATTGACCATATTTGGTCAATTATTTATTTCTTTGTAAATGGTCGGAGTGATAGGATTTGAACCTACGACCCACTGGTCCCAAGCCAGTTGCGCTACCAAGCTGCGCTACACTCCGTTTGATAATTTATATAAACAAATATAAATTATATTAAGCACTGAGTCTCTTCCTTCCTTTAGCTCTTCTAGCGTTTATAACTTTTCTTCCGCTAGCTGTCGCCATCCTGGCTCTAAACCCATGCTTATTCCTTCTTGCAACCTTACTTGGTTGATATGTTCTTTTTGTTGTCATCTCACTAAAAAACTTAAATCTTAATATAACATTTATAAAATATATTTTTTATATTTCAAGTGTTTTTTTAAAAATTATATTATATTAAATTCTAATTAATAAAATTAAGCTCTGGATTAAATGAATTATTATTATAACAAAAAAAGCTTTATTTTTAAAATTTAAGAATTATACTCTAAGTGTGATTAATAAAATAAAAAACAAAAATGACAGAAATCAAAGATTTAACATTCGATGAAGCTATGGCACAATTAGAGGAAAAAATTGCTCTATTGGAAAAAGAAGAAAATGCCAACAATCAAGAATTATATGATGAGGCAGTAGCTTTAAAAGAATATTGCGCTGATTTACTCAAAAAAGAAAAAGAAGAGATAAAGAGAATTGCAAGAGAAAATAATATTCCATTATCAGAAATTGGTTTGACTGAAGACGATGATGAAGATGAAGATTCTACAGATATAAAGGCATAATTGGAGGCTCAATTATTAAAAGAGGTTTAAAATGGTTACAGAAGTAAATGATAGCGACTTCGAAAGTTCCATAAAAAGTGGAGTTGTTCTGGTTGATTTTTGGGCACCATGGTGTGGTCCATGTAGAATGCTTTCGCCAGTGATTGACGAATTAGCTGAGGAAATGAAAGATAAAATAAAAGTTTTAAAATGTAATGTTGATGATAATCAAGAAACTCCATCTAAATTTAATATTATGGGAGTTCCTACTTTGATTATATTTAAAGATGGTAAGTTAATCGCACAAAGATCTGGCATGGCACCAAAAAAGATAATCCAAGAATGGATAATGAGTAATATGTAATAATTTATATATTATACTCATGTGGTTTTTATTTCAGATCAAAAGATTCTTTCTAATACTATGGGAAGAATCTTTTTTATATATAAAAAATAATTTTATAGTAAAAAAATCTAAATATCCAAATAAAAGAAGCGCTCTATTTCAGAAAAAAGGAATTCCAAATCTAAATAAGGAACTAGAAATTAAACTTGAAAATAAATACTATGATTTCTATTCATTGCAGCCAAAATTAGAGAAACCATTTTACATTAATTCGCCGCTATTTATGTTGATAGAACCCAATAGGGTTGAAATATTAAATAACCTAATAGATATATTAAATTATATATATGATTTTAAGTTAAAAATTGGTATAGAATTAGAGTTTTATATATTAAAATATAATAAAAATATTATAAAAGAACTTAAATCACTGTTGCCAAAGGTTCAGAATATAGAGGAAGAAAAAGGCAATGGACAGTTTGAAATAAAAACTGCGCCATATACTGATATAAAATTATTAGTTAATGATTATTTGGAAATACTGGATATATTAAAAAACTTTTCTGAAGAAAATGGCTATGAATTGAATATGGAAGCATCGCCATTTGAAAACGATTGCGGAAGCGCTCTGCAAATTAACCTGTCAATGATAGATGTTGAGAATAAAAACCTTTTCGCAAGGATAAAAACGGAAAATGGACTTGTTGATACAAATTTTATGCTAAATTCAGTTGCTGGCTTGTTGAAAAATATAAACAATAATCTATTGCTGTATATAAATAATAAAGAGTGTTTGGAAAGGTTTGATCTGCAGCGCAATATAAAAATAAAAAACAACAATAAATACCCCGCACCAACGTTTATAAGCTGGGGAATGAATAATAGGACAACCTGTATAAGGATTCCTACGCCGCCAATAATAGATTTGGAAACATATATGAAAGAGGATAGCAAAAGTAGGCGTATTGAATTTAGGGTTCCATCTTCAAGCGCTGACATATACTTAGTATTAATTGGCGTAATAACTTCAGTAATAGAAGGAATTGAAGGCAATTTGACACCGCATATAGAAAGAACTTCATTTGATGTTTTAGAAAAAAATGGTGCATTTGAAAAAATAGACAGTAATTTTGAGAATATAAATGATATTTTTAAAATAAATAGCGACATATTGTTTTTTAATAAAAAACAATAATGTTGATTTTTTATATTTTTAGAGTATAATTTTAATGGAAAAAAATATAATATTTTATGGCAGCGGTTTCAGAATTTTTAATAGTAGCGAATAAAGACAAGGGTGTTGAACACGGCTTTGTTGGGGTATCTATTGATGATTACTATAGAGAGCATATGCAAAAATCTGATAGGTCGTCAACAAGAAGGAAGCCTAATATTAACGATATAATATTGCATAGGGTTTTAAGCATATCGGATGATAATATAAAACAAATTTTAGCCAATTATCTGGAAACTGGTGAATATAACTCTATACTTGATGATTTTTTTAAAAGACTGTCAAGATATAATCTTGGAGTATCGAAACTTGATAAATCCGATAAAAGACTAGCCAGATTAGAAAAAAAATTAAGAGAAGCGCGCGGTTCTAAAAAACAAACAGGCGAGAGTATTTTTTCCGAAGAACGTTCTAGGTGGATGGTAAAGGGCAACAACAAATTAAACGGTATTGGAAGGGTAAAAATTGGCACCATGAATCCGATATATAGAATCTTTGGAAAAAGCAAAAAGGCAGCAAATGATGACTATGTAAGTGAATTTTTAGCCTTAAAAATAGCCAAGGCACTTGGCGGAAATGTGCCAGATAACAAAATCACTATTGAAAAATTTAAAGATGGAACTGAGAAGATAATGATAGGTACAAAATTTATAGAAAATTTTAGTGATTTAGAATATAGATTGGCAACCAGAAATAAAGATTATCCATCAGTATTTGAAAAATCTGATAGGAAAACAAATTCTGGAAATCTATTTCTTGGATATACGGCTGATGGAACAAAGGTTAATATGTTGAAGGAATCATTAATAGCCTTTGCCTTTTTAAACGATAGAGATGCAGTTGGTTCAAGAGGACAAAACGTTGGTTTAGATAAAAACAACAACCTATCAATAATAGACTTGGGGCACGCTTTCTCCGATAAAGACAATCTTGGGGCATCATTTGTACCCGAACTTGGAAAGGTTGGAAAGTACAAGAATTATTCAATATTTGATGAAGTATCTTTATACGACCAGCTGGCCCAATACCATAGTGTAAAACGTAAAATTTTAGTAAATCCAAATAGGAGTTTTGCTTTAAATTTGAAAGCAAAATTAGAGCAGGATCCAGAAGTTCAAAAACTTCCCTTAAAATATAGATATGTATTAAATAGAAATGTATTTGCAGTTCAGAAAAGATATTTTCAAATGGAAAGAAAATTTAAAAATAGGGAAAAAATGCTGTCTGAAGAAAATGGAAAAGAGATTATAGATGCTTGCGAGAGCTTGCAGTTCCTAACCTTTAAAACAAAGGAAAATCCGCTCATATCATCAGGTCTAACACTACTTGATAGAACAAATTATATAGATATACAAAAGGACAAAAATGGCAACTATATTTTTAAATTAAACAAAAAAAATAGAAAGTATAAAAACAAGATGAAAAAAATCTTTAAAACTTTGCAAAAAAATGGAGACATAACGATAAAAAACAATGGAAGCATAATTGTAAAGCCTGAGAACCTAGACCTATTTCTGCAGGAAGTTAAATCAAAAAGGCAGGATCAAAAGGAAAAATCCAAGAGCAAAGCTGCATATACTTCCCTTTCTCCTGAATTGGCTGCCACAAGGACAAAAATTGAAAACGCAAAAAGAGAAGCGGAAAGAATGGCCGAGTCTGATACTCCGTCTGGAGGAAGCAGCATTCCAACTTTATCAAGAAAACTGCATGTACCGCAAAGAAATAGACACGCATCACATGTTGAAGCCTTAAATCAAACTGCAGACCATAGCGCAATAGTTGCAAAATAAATATAGGCATTTAACTTTTAGTTGAAACATTTATAATACATTTTTAATTATTAAAGCCCGTGAAATACCTATAAATTATCTTGATAATTCAAAATAATAATTATAAATTAAATTTAGTTTTAACTATAATTATAAGACAATGAAAAGAAATGTAGAAGAGTTAAGAAAAATGGCGAATGCCGTCCGAATGCTTTCAGTTGATATGGTTGCAAAGGCTAATTCTGGACATCCAGGCTTGCCTTTAGGGTTTGCTGACGTCGCAACTATATTATTTACAGAGGTAATGAAATATGACGCAAAAAATCCAAAATGGTATGACAGGGATAGATTTGTATTATCAGCAGGGCATGGATCAGCTCTACTATATTCTCTATTGTATTTAACTGGCTATGAAGATATAACTATAGAAGATATTAAAAACTTCAGACAGCTGCATGCAAAAACTGCAGGACATCCGGAATATGGATATTTAAAGGGTATTGAAACTACTACTGGTCCTCTAGGCCAGGGTGTTTCAAATGCAGTTGGTATGGCGATTGCAGAAAAAATGTTGAACGCAAGATTCGGCGATGACCTAGTTAACCATAAAATCTATTGTATGGTTGGTGATGGCTGTCTAATGGAAGGTATAAGCTATGAGGCTTTAAACTTAGCTGGCGTTTTGAACTTGGATAATTTGGTTGTTCTATGGGATAACAATGAAATTACAATAGATGGAAATACAAATATTGCCAGAAAAGAAGACATGAAAATGAGAATGGAAAGCAATGGATTTAAATATGTTGAAGCGGATGGACATGACTACGAATCCATAAGAGGCGCTTTTGACGAAGCTGCTTTAGCAACTCAACCTGTATTTATTTCGTTTAAGACAAAAATTGGCTTCTGTTCTCCGAAGGAATGTACAAACAAAGTTCACGGATCGCCAATTAAGGGCGAAGATTTAGAAGCATTAAGAAAAAATCTTAATTGGACGCTGCCTCCTTTTGAAGTGCCTTCTGATATTTTAAAAATATGGAATGACTGCGGTGTAAGAAATGTAGGCGAATATTCCGCATGGAACAGCAGACTTCTAGCCTCTTCTAAAAAACAGGAATTTTTAGACATGATGGAATGCAAACTGCCTTCTGGCTGGAAAGAGAAACTTGCAAAATTCAAGAATGATATGTTTAATGAAAAACCAGCTGAAGCAACAAGAAAATCTTCAAATAGAGTTTTAGAAGTGCTCACTAATGACATACCGGAGTTAATCGGCGGAAGTGCTGATTTGACAGGTTCAGTTTTAACACAAACTACAGCTACCAAACAGCCTATTACAAAGGATGACTTCACTGGAAGATATATCAACTACGGCGTTAGAGAACATGGCATGGCCGGCATAATGAACGGCATGTATCTGCATGGCGGATTTATTCCATACGGCGGAACTTTCTTCTGCTTCGTTGACTATGAAAAACCATCACTAAGACTATCAGCCCTGATGAAATTGCCTGTAATCTATGTTTTAACACATGATTCAATTGGTTTGGGCGAAGATGGTCCAACACATCAGCCAATAGAGCAATTGGCATCACTTAGAGCCACTCCAAATGTTAACGTATTCAGACCTTGCAACATTCAGGAAACAATTGAATGCTACGAAATTGCTTTAGAAGAAAACAAAACTCCTAGCGCAATGGTTCTCTCTAGACAAAACGTTCTATTTAGTTCACAGAAGAGTGATGAAAATCAATCTAGAAAAGGCATGTACATTTTTTCAGACTGTCAAGGCACACCTGATGCAATAATTATCGCTACCGGTACAGAGGTTGATTTAGCAATAGCAACAAAAACCGCTCTAGAAGGCAAAAATTTAAAAGTTAGAGTTGTTTCAGCCCCTTGCTGGGAATTATTTGACCGACAGACGCCTGAATACAAAAAGTCAGTATTAGGCGGAGAAAATATTCTAAAGGTAGCCATAGAAGCAGGATGTTCTATGGGATGGTGCAAATACATAGGACAAAACGGACTATTCTGTGGCATTCCTGACAACACTTTCGGTTTATCCGGACCTGCTAATCAGGTTTATGAATATTTTGGACTAACAACTGAAAAAATTAGCGATAAAATTTTAAAGAAATTAGGTAAATAATTTCAATATTTATAAAAAGCATCAGAATTTGATGCTTTTTATATTAAAACTTATTTTTTCCTTAATTTGTCCATTTTCTACACCTATTTTTATCTTAACAAATTAATAATTCAAAATAGCTTCGTTCATTTACATTAAACTACAATCTGCCAGTTCCCAATTCCATATTGTTGCTTTTTCCAATAGTTTCATTAAATATATGGATTGAACTTTTATTTGTCCTTCCTCTAACTAAAGATTTTAATACTAATGGTCCTGCAGCAGAAAATAATTCCCTGTTGCTTGTAAAATCAGATGTCTGTCCCATATGTTTTATACCGGATAGAAACTGTGAAAAGTCTATAAAGCCTTCGGAATCTTTTATTGCAGTTAACTTTTCTGAATACTCCATGTATCTTGAATAGAAATCTCTATCACTTGATATTGCTGATAATTCGGCAATTTTTTCTGTATCAATGGCAAATCTGCTTTTTAAAAGCTCTTCATTTTCCTTTGGCAATCCCAATAGAATATGCAAATTGCCCTGCGCGTATGCCTGTACGAAAAAATTAACCTGCATTAGTTGTACGGTTTCTATAAATCTTGCTTTGCTTCTTTCATAGTTTATTCCACCAAATATAGCACCGGAGCAATCTTTGAATGGAGCACCTATTGATGTTATAGCTGCCAAGTCATTTTCATCAATCAAAAATAATTTCTGTAGTAAATCAGCATATTCTTTTTGTATAATTGGCATAAATTTCATAACATCAAAACCTTTTTCCATAAGGATACTAAATTTCTTGGTTGTATTAGCGCAGAATACACCGTTAAATACGTCCTCAAATTCATTGCAGTCAAGACTACTGCCGAGCCATTCAAATATTGATGCTGCATTAAAATTTCTAGCTAACATGACACCGTCTAGGTCTATTGGTAGCAATCCATGCTTTGTATACAGGTTATTTTCCCTAACTGTATCGGATTGGCCAAATAAATTTCTTAAAAGATTTGACCTAATTATTTGTACAGCAGTCCTTTCATCAATAGTACTATTTGAACAAATAGAAGATATTCCTTCTGATGAACCTTCAAAATAATCGCATACAATAAATCCAGCATCAGCAATCCATGAAGGTGCAGAAGGTACGCCAAGCTGTATGGCTAATCTATTGGCAAATAGCGTCCATGGATCCTGGAACTGTATGCCTTTAAATGGTTCAGAAATAGGTTCACCACCGGCACCAACTAATTGCAGACCTTTAAAGAAAGGCAATCCTGGATATCCAAATTTTCTAGCTTTTACTGTGCCTCCGCTCAAAATGCCTAAACTTCTTTTTTGTGTTGTATTGACTACAGTATCATCAGTATGGGTAGCAGAAAAAATAAGCCTTTCTATGTCTTCAACTGTAAATTCATATGGAAATTCGGATAGGTTTCTTCTTATTTCTTTTTCTCTAGGACAAATTTCCATAATAATAATTAACTTTAAACTTATAGTGTTATATCACAATTTTTAATGAAAATCAATATAAAAAATCTTGATATTATAATAATAAATCATATATTATAAAATAATGGAGAAAAAATTAGCTTTTATGTATACAATCAAAAAAACAATAGAAATAAGTGCAAGCCATCAATTATATTTGGATTACGAAAGTAAGTGCGAAAATCTTCACGGCCATAATTTTAAGATAACAATATACTGTAGGTCAAAAACGCTTGACAGCAACGGCATGGTAGTTGATTTTACATATATAAAAAAATTAATTAAAGATAGATTGGACCATAAAAATCTAAATGATGTATTGGATTTTAATCCAACATCAGAAAATATTGCGAAATGGATTGTAGACACTGTTCCGCATTGCTTTAAAGCTAGCGTAATGGAAAATAATAATAATGAAGCTATATACGAATTATTAAATGAATAGGGAAATAATAGAAAAATTAACGGAATCTTTTCTAAATGAAATTAACGTTAATAATAGCATAGAGGATGAAATATTAAAGGAAACGCCAAAAAGAGTTGCGAAGAGCTGGATGGAAATGCTTGATGGCTATAATATAGACGATAAAACTCTTTATAAAACCTTTCCTGCTGCCAATAATAATCTAGTTGTTATAAGAGATATAGAATTTGCTTCAGTATGCGAACACCATCTATTGCCATTTACCGGCTTAATGGCTATAGGCTATATACCAAACGATAGGGTTTTAGGACTAAGCAAATTTGCAAGGATTGTAAACTGTTTCGCAAGGAGGCTGCAGCTGCAGGAAAAACTAGTTGAAGATATCGCAAATTCAATATTGTCAAATTTGAATACCACAGATTTATTTATAGCAGCCAAAGCAACCCATTCATGTATGACATGCAGAGGGGTAAACCAAAGAAATTCCTCAACATTAACATTTTTTACAAATGGAAAGTTTAGAAACTATAGGGAAAGTGAAATATTAGCATTATTAAACTAAAGTTTTTCTAATTTTTTACCATCCCATCCGTAGAAATAATTTTGATTAGCCTTATCCTTAGCAGCATCTTCCTTTGGCGCCTTTGTTAAAATATTTTTTAAAAATCTAACGCCTGCGCTATGGGTAACAATTATCATATTTTGTTCATCTTTATATTTATTATAAAATTCAACAATTCTGTCATAAACTTCAGCATAGGATTCTCCACCAGGAAATCTTGAATTCCAATAGTCTTCTTTTCTATTTTTTAGAGCATCAGCATAGTCCCGTTCAACTATTTTCTTATCCATATTAGTACATTCACCGCAGTCAATTTCAGCAAGAAGCGGCTCTTCTATCTGATTTTTTTCAGTAAGCCCAAGAATTTCCTGTATTATTTGCATTGAATGTCTAGTCCTAACCATGGGGCTGACAAGCAATTTATAGCCATTAAAATCTTCCTTTGTATTTTGCAGTCTATAGGCAATTGATTTTATTTGATCTATACCTTTTAAATCCAGCATTGAAGAATAATGTCCCTGCTTTATGCCAATTAAATTATGTAAAGTTTCGCCATGTCTAATTATAAACCACATAGAATTTTTCTTATTTAATCTGCAAAAAACTATATTAAACCAAAATTTAAAACACAATAAAAAATATTGGCATAAAATACTATTATTAAACTTATTTTAAATTTTTCTTGACAAAATATTATTTTAATGTATTTATTAATGTTAAGCTGTTTCCTAGAAATTATAAAATTATTAATTTAAATTTAAGAGAGAAAAATGTTTGCAATAGTTGAAACTGGCGGTAATCAATTTAGAGTTGCTCCAGGAAATAAAATAAATGTTGAAAAAATTGAGGGTGATGAAGGTTCAAGAATTACTCTAGATAATGTTCTATTCGTACAAAAAGAAGATGGTAGCGCTTTAATTGGCAAACCATTATTAGAAAATGTAAAAGTTGAAGCTGAAATCGTAAAAACCTATAAAGACGAAAAAGTCATTGACTTTGTTAAAAGAAGAAGAAAAAATTCTAGAAGAAAAAATGGTCATAGACAACCTAAAACAGAATTAAAAATTATAGATATTAAAATCGGTTAATAAATAATAATATTGGAGTAATACAATGGCACATAAAAAAGGTGGTGGCGCAACCAGTCAAAAGAAAGACTCAGCCGGAAGAAGATTAGGACTTAAAAAGAACGGCGAACAATTAGTTAAAGCAGGAAATATAATCTGCAGACAAAGAGGAACTAGATGGCATCCTGGTGAAAATGTTGGTATTGGAAGAGACCACACAATTTTCGCAAAAATAGCCGGTATAGTTAAATTTGTTAAAAAGGGAAGAGACGAAAAAGTTTACATAAGCGTTATTGAAATTCCTGAAAGCAATTAATTGATATCTTTCTAGAAAAATAAAATAAATGGCCTTTAATCTAAGGCCTTTTTATTTGCGTAATAAAGAGTATTATATATTAAATTTTAAAATTTAAAATCTAAGTCATAGTAGAATAGATCGCATACAATTCCCTGCTCTTTAGCGACGTCATAATCATAAAATATACTACTTTTTAAACATCTGCCCCTAAAGTTGCCAGTATTAAATATGCCATCATCCAATTTTTGATCAAGCTTTTTCATTATGCCATTAGTATCATTAGAGTTTCTTACACTGGTGTCAAATATTGATGTTAAAACAATTTTATATGATATCCCATAAAGTATATTGTTTTGATTGGTGGGCCCATCTTTAAATGTTTCAAAATATGAATGTAATGGAAAAGCACTATATGGCATTCCGCCGCTTAGTAGAGTATTGCCAGTTGGTTTAAAATTGATAAATCCCCTCATGTATAGTTCAACTGTAGGTCCATATATATCATTTGGAATAGGATAGGTTTTTCCATCATATGGAGAACCAAAAGAATCTGCAGTATATACTTCACCAGAACCATAGCCAATATAGCCGTCTCTATTTAAATCACCAGGAAGCCTATCATTTTCAGCGTAAAAAATATAGAGTGTTTGTTTGTATCCGCGTATTTCATTGGCAATATTTCTAATTTTAGCACTCTCAATTAGGCTGGCGCCGCCCGTTACGCCCGCAACAAGCAAACCTATTATTATTAATACTATTGATAGTTCTATTAGAGAAAAAGCGAAATTTTTATTTTTGGAGTTTTTTAAGTAGTCTAGTATTTTGGCCCCCCCCCCGAATTTTAGAGAATTGCGTAATATAAATATTTATTGTCATATGTTATAAAGATAAACTTGATAAATAAAAAATCAATAAAATTGTTTTTATACTTGAAAAAATATTTATTTATTCTATATACTTAATGTAATAATTTATATTTTAATTATGATTTTAACAGTTGATATTGGTAATTCCCATATAAAATTTACAATATTTGAAAATGATATTGCAATAAAAAAAATGAGGATACAGACTCAAAAATCACTAGATAATTATTCCGAAATATTGAAAAGAACCTTTAGCGAAAATAATATAGATATAAAGAAAATAGATGGAGCAATACTCTCTAGCGTTGTACCGGAAATAACGAATATACTTGAAAAATCGTTGAATTCAATGCTTAATAAAAAAATTTTTGTACTTAGGCGAAATTCCTTTATACATAATATAGATATATTAATTGAAGGAAAAAGAGAGATTGGTTTTGATATAATATGCGACCTAGTCGCTGGAAAAAAGAAATATGGAAAAAATTTTATAATAGTTGATATTGGTACCGCAACTACTATGGAAATAGTTAATGATAATGCTGTATTTCTTGGCGGAATAATAATGCCGGGACTAATGACTATGAGCAAGTTTCTAAGCCTATGCTCGCAGCTGCCAGATTTTGAAGTTAAGCCGCAGGATAAAATCATTGGAAACAATACAATAGAAGCAATGAATGGCGGAATATATTGGGGATATATTGGAATGCTGGAAAAGAATATTGAACTTATGAAGAAAGAAGCAAATCTTAAAAACACAAAAGTATGTTTCACTGGAAGTTCAGCAAAACTTATAATTGACAAAATGGATCCATCATATGAGTTTGATGAAAACCTGACAGCAAATGGGTTATACGAAATATGGAAAATTAATAACAAGTAGGTGAATTATGAAAAATATTTTAATTGGAATAACGGGTTGTGTTGCAATTTACAAAACACTAACACTAATTAGACTGTTAAAAAAGGCCGGATATGATGTACAGTGTATTATGACAGACTCAGCAAAACATTTAATAAATCCGCAGCTGTTTTCTTCAATTTCTGGAAATTTTGTAAGAACAGAATTATTTGATGACACAACAAATAAAATAGTCCACATAGATTCGTCTAGATGGGCGGATTTAGTTGTTGTCGTACCGGCTACAGCAAATATAATTGGAAAGCTGGCAAATGGCATATCCGACGACCTATTGTCAACCATGCTAATGGCTTCAAATAAGGACATAATGGTAGCGCCAGCTATGAATACACAGATGTGGAACAGCAAAGCTTTCCAAAGAAATCTAAAACAAATAAAAGAGGACGGAGTTATAGTTATAGAACCAGAGGAAGGCTGTTTGGCTTGCGGCGAAGAAGGCAAGGGAAAAATGGAAGAACCGGAAATAATATTTAAAAAGATAGAGGAATATTTTCTAATAAATCCTGGAAATGATTAATATTTAAAATCACAATCATCCACATGGTCGTTTATATATCCAACGGCCTGCAGATAGGCATAGCATATGGTTGATCCAAAAAACCTAAAGCCCCTTTTCCTCATATCCTTTGACATCCTATCAGAAATTTCAGACCTTGCTGGAATCTGGCTAATATCATTCAATTTATTAACCAGAGGCTTGCCGTCTTTGAAAAATGTTCCAATATATTTAAAAAAACTGCCGAACTCTTTTTGTATGTCCATAAATTTACTAGCATTATTTATAGCAGCTTCTATCTTCATTCTATTTCTAATAATTCCCTCATTTTTCATAAGAGACTCAATATCCTTCTCAGTAAATTTTGCAATTCTATTAAGATCATAATTAAAAAATGCCTTCCTATAGCCTTCACGTCTTTTTAGAATGGTAATCCATGATAAACCAGCCTGTGCTGACTCTAGAACCAAGAATTCAAATAGTTTATTATCATCCGTTACGAGTTTTCCCCATTCTTCATCGTGGTATTTTGTATTAATCGGATTATTGGTACACCAACCACATCTTTTCATATTAGCCGCAACAATATTAATAGATTTATTATAAATGAGAGATTTAAAATTATCAATATAAATCTTAACTATTATTTAGAGCCTGCTAATCAACCATTGCTTTTTAAATTCAATAATTTAATATATATAGTAATATATTAATAAATTAAATTTAAATATGATAAATAACAATAACAACAACAACAATAACAACAA
>CALXSC010000061.1 GCA_944391025.1 uncultured Rickettsiales bacterium
ATTAACTAATATAACTACATCAAGAATAAAAAGTATAGCTAATTACTTTGTAAATATATTGAGTTCTATATTAACATATCAGTTAAAATTAAAGATGGGATGGATGTAAAAAGCGAAGTTGGGGTTAAAATATAAATTCTATAGATATTTTGTAAAGCGTTTTATTAATAAAGCTGAATTTATTCATATCAATTCTTTATAATTTTAAATAATAAGAAGACTACAATACCATATAAAAAATCCTTATAAAGATTAATATTGATATTTTTATATTTTTCTATTGTCTATAATGTTGAGGATTATGATTCTGTCCTTGACACTCCATAGCTTTTAATAAAGCAGTTTGTTGCTCTCTCAATCTTTGTAATATCATATGATTACCATATGGATTTCCTGCAAGTTCGTTTATACATTTTTGTCTTTCTTTAAGTAAATCATCCATATTTAATTGTTTTGGTTCGCCATTTTCGTCATCATAGAAAACTTTAAAGGTTGCAGATTGGGCTAGTTCATTTAGAGCTGAAATAACTTTTGTTTTTTTAGTTGGCACGACTTCAATATTTGAAACTACTTCCATTGTATCTTTTGCCTTGTTAATTCCAAAGTTTTCTGCCGTTGCTCCTGAAAATTCATACATTGTGCCACCCACGTCGTGCATTTCTATTAAATCTTTTAGCGTACGTTCTTTATAATAGGCATTTGGTCCGTCTTCTCCTTTTTTTGTAATATGAGAAAGCCTATTTTTATTGAATATGAATGATAAACTATAGTCTCTGCTATATGCAGCATAAACCAAAGCTTCTCTATCTCCTTTTGAACCGCCATGTTCTTCATCCCTTGGAGTAAAACTTAATATGTCATTATTGGTAGATCCATGATAGAATGTATTTTGGCTTTTTCGTTTGTTGTATTTTATTCCGCAGATTTTTACAAGTGATTCTTCATATTTTTTAAAAAATCTGTCAATATTTTCCAATGTTACTTCTTTTGTCTGAATTTCCGCCATTATAGTTTTTAATGTATTAATTAAAATTCCTCTTCTGTTTCCAAGCCAATAAAATTCAAAAGGATTTTCTGATTTTTTCATTTGCAATTCTGTCATGAGCATATTTGTGCTTAAATCCACATAGTCTGATTCTGATGTTTTTAGATAGGCAGCTTCCATACTTGACATCTCATCAATTTTTCTTGCTATTGCTTCAAATCTTTCTCTTATTAATTTTTCAAATTCCTCACTTTTATATTGAATTTTTTGTATTGCTTCGGACATGATAGAAAAATTTGGTTGTTTTTTTTGCGATAATTATAGCGGAAAAATCATAAAACACTACAAGAAAAAACTTGCAATTAAAAATATTTTATATATACTTTCTTACGAATGATTTATTTAACATAAATCAATTAACTAAAACAAATGGTAGTGAACAGCTTGCGGTATCAAGGAAGGTTTGATATTTTGATGAGTGGTTTTTGTTTTTCATATTTGATGTAAAATTATTTGATTTTGTTATAAAAGACAAATTCTTTTTTAAAAATGTGTTAACAAAAAGGAAAATATATTATGGCTTTAGATGGAACTTCTTCTTATGGATTGTTGAGCTTATCAAATCAGACGCTTGATTTGGCGGATTTTGATGCTGTGAAAATATCCATTGCTAGTCCTGAAAAAATAAGATCTTGGTCTTATGGTGAGGTTACAAAACCTGAAACAGTAAATTACAGAACATTTAAGCCTGAAAGAGACGGTTTGTTTTGTGCTAGAATATTTGGTCCTACTAAGGATTATGAATGTTTGTGCGGAAAGTATAAAAGAATAAAATACAAGGGTATAATTTGTGAAAAATGCGGCGTTGAGGTAACTAGTTCAAAGGTTAGAAGAGAAAGGATGGGACATATTGAACTGGCTACACCAGTTTCTCATATATGGTTTTTAAAATCTCTACCTTCAAAGATTAGTGTGATTTTGGATTTAACACCAAAAGCAGTTGAAAAAGTTATTTATTTTGACAATTATATCGTTACAGATTCTAAGATGACAGAATTAGAAGACGGGCAGATTCTTACAGAATTAGAATATGAAGAGGCTCAAAATAAATACGGCATTGACTCATTTACTGCTATGATGGGCGCTGAAGGCATTAGGAAGCTTTTGGAAAAAATAGATTTAGAGAAATTAAAGAAGAAATTAATAAAAGAATTAAAAGAAAGCAAATCAGAAATTAAGAAAGCTAAGATTGTTAAAAGATTAAAAATTGTTAATTCATTTTTAGAATCTGGAAATAGGCCTGAGTGGATGATTTTAACAGTTTTGCCTGTTATTCCACCAGATATTAGACCTTTGGTTATGTTGGATGGCGGACAATTTGCTACATCTGATTTAAACGAATTATATAGAAGGGTTATAAACAGAAACAATAGGTTGAAAAAATTAATTGAACTTGATGCCCCTGAAATTATCATTAGAAATGAGAAAAGGATGCTTCAGGAATCTGTTGATGCTCTGCTTGATAATGGCAAGAGCGGAAATATTGTAAAAGCTGCTAATAAGAGACCTTTCAAATCATTGAGTGATATGTTGAAGGGCAAACAGGGTAGATTTAGGCAGAACCTGCTTGGTAAAAGGGTTGACTACTCTGGACGTTCGGTTATCGTTGTTGGTCCTGAGTTGAAATTGCAACAGTGCGGTTTGCCTAAAAAGATGGCTATTGAGTTGTTTAAACCATTTATATTCTCTAAGCTTGAATTGTATGGAATGTCAAGTTCTATAAAGAATTCAAAGAGAATGGTTGAGGCTGAATTGCCAGAGGTTTGGGATATTTTAGATGAAGTTATTAAAGGACACCCTGTTCTTTTAAACAGAGCCCCTACATTACATAGATTGTCAATTCAGGCGTTTGAACCTGTATTGATTGAAGGTAATGCTATACAATTGCATCCATTGGTTTGTAAAGCGTTTAACGCTGACTTTGACGGTGACCAGATGGCTGTTCATATTCCGTTGTCAATTGAAGCGCAGATTGAATCTCGTGTTTTGATGATGTCAACTAATAATATTTTGTCTCCACAGAATGGTAAGCCTATTATAGCTCCTGATGAGGATATGATGTTTGGTTTATACTATATTACTATGGAATCCGACAGGTTAAAGGACCATCCAGTTCCAATATCTAATATTGAAGAAATGGAATATGCGTTGTTTGAAAAAACAATTAGTTTGCATGATTGGATTCTGTATAGATATAAACTTCTTAAGGAAGATGGAACCTATGAAATGAAGAGGGTTTTAACTACTCCAGGAAGGGTAAAGATATTTGAAATATTGCCTGAATCATGCAGAAAAGAAGAAGTTTTGCCTCTGTTCAATAAGACTTTATTCAAGAAGGATATGAGGAAGCTTTTGGATTATGTATATAGAAACTCTTCTCAAAAGGATACTTGTATTTTCGGCGATAGAATGATGGAAATTGGTTTTAAAGAATCTTGTAAATCTGGTATATCGGTTGGAAAGGACGATATGATTATTCCAAATACCAAATCAAAGAAGATTGCTGACGCTAAATTACATGTTCAAGAGATAGAAAAGCAATATTCTGAAGGTTTAATTACTAATGGTGAAAGATATAACAAGATAATTGATGAATGGTCCAAGTGTTCTGATAGTTTGAAAAAAGATATGATGAAAGAAATTTCAAAGGAAACAGAGCCTACGAAGAGAAATTCATTGTATATGATGGTTGAATCTGGAGCTAGAGGTTCTGAATCACAGCTGCAACAGTTGGGCGCTATGAGAGGACTTATGACTAAAGCTTCTGGTGGTATTATTGAAACTCCAATTCTGTCAAACTTTAAGGAAGGTTTAAATATTCTTGAATACTTTATTTCTGCAAACATGGGTAGAAAAGGTTTAGTGGATACAGCCTTGAGAACTGCGAACGCCGGTTATTTGACTAGAAGGCTGGTTGACGTTGCACAGGATTGCATAGTTACTGAACATGATTGTGGTACTACTAGGGGTATAATACTTGAAGCTAAAATTGAAAATGGTAAAGTGACAATGCCGTTGTCTGAAAGGGCCTTGGGTAGGGTGTTGTCTGAGGATGTTATTGATATAAATACCAATAAGGTATTGATTGAAAAAGGTACCTTGATTGATGAAAAATTATCTAAACTTATTGATGATAAGGGTATTAAATCAATAAAAGTTAGGTCTGCATTAACATGTGATGCTAAAAATGGTGTTTGTGCTAAATGCTACGGTAGGGATTTGACTACTGGCATTTTAGTTTCTGTTGGTGAAGCTGTTGGTGTTATAGCTGCCCAAGCGGTTGGTGAACCTGGTACGCAGTTGACAATGAATACAAAACACGCTGCATCTGCTGGTGGTGTTGCTGCTGAATCTTCAATTACTGCTCCTGAGGATGGAAAAGTTGCAATTAAGAACTACAATGTTCTTACAGATAGGAATGGCGATGAGATTGTTCTATCAAGAAACTATAGTTTTGTTGTATTGAATGATAAGAACAATGTTTTAGCTACATTCAATATACCATATGGCGCTAAAGTTTTCCATAAGGATGGCGATGCAATTAAAAAAGGTGATTTAATAGCTGAGTGGGATCCGTATAATATTCCTATAATTACAACTAAATCCGGTACTGTTGAATATAAGGATTTATATGATAATATATCTTTGAAGGAAAGGATTGACGAAGATACTTCTATCTCAACAAAGACTGTTATTGATTGGAAACATCAGAATAATAAGGCTAAATTAAAACCTTCTATAGTTGTTAACGATGGCAGTGATTCTACAGAATATGAACTTAGTCTTGGGGTTATTTTGAACGTTAATAATGGCGACCAGGTTATGGCAGGTGATGTTTTAGCTAGAATTCCTAGAGAATCATCAAGAAATAAAGATATTACTGGCGGTTTGCCAAGGGTTGCTGAATTGTTTGAGGCTAGAAAACCAAAGAACTATTCAATAATGGCTGAAATTGACGGTACAGTTAAGTTTGATAGTGATTATAAGGTTAAGAGAAAGATTACTATTGTTCCTGATGATAAAACAAAAGAATCTGTTGAATATATAATTCCAAAGGGAAAATATCTATTCGTTAATGATGGCGACAGAGTTAAGAAGGCTGATATTTTGATTGATGGAAGTCCAGTTCCTCATGATATATTGAGGATTCTAGGAATTGAGAAATTTGCCGAGTATATGACAAGGGAAATTCAAAAAGTTTATGAAATGCAGGGT
>CALXSC010000062.1 GCA_944391025.1 uncultured Rickettsiales bacterium
TCTCTAATAGAACTATCAATAGTATTAATAATAATAGGACTTCTTGTTGCGGGTGTAACAGGCGGAAAATCGCTTATAGATAGTGCTAGACAGAGAGCCTTTATAAACGAATTGAATAAATATAAGCAAGCTGTTTATGCATTTAAGGTTGCGAAAGATAGATTGCCTGGTGATTTAAACGATACAGGAAAGATAGGGTTTCGCAGCAGTCAATCTTATAACGAAAATAGTTTTCCTTCACCATATGATGGTAGCGATTCAAATTATGGTATTCCTAATGAGATTAGCGCTCCATGGGTTGACATGTATTTAGAAGGAATAGTTGATTTTCAACCAAAAAATGTTGGTGAAAATAAGATTGATACTACTCTAGATAAAGATCAGAATTTGCCATATTCAAATTCGTTGTCGGTACTCTCTTATTTTGAGACGCGTACCAATGGAGATATTGCTTTAACATCGTTGACTGTAAAAAAAATCTATCGTATAAAGCCAGAAATTTATAAAAATATTGATAAAAAAATTGATGATGGTTTATTCAATAGTGGTATTTTTGAAGGGAGATGCAATAATGATAAAGGCTTAGACTATGATATAGCAATACAAACCAATAAATTATGTGCCTACTCTTATTTTAAAATTGATTAAAAATTTATTTTTTTAAAAAATAATATTAGTTATATAAAAAAGCTTGATTTTTAAAATAATAAATGTTATTCTAAAAAACGCATTTGCCAATAAGGTAGCTAAAATGCAGGGATGAAGTCCACTATGTGGACCTCTCATTGAAAAATTATATATAGTTTTGAACTATTTTATTAAAATTAATATTTTAAAAAATGAAGAAAAAAGAAGGTATTAAAATAACTTTGAAAGCTTTTGATAGCAATATTTTAGATCAGGCTGTTCAAGAGATTATTGGTACTGTTAAAAGAACTGGTGCTGTTGTTAAAGGACCAATTCCTTTGCCTACTAATATTAAAAAGTTCACAGTTATTAGATCTCCACACATCTATAAGAGAAGTATGGAACAATTTGAAATCAGATCAATTAAAAGATTATTGATTATTATTCCTACACCACAAACAGTTAATGCTCTTATGAGTTTAAATTTATCTGCTGGTGTTGATATTAAAATAGCACTAAATGGGGTAAATGAATAATGTTAGGTATAATTGGTAAAAAAATAGGAATGAGTAGAATATACGACAGCAAAGGTGCTGTTATTCCTGTTACACTTATTCAGCTCTATGAGTGCTGTGTAAGTGATGTTAATCCTTTAGAAGATAAGGATTATGTAAATGTTACTTTATCTTATGATAAACCAAAAAATCCAGAAAAGAAATTAAATAAATCAATTCTTGGAATTTATAAAAAGAAAAATTTGGATCCTTATTCAAAAATGACTACAGTTAGAATGTCCAAAGATAAAACTTTTAATATAGGTGATATATTAAAGGCTGATTTCTTAGAAGGTACTCCTTTGGTTGATGTGGTTGGTATTAGTAAGGGTAAAGGATTTGCTGGTGGTATGAAGAGATGGGGATTCAGAGGACTTGAGGCTACTCACGGTGTTTCTTTGACTCACAGATCAATTGGTTCTACTGGTAATAGAATGAGTCCTGCTAAAGTGTTTAAAGGTAAAAAAATGCCTGGTCAATTGGGTGATGAACAAGTTACAGTTAAGAATTTAAAAGTTGTTGATATAGATACAGCTGATAATATTGTTTGTGTAAAAGGTGCCATTCCTGGTTTTAAAGGTAGAGATGTGATAATAAAAACAGCTAAGAGAGGATAAAAATGAAGATAAAATTTTTAAATTTAGGTAATTTGCAAATATCTGAACAGGATTTAGATGTTATTGCAGAAAATCTTGCTGAAAATCAAGACTTAATTGCATCTGTTATTAAATGGCAATTGGCTAATAGAAGAGGATTCTCAACAGCTAAAACTAAAAGCGTTAATGAAATTGCGTATACTGGTAAAAAACCTTTTAATCAAAAAGGTAGAGGTGCTGCTAGACAGGGTAGCATGAAAGGAGCACAATTCGTTGGTGGTGCTAAGGCGCATGGTCCTAAACCTAGAGATTTTTCATTTACAATGCCTAAAAAAGCGGTTAAAAAAGCATTGGCGATAGTTTTGAAAGATAAATTTGCCAATGGAAAAGCTTATGTAATTGAAGGTTTGGAAGAATTACCTATCAGTACTAAAGAATTAAACAAAAAATTAGTTAAGCAAGAAATTACTAATCCTTTAGTTGCTTGTCAAGAAGCTGCTGATAATTTTATTAAGTCTGTTAGAAATATAAAGGGTGTTAAGTCTTTGAATGCAAGTGCATTAAATGTTTATGATTTAATAAATCATGATTTCTTGTTGCTTGACAAATCTGCTTATGAAAAAGTAATAAAAGAGGTGTTATAATGAGTTTAGGAAAAGAATTTGATATTATAGTCCGAACACTTACTACCGAAAAAACTGCTAGGTCAGCTGCTGATAATAAATTTTATTTTGAAGTAGTTGGTTCAGCAACTAAGGATAGCGTTAAAGAGGCTATTCAAACTATTTTTGATGTTATTGTTGATAATGTTAACATCATTAATACGGAAGGTAAGGTTAAAAGATTTAAAGGGACTAAAGGAAAGAGAAGGTCTGTTAAGAAAGCTGTCGTTACTGTGAAAAAAGGGCAGGATATTAATTTAGGTAAATTGGAGTAAAAATATGGCTATAAAGAGTTATAATCCAGTTACAGCTTCACAAAGAGGTTTAATTGCAATTGATAGAAAGGATCTATGGAATGGTTCTCCAATGAAAATTTTGACTGAACCTTTGAATAGCAAGGCTGGTAGAAATAATAAAGGACAAATCACTGTTAGAAGAAGAGGCGGTGGTCATAAACAAGCATACAGGTTGATTGATTTTAAGAGAAATAAATTTGATGTTTGGGCTACTGTTGAAAGAATTGAATACGATCCAAATAGAACAGCTTTTATAGCTTTGGTAAAATATGATGATGGAATTTTTTCATACATAATTGCGCCTAATAAATTGGCTATTGGTGATAAGATTTGTTCTTCAAAGAAATTATTAGATATTAAACCAGGAAATACAATGCCTATGGCTATTATTCCTGTTGGTACTCTATTGCATAACGTTGAAACAAAGGCTGGAGCTGGAGCTTCTTTAGCTAGAAGTGCTGGTTCTTTCGTTCAATTGGCCGGTAAAGATAATGGTTATGCTATATTAAAGTTGCAGTCTGGTGAAATCAAGAGACTCCCATTGGATTGTTTGGCAACTATTGGAACTGTATCTAATTCTGATAATAAAAATACTACAATTGGTAAAGCTGGTAGGTCTAGATGGTTAGGTATTAGACCTCATGTTCGAGGAGAGTCTATGAACCCAGTAGATCACCCACATGGTGGTAGAACTAGAGGAGGTAGAATTCCTGTTTCTCCAACTGGCGTATGTGCAAGAGGTGGTAGAACTAGAAAGAAGAATAAAGTTTCTAACAAGTTAATTATTAAAAGTCGTCATAAATAAAAGAGGTTAAGATATGCCAAGATCAGTTTGGAAGGTTCCGTTTGTAGATGGTTATTTGTTGAAGAAAGCTAAAGCTATGAATGAATCTACAAAGAAAAATATAATAAAGACATGGTCAAGAAGATCAACAATTGTTCCACAATTTGTTGGATTGACATTTAGTGTTTATAATGGAAAGAAGTTTGTTTCTGTATTGGTTAGTGAAGGTATGGTTGGTCATAAGTTTGGTGAATTTGCCCCTACTAGAACTTTCTTTGGACACGCAGGAAATAAAAAAGCTAAATAATGGAGAAAAAAATGAAAAAAGAAATTACAAAGAAAAAGACTGCAGAAGCTCATTTAAAATCCGTTAGAATTAGTCCCATTAAATTATCTGCTGTAGCTAGAAGTATTGCAGGAATGCCGGTTAATAAAGCAGTTATGGCTTTGACTTTTTCTAATAAAGCTGTTGCAGGTGCGGTAAATAAGCTGTTGAAGTCAGCTATGGCTAATGCAGAGAATAATCATGGATTAGATATAGATAATCTATTTATTGATAGAGTAGATGTTGGTAAAGCTATGGTTATGAAAAGATTTAAAGCAAGAGCTAAAGGTAGAGGAATGAAAATCTTAAAACCTTTTAGCAATATTAGAATAGTTTTAATTGAAAAAGGAGAATAAATGGGACAAAAAGTTAATCCAGTAGGTTTTAGAATTTTGACAAATCACCAATGGAGTTCTGTTTGGTATGATGAGGATAAGTTCGCTGAAAATCTTATTAAAGATTTGAAGATTAGAGAATATATAATGAACAATTATAGTGATTCTGCTATAAGTAAAGTAATTATTGAAAGAACTGGTAATAGAACTAACGTTATTATTAGAACAGCTAAGCCGGGTGTTTTGATTGGTAAAAAAGGTGCTGATATTGAAAAAATTAAAGCACAGATTAAAAAATTTGGTGATTCTGACGTTAATGTTAAAATAACAGAAGTTGATAAACCGGATATTGATGCTCAAGTTGTTGCTACAAGTATTGCAAAACAAATTGAAAACCGTGCTTCATATAGAAGAGTTATAAAAAAGGTTATGCAAACAGCAATGAGATTCGGCATTAAAGGAATTAAAGTGAAGGTTGGTGGTAGATTGAATGGAGCTGAAATTGCAAGGGCTGAAACATATAAAGATGGTTCAATTCCTTTGCATACTTTGAAGGCTGATGTTGATTATGCAACAGCAAGTGCTCATACAATTTATGGAATAATTGGAATTAAAGTTTGGATTTGTAAGAAATAATTTAAAATTATTTCTCAAAACTATTGACTTTAATTAAATAATATATAATTTTATTATACTAGTAAATATTGAGGAAAAAAGAAAATGTTGTTGCCTAATAAGACAAAGTATAGAAAGGCTCAGAAAGGTGGAAAGAAGATTACAGGCGTAGCTAATTCAGGATGCTATTTAGCTTTTGGTATGTATGGATTGAAGTCATTATCTTCAGGTAGATTAAAATCTAACCAAATTGAAGCTGCCAGAAGAAGCATTTCTAAGAATTTAAAAAGAGATGGTAAGCTATGGATTAGAGTTTTCCCACAAATACCTGTTACAAGTAAGCCTGCTGAAGTGAGAATGGGTAGCGGAAAAGGATCTGTTAGTTATTGGATGTGTAGAGTTAGACCAGGACTTATGTTATTTGAGGTTGATGGAGTTCCTGAGGCTGTTGCTTTAAAAGCATTGGAAAAAGCTTCTGCAAAATTGCCTTTTCAAACTAAAGTTGTTAAATTAGTTTAATTATGGGAAAAAGATATGAATGAAATTAAGAATAATATATTGGAATTGAAGAAGAAGCTCTTAAATCTTAGGATTAAGAATGCTAATGGCGATTTGAAAAATGTCTCGGAAATTAAGAAGACAAAGAAGGAAATAGCTAGATTATTCACTAAGTTAAAAAAAGCAGGAGAATAGAATGTCAGGAAAAATTTTACAAGTTAAAGTAGTTAGTATAGCTGGCGATAAAACTGTTGTTGGGTTGCATACATTCTTAGAAAAGCACCCTATATATGAAAAATATGTTAAAAAGCAAAAAAAATATATGGTTCATGATGAGAATAATACAGCTAAAGTTGGTGATGAAATTTATATCATGGAGACTAGACCTTTATCAAAAAGAAAGTCTTGGATAATTATTAATAAAGAAAAAGCAGGGGAAAAGTAATATGATTCAAATGGAAACATTATTGAATGTTGCTGACAATTCCGGTGCTAGAACTGCTAAATGTATAAAAGTTTTAGGCGGTTCTAAGAGGATGTCTAGTAATGTTGGTGATATTATAGTACTAGCTGTGCAAAGTATTATCCCTGGCGCTAAGGTTAAGAAAGGTGAAGTTGTTAGAGGTGTTATTGTTAGAACTAAAAAAGAAATTAAAAGAGCTGATGGCAGTACTATTACATTTGATGATAATGCAGTAGTTTTAATTTCAAAAGATGGTATGCCTATTGGAACTCGTGTTTCTGGACCGATCGCCAGAGAATTGAGAGCTGGTAATTTTATGAAAATATTATCATTGGCTGAGGAGGTTCTATAATGGCTAGTAAATTAAAAAAGGGCGATACAGTTATAGTTATTGCTGGAAAAGATAAGGGTAAAACTGGTGAAATTTTACAAGTTTTAGCTAGTGAGAATAAGGTTTTAGTATCTGGAGTTAATACGGCTACAGTTCATAAAAAACCTACATCACAGACTCCTGGACAAAGAGTTAAAGAGGAAAAGCCTATACACATTTCAAATGTGGCCTATGCAGAAGATGGTAAACCAGTTAAGGTTGGTTTTGAAATTGCTGATGGCAAGAAGGTTAGAGTGTCAAGAAAGAGTAAAAATAAAATAGGTTAGTATCATGTCATTTGTAAAAGAAAATTATAATAATAAGGTTGCTAAAAGTTTAAAGGAAAAGTTTGGTTATAAAAATGAACTTGAAATTCCTAGATTGGATAAGGTATGTTTAAATGTAGCCTTTAAAACTACTGATATTGATAGTAACTTTTTGGCGTATGTAGTTAATCAATTAAGTTTAATAGCTGGACAAAAGGCTGTTTTGGTTAAAGCAAAAAAATCAATTTCTACTTTTAAATTAAGAGAAGGTATGTCTATTGCATGTAGAGTTACTTTAAGAAAAGATAAAATGTATGAATTTCTAGATAGATTGTTATATATAGCTTTACCTAGAATTAAAGATTTTAGAGGCTTGCCTTCTAATTCATTTAACCAAAGTGGACATTATAGTTTCGGTATTAAAGAGCATACTATTTTTCCAGAAATTGAGCTTGATAAAGCTTATAAGATCTTTGGAATGGATATAAATGTTATTACAACTGCAAAAAATAAAGAAGAATGCAAAGCTTTATTGAGCGGTTTAAATTTTCCAATTAAATAAAAGAGATAAAGATATGGCAAAAGTAAGTGCAATAGAAAAAAATAATAGAAGAAAGAGAATGGTGGAAAACCAGAAAGCTTCTAGAGAAAATTTGAAAAAAATAGCAAACGACGAAAGTTTACCTTTTGAAGAGAGATTTGCTGCAATGGTAAAATTATCACAGAAACCAAGAAATTCTTCAAAGGTTAGAGTTAAGAATAGATGTTCTCTTACAGGAAGACCAAGAGCATATCATGGATATTTTGATGTTTCTAGGGTTATGTTGAGAGAATTAGCGTTATCTGGATTGATTCCTGGGTTAAAAAAATCAAGTTGGTAATTATATGACAATGAATCATGCAGTATCAGAGTTAGTTTGTTTGTTAAAAAATGGACAATTAGCAAGAAAAGGAAAGGTTGTTTCTAGTTTTTCTAAAATGAAGCAATCTATATTAGATATTCTTAAAAAAGAAGGATATATAAAAGATTTTGAAGTTGTTAAAGGTGATTCTTTTGACACTTTGGAAATTGAGTTATCATATCATAATGGACAACCAGTTATAAAGGAAATTGAGATTATTTCAAAACCAGGTCAGAGAAAATATTCTGGTGTTGAAGAAATCCCTGTAGTTTATAATGGATTGGGTATGGTTATTTTGTCTACGCCTAAAGGTGTTTTATGCGATTATGATGCAAAGAACACTAATGTTGGTGGTGAACTTTTATTAAAAATATTCTAGGAGAAAAAATGTCAAGAGTAGGTAAGTTGCCGATTACAGTTCCTAATGATATAAAAGTTGAGTTAAATGGCGAAACTATTAAAATAACAAAAGGTTCTATAGTAAAGGAATATGATTTTGGTGATAAAATTGTAGTTTTATTTGATAATAATATTATAAAACTTTCTCCAAGAGAAGATTTAGATAAGAAAGAAGTAAATAATTTTTATGGTTTACATAGAAATAATATAGCTAATATAGTTAAAGGTTTGACTGAGCATTTTAAGATTACTTTGGAAATTAATGGCGTTGGTTTTAAAGCGGCTGTTGTGAAAAATATGTTGATTTTAACACTTGGTTATAGCCATGATATAGCTTTTGCTTTGCCAGCTGAAGTTTCAGCAAAAGTTGAAGGAAATCAAATTACGTTGGATTCCAATGACAAGCAGTTAGTTGGTCAAGTTGCAGCGGAAATTATAGCTTTGAGAAAGCCAGAACCTTATAAGGGTAAAGGTGTTAAAATTCTCGATAAGCCTATTTTAAGAAAAGAAGGTAAGAAAAAATAATAAGGGGAAAATATGACTTGCGTTAAGGATGTTGAGAAGAGAAAAATTAGAACTACTTTACAGGTAAAGAGAAATAATAAGGGTAAAAGAAATATTTTAAATGTTTTTAAAAGCAACAAAAATATTTATGCTCAAATTATTGACTTGTGTGGTAATGTTTTAGTTTCAGCTACTTCAAATTCTAAAAGTATGAAAGAGCTTTTAGAGGGAAAGACTGGAGTTGAAATCGCTAGTATTGTTGGTGAAGAACTTGGAAAAAAAGCTATTGCAAAGAATATTAAGGAAGTTGTTTTTAATAAAGGTCCTTATATGTACATTGGTAGAATAAAAGCTTTAGCAGAAGGTGCTAGAAAAGCTGGATTAGATTTTTAATAAAATGAGAAGTAGGTTAAATGTTAAATAGAGATAATAAAGAATCATTGGTAGAAAAACTAGTTAGTGTGAATAAATGCACTAAGGTTGTAAAAGGTGGTAAAAATCTATCTTTTGGAGTATTGGTTGTAGTTGGTGACAAGAAAGGTAGAGTTAATTTTGGTACTGGAAAAGCTAGAGAGGTTGCTGATGCTAGAACTAAGGCTTTTGCAAATGCTAAAAAAACATTGAAAAAAATACCTTTAAAAGAAGGAAGAACTGTTCATCATGATGCCGAAGGTAATTTTGGCGCTTGTAAGGTTGTTATAAGAACTGCACCTTCTGGTACTGGTATTATTTCTGGTGGTGTTATGAGAAGTATTTTTGAGTGTCTTGGCATTAAGGATGTTGTTGCTAAATCGATTGGAAGTTCTAATCCATACAATGTTATTATGGCTACTTTTGATGCTTTATTAAATATAAATTCTCCTAAAAGTGTGGCTGACAGAAGAGGCAAAAATATTAACGAAATTATTAAGAGAAGGAATTTGATTATGAATTCTGTTGCTAATAATGAAGAAGAAGGAAAATAAAATGTTAATGAATTTTGATAGATTGAACGGGAAAGACATAATTGTTACCCAAATTAAAAGTCAAATAGGATATGCGGAAGATCAAGGTCAAACTTTAAAAGGTTTAGGACTTAATGGCATAGGAAGTCATTCTGAATTGAAATGTACAAAACCTATTTATGGCATGTTATTGAAAGTAAAACATTTAATAGATATTAAGATAAAATAGGAGAAAAAATGAATTTAAATGAATTTGGAGCTGTTGCTAACGTTGATAAAAAACGATTGGGTAGAGGTATAGGTTCTGGAAAAGGTAAGACTTCTGGTAAGGGTCATAAGGGACAAAAGGCTAGAACTAGTGGTGGTGTTAAAGGATTTGAAGGTGGACAAACTCCTATCTATAGAAGACTACCTAAAAACGGATTTAAGCACCATGAGACTACTACAGAAGAGATTTTGACCACTGATATTATCCTTGTTTTAATAGAAAGCGGAAAGCTCGGTGAAGATATTACTAAACAGGAATTGATTGAAAAAGGAATTATTCATAAAGATTCTATAATAAAACTACTTGCTGGTAAAAAAGAGGTTAAAGTTCCATTTAAAATAGAGGTTGACAAGGCTTCTGAGAAAGTTAAAAAATATATGAAATAAAAATGAATTCAGAATTAAAAGCTAAAGTTTTATATACTATATTTTTGCTGTTTCTCTATAGAATAGGTACTTTTATTTTCTTACCTGGAATAGATGGAAGTGTTATCGCTGAATTTTTTAACAGCGATACAGGTTCTGTTTTTAATCTACTTAATATGTTCTCAGGTGGTGCTTTTTCAAGAATGAGTATATTCGCATTGAATATTATGCCATACATTACAGCTTCTATTATTATCCAACTTATGAGCTCTGTTTATAAGGGATTGGGGGAATTAAAAAAAGAGGGGGAGTATGGCAGAAAGAAATTAAATCAATATACTAAATATTTGACATTGGTATTGGCTATTTTTCAGGCATTTGGTATATATTATGCGTTCTCAAATCTAGAAAGATCTGCATTTATAAGCAATTCAAGCATATTCCTGTGGACAACTGTTTTTACTTTGGTTGCCGGAACTATGATTTTAATGTGGATTGGTGATAAGATTACGCAGAATGGCATAGGAAATGGTATATCGTTATTGATTTTTGTTGGTATCGTTGCTGAATTGCCGTCAAGTTTTATACAAATGTTTGATTTATCAAAGAGAGGTGCGTATTCATTTATATTCCTTCTATTTGTTCTCGCAACATTTGTTGGACTTATCCTATTTATAGTATTTATGGAAAAGGGCACAAGAAATATTAAAATACAATATCCAAATAGGGGATTGATGAAATCTAGTGGGGTTAATGAAGATAACTCACATATTCCTTTGAAGATGAATATGTCTGGTGTTATTCCTCCTATTTTTGCAAGCTCGGTTTTAATGTTTCCTTTTGCAATATCAAAAATGTTTGAAGGTGAATGGGGAAATAAAATATCAGCTATGATAGCCAAAGGCAATCTATTGTATGTTATTTTATTTTCGGCTCTTATAATATTTTTCTGCTATTTTTACTCTTCTGTTGTATTTAATACTGAAGATGTTGCGGATAATCTAAAGAAGAATAATTGTTTTATTCCTGGGATAAGACCTGGCAAAGCTACAAAAGATTATTTGGAATACGTAGTTAATAGAATTACATTTGTTGGTGCTTTATATTTATGTGTTGTTTGTTTATTGCCTGAAATATTAGTTACTAAGTATAGTTTGCCAATTAGTATTGGTGGAACTGGTTTATTGATTGTTATAAATGTTGTGATTGATTTAATTACTCAGATACAGTCATATATGTTTACAAATAAATATAATGCCATTAATAAACAGAGAAGAATTAGAGTACGATAAAATGAAAGATATAATAATTTTGTTGGGTCCACCAGCATCTGGTAAAGGAACACAGTCTGCTT
Organism: uncultured Rickettsiales bacterium; assembly: GCA_944391025.1. Taxonomy (GTDB): domain Bacteria; phylum Pseudomonadota; class Alphaproteobacteria; order Rickettsiales; family UBA1997; genus CALXSC01. The sequence continues at coordinate 11,128 of CALXSC010000062.1, forward strand.
TGTTGAGCGAAAAACTTGGATTTGTTGGTATATCAACTGGTTCCCTATTGAGAAAAGAGATACAGGTTGGGACTGATTTAGGTAAAGAGATTTCTGCTATTATTGATCATGGCAATTTAGTGCCTGACGATATGATGTTTAGAGTTTTAAAGAGGGAGCTTGAAGGCAACACCTCTGATGGATTTATTTTGGACGGTTTTCCAAGGACTCTCAAGCAAGCAGAAATACTTTCTGATTATTTGATTGATTCACAATTTAATCTTAAAAAGGTTTTTGTGATAGATTTAGATAAGGAAAATATATTAAATAGAATTGGTAATAGGATTACTTGTAAGAATTGTGGAGCAATTTATAATAGTTCTTCTAAAAAACCAAAAGTGGATGGAGTATGTGATGTTTGTCATTCTACCGAGTTGATTAATAGGAATGATGATTTGGATATGGAAGCAATTAATAAGAGAATAGACATTTTTAAAGCCAATATTGGTGGAATTATGTCGTTTTATGAAAAAAAAAGCTTGATTTTTTTATTAGATGGTTTAAAAGATGTTAATGTTATTAACCATAAAATAATTGAAGCTTTAAATGGTGATTAATAGTTATAAATAACGGAAAAGAGGTAGTAATTTGGCTAGAATAGCAGGTGTAAATATACCAACAAATAAGAGATTTGTGATTGCTTTGACCTATATATATGGTATAGGACATTCAAGAGCAGAAAAGATATGTAAAGATTTAGATATCAATACTCAATTGAGGACTCATGAGATAGATGAGGATACTTTAAAGAGAGTTAGGGACTATATAACAGAGCAGGCTGAAAATGAAAGCAAATCTGATGGTTCTGAAGTATTATTAATTGAAGGTGACTTAAGAAGAAAAGTTCAAATGTCTATAAAGAGGTTAATAGATTTAGGCTGTTATAGAGGTATTAGACATGTTAAAAAGTTACCAGTTAGAGGACAAAGAACTCATACAAATGCAAGAACTAAGAGGGGAAAAGCGATCGCTATACCTGGTAAAAAAGTTGCTACTGGTAAGAAATAATAGGTAAGAAAAATGGTTATGAAAAAAAATACAAATTCTAAAAAAACTACTGTTAGTAAAAAGAAGAGAAATATATTAATGGGTTTAGTTTCCATACAGGCTACATTTAATAACACGATAGTTTCTGTTTCTGATCTTCAAGGAAATGTTATTTCATGGTCTTCAGCTGGAAAGATGGGTTTTAAGGGTTCTAAAAAATCTACTCCATATGCTGCTCAAACAGCTACTAGCGATGCTATTGAAAAGGCAAAGGAATATGGATTACAAACAGCTAAAGTTCAATTGGTTGGACCAGGCGTTGGAAGAGAAGCTTCATTGAGAGTTTTACAGGGAAGCAATATTGTTATTACAAGTATAGAGGATATGACTTATCATCCACATAATGGATGCAGGCCTCCAAAAAGAAGAAGACAATAAATTATTATTTTTATTATTAAAAAGTAGAAGATATGGCTATTTTACAGGAAAATTGGAAGGATATGATAAAAACTTCCGATATTGAAATAAAAAAGAAAAACGAGAAGGAGGCTATTTTAGTCGTTCAACCTCTCGAAAAAGGGTATGGTTTAACGCTTGGAAATGCTTTAAGAAGAGTTTTGTTGACATCAATTAGAGGTTTTGCTGTAACTTCCATAAAAATTGATGGTGTTTTCCATGAATATGATACAATTCCTGGCGTTAAGGAGGATGTTTATGATATAATAATGAATGTAAAATCATTATTAATAACTAAAGAAACATCAAATTCTTCTAAACTTTATTTAAAGGCAAATAAGAAAGGCGCTGTAGTTGCTGGAGATATTAAGGTTGAAAATGGCGGCGAAATTTTAAATAAGGACTTAGTTATCTGTAATATTGAGAAAGACGGTGTTGATTTAAACATGGAAATGACTGTTGAATATGGGGTTGGATATAGGCCTGCGGTTTTCCATGATGAAAAAAAAGCTCTTGGTGTAATATATATAGATTCAGTATTTAGTCCGGTTAAAAGGGTTATTTATAAGGTTAGTAATGCCAGGGTTGGACAGAAAGTTGACTATGACAAATTGGAATTGACCGTTGAAACAAATGGTACAATTAGTCCTGCTGATACAGTTGCACTTGCAGCTAAAATTTTACAAACTCAATTAAATATTTTTGTTAATTTTGATTTTGTTGAAGAAGATGAAGTTGAACAAGCTGATTCAAGTAATGAGATTAATCCTGCTTTATTAAAGAAGATTGATGAAATGGAATTATCAGTTAGGTCCTATAATTGTTTAAAAATGGAAAATATTAATTTAATTGGTGATTTAGTACAAAAAACTGAAAACGAAATGTTGAAATTACCAAATTTTGGTAGAAAATCATTAAATGAATTAAAAGACAATTTGAAAGCAATGGGTCTAAGCTTTGGAATGCAAATTGACAATTGGCCTCCAGCTGATATGAAAGAAAATTCTAAGAAGAAGAAAAAGTAATATTAAATAAAAAAAGGTATAGAAATGAGACATGGAATGAGTGGAAGAAAGTTAAATAGAACAAGTTCACATAGAAAAGCTTTGTTGATGAATTTAGCTAATTCTTTATTAAAACACGAACAAATAAAAACAACTTTACCAAAGGCTAAGGAATTAAAGCCTTATGTTGAAAAAGTTATTACTTTGGGTAAAAAAGGTGATCTACATAATAGAAGACAGGCTATTTCTATATTACAAGATTTGGAAGTTGTTAATAAATTATTTTCTGAAATAGCAAAGAGATATGAAAATAGAAACGGTGGTTACACTAGAATTATGAAATTTGGTTTTAGAACTGGTGATGCTGCTCCTATGGCTATTATAGAGTTAGTGGATAGAGTTGATGTTATTCAAGAAGCTAAGAATTAATAATTAATTAAGTGGGTAAGAAAAATGAATTTGTTGAAAAAATTTAATGAGGCTAGATCTGCAAAGACTGCTGAAAATAAAAAGAAATACACAGAGTTTGATGTGGGTGATACAATAGCTGTAGCCTATAGAATTACAGAAGGCTCTAATACTAGGCTTCAAAATTTTGAAGGTGTTGTTATAGCAAAAAGTAAAAAACCTGATCACTACGATGCAAGTTTTGTAGTTAGAAAAATTAGCCATGAAATTGGTGTTGAAAGAAAGTTTTTATTTCATTCTCCGTTAGTTGAAGAGATAATTTTCATAAGAAAAGGTATAGTAAATAGGGCTAAATTGTACTATTTAAGAGACTTAAAAGGTAAGGCTACAAGAATTAAAGAAGATTTAAGATACAGAACTAAGAAATCCGCAGAATAGTTTTAATCTGATGTTTTTTATTGGCATAGCATATAAATGCTATGCTTTTTGTAATCTAAAACCCC
>CALXSC010000063.1 GCA_944391025.1 uncultured Rickettsiales bacterium
TGGCAGAGCGGGAAAAAAGTCCCAAGGCTTTGCCTTGCTATATTTTTTCATTTTTTTGCAGTTGACCACCATCCTTTAGCCTGGGAAAGATTTTTTAGGGTTGTCGGTTTCGGCGGACTCAAAAAAATGAAAAAATATAGCTGCGGCCGCCCTTCGTGCTGCAGTAACTGTCCTATATCAAACTATAAAACTATTGATAATTATTTTCGCTTTTGCATTTCCCGCCAAACCTCACGCTCTATGGCTTGATATTCTGGGTAAAATACCATTGTATTTTTTACTTAACATATTTTATTTAGTAAACTTTGCCAAGATAAATCTAGGTTAGTAATTTTGTATACTTCCGTTTTTTTATGTTGTCCATAAAATTCTGACTAGCATCATTTACTATTAATAATTATGGAAAATACTAACTATTTAAAATTACCTCTTTTGATACCGAACCAGTCCGGTAAGGAAATTACACATAATGAAGCGCTGGTTTTTATTGATAATATATTGCAAAATGGAGCTATAGATAGACATCTGCAGATTCCTCCTGCTTCGCCAAACGCAAATGATTTATATATAGTTGCTAATGGTGCCGGTGGCGATTGGGAAGGAAAGGATAATCAGATTGCATTTTATGATAACGGATGGAAATATCTTGACCCTAGGGAAGGCGCCACACTATGGGTTAATGATGAGGATTGTCTATATAGCTTCAATGGCAGTGTTTGGGTACAGTCTTCTTCTGGATCGTCTTCTGGGGAGAATCCTGGCGGGGAAGGCGGAGCTACATGTCTCAATGAGCTGAGTGATGTTGCTATATCTTCTATTGCCAAATATAATATTTTGCAGCATGACGGTGAAAAATTTACCAATACCTCCAACATACAGGGCATTAGTATGCTTGGCGTTAATGCTACTGCGGATGAGACTAATAAATTAAGTGTAAAGAGTGAAGTTATTCTGTTTGACAATATAGGAAGTGGCGCACAGGTTAAGGTAAATAAGGCTGCTTCAACAGACGTAGCAACCCACCTTTTTCAAACAGCCTATAGTGGAAGAGCCGAATTTGGTCTTGCGGGAAATGATAACTTTACGCTTAAGGTTTCCCCGGATGGAAATGATTGGTATGAATCATTTGTTGTAGACAGCTCTACAGGAAATATTGATTTTAAGGGCATTATTACAAACAATGGAGGCGCTATAGGCTCAGGCAGCGGCGGTACTGGAGGCGAATATATGCCAATACCAAAAAGCAATGATGGTGTAATCGGACAGATCGTAACTATTAGACAGGTGGGCGGCACCCTAGTTGCACCAAATGGCGGTACATGGTTCTATTTTTATATTAACCTAAATTCTGAAAATACAATATATTTTGATAGCGCTAATCTTAATACAAACAATAACAACCCAACTGCAGGAATATGCGCGGGCGGCACTACCCTCAGCACCAGTACGCCACTGCCTGCAAAATATTCAGGGTTCTTTTGGAGAATAGCTTAACCAATCAATAGGAGACTATATGAAACACAGACAAGACAACACATTCATAATTGAAAAAAATAATATGCCATATCAGGTAATACCAGATATGCCAGAATATCAAGAACTGCTAAATCAATATAATTCAAATCCAGAATTATTTGAGGAAGAGGTTGTATATAGACTAAGTATAGAGGATATTAAAGCTGCTAAAAAAGCTGAAGCTAAATATCTGGTTGAAGAATCAATATATAGTGTATACCCTCAGCATAAACAGAATAATATTGGAATATTCGGTACAGATGAAGAAAAACTAGCATTTAAAAACTTTAAAATCTCAAAAACAACTAGATACGATGAAATACTGGCAGAGATAGAAGCCTGTGAAACTGCGGAAGAGGTTAATTCAATAGTAATTGATTTTAACGACTAATCAAAATAGATTGGGCGGGAGAATGCAGGTCATTTGGAATTCGTTATAAAAATTCCTGACCATGAAATTTCTTTCGCTATTCAATTTTAGCGCTAGATACTATGTGAAGAATGGGCGGACCTATTGCTTAGTTGTCTGGAGGTTCTTGTATTATTATCTGGAGTTGGTATTTGCTGTTGAGCTGTCTGTTCTTCATTTTGTTTAGTTGCTATAGCAGCAGATATTTCCTTTGATATATTGATATTGAAACTATCGGAAAATATGCTCCTTGATTTAAATATGACATCTATACCGCTTCTTATTCCATAGTCTTTTAGCATTTCCTGCATATATTCAAGGTCAGATTTGTCAAAATCTAGAAGTATTTCCCTTAGCTCTTCTAGGAGGGACTCTGAATTTTCACAACTCTTGTCGTCTAATATGGATGCCGTAGGTTTTGCCATAGAAATTTCCTGGAATTCCTGACTTAGTTCTGGTGTGGCGGAATGTTCTATTCCAATCCTTTGCAATAGGTTTGTAAACCTTTCTAGTACAGCATAGTCTGTAATGCGGTATTTTTCATTAGGCTCATTTTTAATGGCATTGTGTGTAAAGGATTTCATCTCCGCAATTTCATTTCTCTCCACATATAGATCTAGTATTTTTTTTAGATTTCTTCTTTCTTCCTTAAAAATATCGCTATATAGTCCAGTTAATAGTTCTAAATTACCATTTTTACTATATATAGAGGCTATATTTTTTAGAAAGTCCGGATTTTTTTGGAAGACTTTAATAAGTATTCCATTTATGGATTTTTCCCTATTATATGATATAGAAGAATGTATAAATCCAGATATAATACTTTCTGCATATTCTGGATATTCATCAATTAGTCTTGAAACTAAATCAAATATATTATCGTCAGATACATTATTTTCAATAGACGAATTGATTATGGAAGTGATAGTATTAGGGATAGCTACTTTCTTGCTGCTGCTCAACAATTTTGATATTGTCTGATATGGGTCAAGTGAATTTTTATAGTGGGCTCCAATTATACCAGAAACTGCAATATCATATGCCATAGCGTCATTCAATTTATCTAATATTGGCGCCATAACTGAATATAAATAGTCAGGATTTTTCTTTTCCTCCATTATAAAATTAACAGCATTGTCTAAAATTATTTTGGTTTCCTGCGGATTCTCTACGTCTTGCAATA
>CALXSC010000064.1 GCA_944391025.1 uncultured Rickettsiales bacterium
AAAATGAAAAATATAGCAAGGCAAAGCCTTGGGACTTTTTTCCGCTCCGCCCTTTTCCAAATTCCCCAGCCCGACCATTAACCACCGCCAGCCCCACGACCTCTCCCCTAAAGAGAAAAAAGTCCTGCGGCCGCCCCGGTGCCCCAATAGCCGCTTTTATCAAAAAACTATTTTATTTCCAACATTCTGATTAATTTGCTTCTAATTTCCTTTCTCTTAGGTTTTGAAAAAATGAAAATAGTAATTAATCTTATAGAAGTTTTTATAAATTTATTAAATAGCTTTTTTGCTAAAATTACGCCCCCCCCCCCGCAATTTTGGAGCCTTATAAATCTTTTATATTCAATCTCTCCAATATCAACAACATTTTCTATATTGTTTCCAAGCTCAATAACATCAGCAGAATCAATTGGGTCAAGGTAAAAATGATTATTCATATAGTGGAATGACATAACCCAGTCATCAATATATTCATGAAATTTCTTTTCATTTAATTTTTTATCATCGCTTTTATCAAATGTAAAGCTATGGGATTTTAGATATTCCTCCATATATTCATTTATACCCACAATATATGGAAAGCTATTTGAAGAAACAGGAAAAATATTTCTATAGACAGCAACATGATTGCCTGTTATATTTTTTACTTTGTTTATAAAAATCTGTATGAAAAAATTGCTGTCGCACCTGTAGAGACAGGTTAGCTCTATATTGTCTGCCGCAAATAGTGAAAGGTGAAGTGCAGTGCCCTGAATACCCGCCAGGTGTTTGCAGTCCTTCATTAGCGATATCTGTTCTTTTAGCGATAGCGTTTCTGGATATACTATTTTAAAACCATTTTTTTTAAATATATTTTCTATAGCCTCCTCACCATATATCGCATTATTTTTAAATTTCGCCCTAGAAAGATATATTTTATCATAGCCGCAGCCCTTTGAGTTTTCCCGTATCCTATTAAACGTTTCTAAATATTTTATATTATAGTGTCTTGAGGATATAAGATGTGATTCCTCTGGTATGGCTACAGATTTAAATCTCGTTGGTTTCTCCACTCTCATAAGCCTATCCCGCCCTATTCCAAATACTTCAAAAATTTCAAGATATGGCGAATCCTTTTCGGATATATATACGGCTCTCCTATTGCAATTGCCATCAAGATATATCCAAAGCCTTTTCAAAGACTCAATAAGAAAATGTCCAAAATGGTTGTCAAAATGACCAATATAAACGACATCTTCATCAATATATTCAATGTCACTGCCAAAATCATAGTGTTGCGGCGCCCCAACTTTGACAGCATCCTCTGCCCACCTATCCTTTGACAGCTCAACTATATTAAAATTTTTGTCAAAAACTCCGCCAGTATCAGTGTTTCCAACATCTGCCCTATTCCTAACATCCTTTTTTGAATATGGAAGCACTGTTGCATTTGCATACGTTTCAACCTTTAATTCACGAGTCTCAACACCATATATTAGGGAATTATAGTAATCTTCTATCTTTCCCCTTAAGCTATCTGGACCATATATATTTAACATAACCTATTTAATTTCCCAATTTTTTATAACTTCACATAAATTAAAAATATCATCAACTTTTACAGTATTGGTTTCATTTGTATATTTTTTAAGCTGGCCAATCACGCTGTCTTTAGTAAATAATTGACCCCCCCCCCGCAAGATTCGCCAAATATTTCTTTCCTATAGATATCCCTTGCGGATGACTCGGAAATTTTTTTCACGATATCCTTTCTCAATATGCACATATGGTGCATTGAAATTCCAAGCACAAAGAAAAATTTATCGTCCTTTGTTGAAGATATTTTTCTTGACACATCGCAGGTATATGGATACAGTCCATTATCGGGATCAATCCTCGTCTTTTCATCTATTTTGCACATAAAAGTAACAGAACAACTGGCATGCTCAGGCGTTATAGTCTGCTCAAGCGGAGAAAATCCATACCATTTCTGCATTATAAAACTTCTAGTAATCCTATTTTTAACAACGAACTTCTTTGCATTCTCAAACTCTTCCCCAATATAAAACTCATCCGTATCCATAACCATAAAATAATTGCATCCAGCCTTTATTGCAGCATCCAGGCCAAGCTGTCGTTTAGTTGGTTCCTGATAGCTTCCATCGCACAGGGATTTATACTCAATAAGTTCATCCACAAGCCCATTAGCCACCAGTCTATCAAGTTCAGCCTTCAACGTTGGATTAGGCGTACCGCTCCACGACTTTTCCTGCCATACTACATTTATATAATCCACATACTTTCTAATCTGCTTTATTGACGATTCAAGGAGTTCTTCACCGTCCCAAACGGAATAGGATACGCCAAACCTAGCCCTTCCATATTCTCTTTCAAATTCTTCATCTCCCAAAGCTCCAATAGCAATTTCTCCCCTGCCCTTTCCATTTCCAACGCCATTAAGATAGCTCCTAACTCCTTTCCTCCACTTTTTGACCGGTATCGGCAGCGTCAATATTCTTATCACATCCTTTTTAATCTTTTCAACAGACATAACTAAATCCTTTTGTTAATACAAATAGGTTTCACTTTTTCCACATCAATCGCACTTCGCCGAACAACAAGTTAGTTGTTGCAAGCAAGCTTAGTTTATTTTGTTTTTGTGCTTGAACCTCACTCTGTTCCTTCATTTCGTTTGTTTTTGATTTCTATCTGGGGATAATTTAAACTAAATAAAATTAAAAAACAACCGATGATTTCTTAAATAAACAAAACATTTACTTAAATTAATTTCTCCCCCATATTTAGGGTTGCTCGTACTAGATTTAGCTATAGCCTAATTTTTATTTGCAATTTATAAAACATTAGATATATTTTTGTCAGATAAAGTATTAATTAGTAATGACTTATAAAATATTGAATCTTGATGAAATAGGCGATCCTAGGGGTTATCTTGTTGCCCTTGAATGCGATAAAAATGTTCCATTTGAGATTAAAAGGGTTTTTTATGTGTATGGTTCTCAAGAAAAGATTATTAGAGGTAAACATGCTCATTATAAAGCTCAACAGTTGATTATATGTATAAATGGAAGTTGTGATTTTATTGTTGATGATGGAAAAAATCGCGAAACAATAAAAATGGATAGCAGGACTAGGGCTCTATATATTCCAGCTGGTGTTTGGGATGAATTTACTAATTTTTCATCGGATTGTGTGGTTATGGTTCTTTCTGATGAGTTATATGATCCAGATGATTACATAAAAGATTATAATGAGTTTTTAGAATATATAAAAATTAAAGATAATAATTAATATACTATTGAAATTTAAAAATATACGGATTTATTTTATGAAAAAGGATAAAAAATTAATTATTGTTGGAGCAGGTGAGACTGCAAATTTAGCTTATGAGTATTTCACATATGATAGTGATTATGAAGTTGTTGCATTTAGTGTAAACGAAAAATACATCAAAGAAAATAGTTTTAGAGAATTACCGGTCATAGCACTTGAAAAGCTTAGAGAAACTTATTCTGTGAACGAATATTTTGCTTTTGTGGCTATGGCTAGTGGAAAATTAAATCGCGATAGGACTAAGGTTTATAAAGAAGTTAAATCTCTTGGTTATAAATTGGCTTCTTATGTAAGTTCTTATTCATTTGTGTGGAATGGTTCTGATGAAGGTAAAGTTAAAATTGGTGAAAATTGTTTTATTCTTGAAGATAATACATTGCAACCATTTACAGAAGTTGGAAATAATGTAGTTATGTGGAGTGGTAATCATCTTGGTCATCAATCAAAAATAAAAGATAATTGTTTTATAACTTCACATGTTGTAATTTCAGGCTGCTGTGAAATTGGAGAAAATTCTTTTATTGGAGTCAATGCGTCAATCGCTGACTATGTAAAGGTGGCAAAGGATAGCTTTATAGGTCTGGGAACGGTTATAAATAAAGATACGGAAGAAAATAAAATATATACGGGAAATCCTGCGGTTGCTTCGCCTGTTCCGGCAAAGAAATTCTGCAGGGTAAAGGAATAATTAAAACAATTAATTAAAAAGGAGTAGATATGAAATGGAATAGTGATTTGAAATTGGAAAAGAGAGGATTGATTTTTGATCCGCTTAAATATGGTGATTGGATGAAGGGTGGTGCTATCGCCCCTACACCACTTTTGATGGGCGATAAAATTAGAATTTTCTTTGGCGCAAGGGATGCTTTGGGGGTTGCAAGGTTTGCCTATGCAGATGTTGACGCTGCTAATCCTTACAAAATTCTAAAGGTTACAGATAAGCCAATATTGGATATTGGCATGGACGGCTGTTTTGATGATAACGGCGTTGTTCCGTGCGCATTGGTTGAAAGGGATGGCAAGATATTTATCTACTATTCAGGCTTCCAGCTGGTTAACAAGGTTAAATATATTTCATTTTCTGGATTGGCTATTAGCGAAGATGGCGGCGAGAGCTTTAAAAGATACAGCACGGTTCCTGTTATTGATAGAATTGAGGGCGAGGAATATTTTAGAGCTATTCAGCATATGATGTATGATGAAGGCAAGTGGAAGGTTTGGTATATTGCTGGCAACAGATTTATGAAGG
>CALXSC010000065.1 GCA_944391025.1 uncultured Rickettsiales bacterium
TAACTACATCAAGAATAAAAAGTATAGCTAATTACTTTGTAAATATATTGAGTTCTATATTAACATATCAGTTAAAATTAAAGATGGGATGGATGTAAAAAGCGAAGTTGGGGTTAATATATTATCATGATGCATATTAAAAATAGATAATTGTTCATTAGTAACAACCTATAGTAGATAAAAATTTTTGTCAATCTTTTTTTATTTGTATTTTTAAAAAATACTAATTATCCTATAATATAGTTATCTTTATCTAAAAATAGCTTTTTCAATATCTGATTGTCCATAGTATGTCCGCTTTTGTAAGCTTCTATAGAGCATTTCATAAAATAACCGCTTGTAAACATATCGCCAACGCAGTCAAGCAGTTTATGTCTTACAGGCTCGCAGTCATATCTAAAACCGCTTTTGTTTAATATTTTGTTGTCGTCAAAAACCATTGCATTATCTTCGCTTCCACCTAAAGCTAAATTGTGTTTTTTCATAAATTCCACGTCTTTTATATTGCAAAATGTTCTAGCCTTTGAAATTTCTTCTATGAATTCACTTTGATTGCCGTTAAATATAAAAGATTGTTCGCCAATATTTCCATAGCTAAAGTCAATTTTTAAATCAATTTTATATCCATCATAGGGTAATAATCTTATATATTTGTCATTTGCTTTTATCTCAACTTTTCTTTTTACAATGAGGAATTTTCTATCTTCATTTAATTCTTGAATTCCAGCTTTTTTTATCTCTTTTATAAAAATATCGGCACTTCCATCCATTATTGGAATTTCTTTATTGTCTATTTCTATTATTGCGTTGTCAATATCGCACGCCCATAGTGCGGCCATAAAGTGCTCAATTGTTCTAACTGTGACCCCATATTCTTTGACTATGCCAAATTTTATTAGAGTATTGGACAGCATTTTTTGAAAGCTGTTGCTTGTGCCTATTGTTGTGCCTAGACCTGTGCTGATTACAGAATTGTATAATGCTCTAACTTCATTATTTTTATTTTTTAAATCTATCCTTTTGAATAATATTCCAGTGTTTTCCTTTGCTGGATTTATTTTTATATTTACATTAACTCCGCTATGGAGACCAATTCCATTGAAGGATATTGAATTTTTAATGGTTTTTTGTTTCATTATAGTATTATTAATTTTTCTTAAAATAATAAAACAATATTTGCAAAAGTCAAAACTATTTGTTTTATATGATTAAAATATATATCCAACTATTGCTGAAAATATGAACTGAGGGTCTTTCTGCTCCTTAAATTCTTTTGATGCAAATATATTTGAGCACTTTATATAAAAATTTTGGAATCTCAATGCAGCACCAGCTGATATTTCATAGCGGAATATGTTTTTATCTATATCCGGTTTGTATCCGGATATATTGCCATCTATAAAAGTGTCGTATAATGTCAAACCGCCTTCAAAATCTAGGAAAAGGTAGTAGCTCATGTCTTTATATTTTTTATTAACCCCATTCTTTTTTATTCCTAATGGAAGAGGTTTTATTCTATTCTGTATCATATCTCTTTCAAGATTCCAACCGAAACGAAATTCTGCGCCTATATTTGCATCTGTAAATGGAGTGCCAACATTGGCTGATATTTTTGGTATAAATTTCCAATCATATTCATATGGCTTTGATTCGTGCAGTTCTATAGTTCTCATCCAGCTTAGCATAAAAAGAAACTCATTTGATAGCTGGTTGTCCCATCCCTCAGGTATTGGACTGCCAATCCAATCATGCACATTCGTTTGAACTTTTTCAGCTAAAGAACTTGGCCCTGTCAGTCCTAATGATACTCCAAAGGCATCAATCTTATTTTCATGTATTATGTTTTTGTCTAAAAATATATATAGATAGCCCGCATAGGGTCTGTCATTTTTTATCAATTCTTTAGTATCTATATCATCTGGAGTATATATTTTTTGACCTATTCCAAAGGAATAGTTATGGAGCGACTTATTCTTTATATTAAATAGTTTTGATACAATTCTATTTTCATTATCGTCAGGTATATCCTTTGTTACAAAAAGCAATTGAACTCCATTTGTATAATATCTATCCTTTCCATATACCGAATCATTTTCATAGGTAAATAATACATTTTTTATAAATCTATCATCATTTTTTTCGTTTCCATACAGTTGATTACAAAAAAAGAATATTGCAAAGACTAAAGATAAAGAAAATGTATTTTTCATATTTTATTTTTTTATTAAAACCTAAAGCTAATTGCTATATTATAGCTTAAATTACCTGAACTAGTTATTGCTGGAAAAGAGTTTATAGTCAAGTCATTTTTTGCATTGGAGTCTTTTATAAATAGACTGGCTACTTCATTTATTGGATCCATTAAAAATACGGCAACATGACCTAATATTTTTGAATTTAATAGATTGTAGTCGTTGCTTAAGATGTGTCTTTTGCTTAAATAGAAACCTTCGCCTATAATTGAACCAATAACTGGAGTTATAATAAGATCCTGTATTGAAGGAACTTCCGCAAAGGCTTCAACACCATATTCCCAAAAAAATGTAGAGGCAATAAAAGAAAATAAAAATGAATATGGGGCACTTGCTCCGCTAGAACGGGCTGACATATAGTAGGCAGCTCCCCAATATGGGTGTGTTACATAATTTAAAAAGAAATCGTCCTCATCCATAACCGGACCGCTGGATACATTATCCCACCACTTGCTGAATAACTTATCTGGCGCGATTTCACTTTTATCCCAGTTTGTAAAACTTTCTGGCATTATATACAGCAGGCCTAGCGCAACTACATTTGCGCCAAGAACGGTATATATATTGGCTTTAAAACGTCTATAGTCTATATTGTTATCCCAGAAAGAATACGGCAGTTCATATACATTGATGCTATTCTTTTTTTGATCTTTATTATTTATTTTAATTGAATTATCTATATCATTTTTTATATTTTCATTTGAATATGCCTGATTATTAATTAAACTAACAAACATATACACAAACATAATAATATAAATATTTATATGCCTCAATTTTCTAATTTTTATTCCACATAAAATAATATGATACTATAAATAGCAGATAAAAATCAAGTAATATTTTAATAATTGACTTATAAATTAATATTGATATTTTCTATTTTAGAATAATTATTTTTTCAACTGTGGAGAATAGTATTTTAAAAGAAACTCAAGGCATGGACTACAACGATAGAATGCTATATGCTTTTATTGGCAAGCCATCTAAATTCAACTGGTACAAAAAGGCGTTTGCAAAATATAATATAAATGGCATAGAGAAGTCCGCATGGAATTGGAGCTGGTATGCTTTCTTTTTTAATTTTTTCTATCTATTGTACAGGAAGGTATATGGGATTTCTGCTGCCATATTTCTATTCTATGTGATCTTTGGATCTATAGGAGGATTTTTGGGGCTAATTTTAAATTTTATTTTTGGCGGATATTTGCCTTATTTTGTCTATAAAAAATATATTGCTAAAAAAAGGGATATTGAAGAGCATATCTCCGATGAAAGTATGAGGATTGAAACCATGGCTGCATTCGGCGGTACAAATGGCGCCATTATTTATCTTGCAATAGCTTTTATTGTATTTTTCTTTTTGATGCTTTCATTTTATTTTATGGGTGCAGCATCTTTAATTACAGCTATTAGATAATTTACATAAACTTAATAATTGACATATAACTTTTTATTGTTATTTTTTAATACATTATATTTTTTGATTCATTAATTATTTAATATTATAATGTTTTTGTTTGTTGGACTAGGCAATATTGGTGAAGAATATAGGGATACAAGGCATAATGTAGGTTTCATTACTGCTGATAAATTTATTAAGGAATATGGCTTTAGTGGCCAGGGTAAAAAATTTCACTCAGAAATTTTTTCCGGCAGCATTAATTGTGAAAAAGGTTTGATTATAAAACCACAAACCTATATGAATAAATCAGGTATTGCGGTATCGGAAGTTTCAAGGTTCTATAAAATACCATTAGAAAATATATATGTTTTTCATGATGACATGGATTTAGAAATTGGAAGAATGAAGTATAAGGTTAGCGGCGGTTCTGCAGGACATAATGGAATAAAGAGTATTGATGAAATGATTGGAAAGGACTACAACAGAGTAAGAATAGGCATTGGAAGACCTAAGTTCAACGGCGACGTTGTAAACTTTGTACTCAACAAATTTACTGAAGATGAAAGAGTTGTTTTAGAAAATGTATGCGATAGAATTGTCTCTAATGCTAATTTATTATTGAATAATAAAGATTTATTTTTGACTAATGTTTTAAAGAAGTCATAATTTAATTATTTAGTTAAATAAATTATATTTTCTTGTGATTAGATAAAATTTTTATATGCTTTTTTTATTTCATCTAATGTAGCTGTTGGTTTTAAATTTAAAATATTATAATATTTTATAATATCGTTTTTAATATTTATATTATTTTCTTTATTATCTTTTTTATAAAAGTTATTAAAATTATTTTTTAAAAAATCTTCTAATTCGTCTTCTAATATATTTTTTATATCATCAATTTCATAAAAATAAAAGTAATTTCCTGTGTTGTCCTCTAAATATTCATTTGTAATATTTTTTACATTAAAATAACCTAATAAAAATGAAAATTTTTTAGTTATTGTTATTTCTTTCCGTTGAAATACAAAAGTCTCATAATAAGAAGAGCTTCTTTCTATTGAAAAAAAAATATAATTTTTATTTTTAATAGCATTTTATAAGTATTCTTTTTTCTTTTAATGTTTGAATATTAGAATATAATATTATAATAAAAAGCATAATACTAACTAACAAAAAAATATATTCATTAGGTTGAATTTTAAAAGTATTTAATATTGCAAATATAAGACTTGTAACGACAAAGGAAAGAATAATATAAGATAAAATTTTAAAAAAATATTTTATAATTTTTTTTATAATATTTGAATCTTTTTTAAGAAATTTTGTATCTATTTATTCGGAATTGCCAACTAATCACACAGCAAAACATCACAACAGATTTCAATACAAGCTATCAAATAAAAAAATCAACAAATAAAAAATAAAAAAAGAAAAATAATAAAAGAAAAATAATAAATATGATTAATAGTTTAATTCTTAGTATGGTAGACTTCTTGTTATCTTATATTAAAAGCTTGTTAAATGTAAATTTTATAGTTTTTAGTAAAGATTTACATAAAATTAATTTAAATTTTAAAATTAATTTTTGATAACCTTAGGTATTAAATAAGGATATCCAACATCACAAAAAAGAAAAACAACTCAACCCCCCTGTTGCTTCGCAACTTCCCCCCTTACAAAGGAGGGCAAGATATGGGAATAAAAATTCAACCCCCCACTGACTTCTTCTGCAAATTCATTATAAGAAAAACAACTCAACCCCCCACTGACTTCGTCAGCACCCCCCTTACAAAGGGGGGCATTTGTCTTGGGTTTTTGGTAAGATATTCAACACAATGAAAAATGTGTAATTAGTTGGTAATTCCATTTATTCTATTGTTTTATTTCTTAAATTTTCTCTATTTTTTTGAATTTTACTAGAAAAATTCTTAGATATATCATTTAAAGACTTCATAATAAAAATTGATTATTTTAAATGGTGGGTTTGGATGGACTTGAACCATCGACCTCTGCTTTATCAGAGCAGCGCTCTAACCACCTGAGCTACAAACCCACAACGTACTTTTATAAAAGGTCCTTGTACATTTTAAAATTTTCAAAAATAAAAGTCAATATAATTTTTATATTGATTTTAATATTTTATTTATTATATTATTTTATGTTTAGTTTTTTAGGGGTTTATGGAAAAAAAGCGAGTATTTAAAATATTATTTTATTTGTTTGTAACACTGTTTATAGTGGGGTTAGTTGCTATATTTTCAACTATAGCCTATTTTAGCAAGGATTTGCCAAATCATAAAAAATTAAAAGATTATAATCCTCCAGTTACTACAAGACTGTATAGCAGCGATGGAAAATATTTAAAGGAATATGCAAAGGAAAAAAGGTTGTTTGTGCCGATAGAGCAGATACCTGATTTAGTAAAAAATGCGTTTATTTCTGCTGAAGATGCGACTTTTTATACCCATGTTGGCATTAATCCTAAAGCTATACTTATGGCTGGTGTTGAAAATATTATAGGCAAAATTACTGGAAGAGGAAAATTAAGAGGAGGATCAACTATTACGCAACAGGTTGCGAAAAACTTTCTTTTAACTAATGAAAAAACTTTAAGCAGAAAGGCTAAGGAGGCTATTCTTTCAATAAGAATGACGCAGACATTTACTAAGGATGAAATATTGGAATTATATTTAAATCAGATATTTCTTGGAAATAGGTCGTATGGCGTTGCATCCGCTGCATTGAATTATTTTAATAAATCGCTAGATGAACTGACTGTTGAAGAAGCTGCCCTGTTGGCTTCTCTCCCAAAGGCTCCTGCGAAATTGGATCCGACAAGGAACGACCAGAAGGAAGTTCTGGAAAGAAGGAATTGGATTATTGGAAGAATGGTTGAACTTGGATATGTTGATGAAGAAAGCGGAAACAAGGCTAAGGAAATGCCTATAGTTTTAAAGGAAAAAGATATAGAAGAGGTTTCTAATGGTGAGTTTTTTAGTGAGGAAGTTAGGAAAGAAATCGTAAAACTATATGGTGAAGATAACCTATTGGAGGGCGGAAATGTTGTCATAACTACTTTAAATCCAACTCTACAGGAAATTGCCGATGAATATCTAAAGCGCGGTATAGAAGCATATGATATAAAGCATGGATTTAGAGGACCTATTGACAATCTTTATGGGGAAATAGATTTTAAAAATAACTGGGGAACGTTAATAACCGATTATAAGACTAAGGATAAATTTAGAGACACTTGGGATAAGGCGGTTGTTCTTGATGTTGATGCAAAGAATGAAAGGATTATAATAGGCGTTAAGAAGGTTGAGTATGATGATAGCTATAGGGATAAGCTTGAAAAAAATGAGTTTATAAAGACTTCAAATGACGATAAATTGCTTATAACAGGATATATACCTTTAGATAATGTAAAATGGGCTAAAAAATATATAACTGTCAATGAGCTTGGTCCAGAAATCAAATCTGTAAAAGACCTAGGATTGACCATTGGTGATGTTATTGTTGTGCAAAAGAATGATAAGGTTGAGAATGAATATTTTTTGAGGCAGATACCGGCTGTTAATGGCGCGCTGTTAGCTATGAATCCACATAATGGTGAAATTGTGGCCATGATGGGTGGATATATTGACTCGCAGATGGATTTTAATAGGGCTACCCAGGCTGAAAGGCAGCCGGGTTCAGTTTTAAAACCTTTTGCATATTTGGCTGCTTTGGAAAATGGATATACTCCGGCGAGCATAATTATAGACGAGGAAATTGAATTAGACCAGGGCGCAGGAAGGCCGCCCTATAGACCCAAGAACTATGAGAACAATTTCTATGGACCTACAACGTTAAGGGTTGGGTTGGAAAAATCTAGAAACGTTACTACCGTCAGGCTGGCTTCTGATGTTGGATTGGGTAGAGTTACTGAGGTTATAAAGAGATTTGGCATAAATAGGAGACCAAGAAAAATATACTCAATAGTTCTTGGCTCCACTGAAACTA
Organism: uncultured Rickettsiales bacterium; assembly: GCA_944391025.1. GTDB lineage: Bacteria > Pseudomonadota > Alphaproteobacteria > Rickettsiales > UBA1997 > CALXSC01. The sequence continues at coordinate 7,666 of CALXSC010000065.1, forward strand.
ATCTACTAAAGATGGTTAGGGCCTATTCTATGATAGTCAATGGCGGAAAGGAAATACAGCCTAGTATGATTGAAAAAATTCAGGATAGGGAAGGCAAAACTATTTTTAGAAGGGATTTGAGTGAATGTAAAAATTGCATAGTTGATGAAACTATTGAAATATCAGAATTGATTGTTCCTACAATAGTTGACAATAGGAAGACTGTAACGGATTCGGCAACTGCATATCAAATGACTAATTTGCTTGAGGGCGTAGTCCAAAGGGGTACAGCATGGAGGGCTAAGGCAATAGGCAAACCTGTTGGTGCAAAGACCGGTACGACAAATGATTCCAATGATGCATGGTTTATAGGATTTTCACCGGATTTGGTTGTTGGCGTATATATTGGATTTGATAGACCTTCAACATTAGGTGATAATGAAACAGGATCTTCAGTTGCTGCGCCTATATTCGTTAATTTTATGAAAAATGCGCTTAAGGATAAACCTTCAATTCCTTTTAGGGTGCCTTCTACAGTTAATTTAATAAGAATAGATACAAAGACCGGCTATTATCCAACTCCAGATTCAAATCAAAAAGATGTGGTTCTTGAGGCTTTTAAAGAGGGTGATAAAATTGTTAAATTTGAGGAAGAGATGACTGATGAAGATATTGACGAGTATATACAATCGCAGGAAGAGGCCCAGATTAATAGGATGATTGTTATAACCAATATAGAAGATAAACCTGAAAAGGATGAGGAATATATAAGGCAATTTGATGAAGAAAATTATGATGTTGAATTTACTGATATTAATTCAGAAGATATTACAGAAACAACTGAAAAAGTTTATAAAATAGGTGATAACATATAATGATAATTATTGGAATAGATCCAGGATTAATTAAAACCGGTTGGGGGGTTATAAGAAAAATTGATAACCAAATAAAATATATTGCTAGCGGCACTATCAAAACTGATATGAAATTACCATTAAGTGAAAGGCTGCATAATATATATAGCAAGGTTGATGAGTTAATAAAATTATATAGACCAGACCAGTTTGCAATTGAGGAAACGTTTGTTAATAATAATCCGCTTTCATCTTTGAAATTGGGACATGCAAGGGGCGTTGCAATCCTTGCAGCTTCGCTAAATAGTTTGCCAGTGTTTGAATATTCGCCTAATCTAGTTAAGAAAACGGTTACTGGGGCTGGAAAAGCTGAAAAACAACAGATGGTTGCTATGGTTAGATATATTTTTCCTGGCATTGTTTTAAAAACTGAGGATGAGGCAGATTCACTATGTATAGCAATTTGCCACTGTAACCATATTTTAAATTATTAATAAATCTAAAAGGCTGCGCATATGATAAAAAGAATATTTGTACTTGTTTTCGTAATATTTGTGCTGATTTCTTGTTCTACTACGAATAGCGGTGGCGATAAAAATACTAATACATTTATAAGATTTGTTGCTAGGGAACAATATATGAAAGAAAGGGAGCCAAATAGAATTTTCAATCCTGGCTCAGCGATGCTTATTGCGACTCTTCCTGAAAAACTTGGAAATTTAACTTCCACTGGTCAAATTACTGATTTTGAGATAATGAATAATGGGCTTGGCTATTCAAAAAGGTATAAAAATAAATCAGTTAGAAAAGGATACTGGGTTGATTTTTTTGCATACCATTCAAGGCAATCCAGCGTTTCTGAGGATGTAAATGATGAAATTGCTATGGCTGTATACAATAGTTCAAAGATGGACATATTAAAATTATATAAGGACTCAAGGCTTGTTGGAGATAATATTTTAATTTTTACTACACCAAGCGGTAAAATTCTGAAGATGAGAGAAGCGGTATTTGAATATTGGAACCATGTTGATGAAATAAATATGAGGACTTATATATATTTTGGAACTAGCCTTGATTCGTTCTATAGGGTTAGGGTTACATATGATTTAAATCTGGAAGATAAATTATATAATGACAAAGAAATTTTTATTAAGGATTTAGGGTATTACTATGCTGAAGGTATGTCGTTAAAGGATTTTAACGAGTTTAAAAAGTCTGGAGCAAAAAATCCTGTAAAAATGGAAAGGGAAAGGGCTAATTAATTTTTAGCAATTTTTAATAAAAACTTGTATTTATAATTTGGCTTTGTAGTATTTTGTTTGTTTAATAAATAATATTTGGTAATATATTATGAAAATTTCTTTTGAGAGCTATAAATCTATAGAATCAGTAAAATCAAGCACTTTAGTCATGTTCGTTAGCGAAGAATACATTGAAAAGCTAGTTAAGGACAAAGGTGTCTGTGAATGTGGCAATAATTGCCAATGCGGTGATAGATGCGACTGCAAAAAAACTCCAATACAACAGGCGGTTTATGAATTTGATTTTAAGGGAAAATCTTCTGAAATCGCAATGGTTGGTTCAAAAGAAAATAATTTTGATAGAGTAATATTGGTTGGATTTGGAAAAGAGGACGAACTAACTAAGGTAAAGGCTGAAGAGGTTGGATATAGGGCTTTTAAATATTTAAGAATTAATAAAATTAAATATGTCAGCTGTATATTTAATACAAAAATTGCTGATGATGGCGGTTTTGATTTTCCTGAAAATTTACAAAATGGAAGCGCTATTTCAATGTACGCACATCTAATATTTGGTTTTACCATTGGCGACTATTCATTTAATAAATATTTGACTGGAGATAAGCTTAAGGCCAAGACCATAGCTCTAGAAGAGGCTGAATTTATTACAAAATATCCTGAAGAATTAAAAGAGAAATTTGATGAATATGAGATTGTAAAAAATAATGTATTTTTCTGTAGAGATTTGATAAATGAACCTGCAAATGTAATATATCCAGAAAGTCTTGCAAAGATAGCTAAAGAATTAGATAAGCTTGGAGTTGATGTTGAGGTTTTGAAAGTTAAGGATATGGAAAAACTTGGTATGGGGAGCCTATTAGCTGTAGGGCAGGGCAGTGATAATGAGTCATACATGGTTGTTTTAAAGTGGAATGGCGCTAAGGGTGATGAAAAGCCTATAGCATTTGTCGGAAAGGGCGTTACATTTGATAGCGGCGGATTGTCATTAAAGCCAAGCAATGCTATGGATACAATGAAATGCGATATGTCAGGGTCTGCTGTCGTACTTTCACTGATAAGACTATTGGCTATGAGAAAAGCTAAGGTTAATGCAATTGGCGTAATGGCTCTTGTTGAAAATATGCCATCTGGAAAGGCTGTAAAGGTTGGTGATATTGTTAAATCAATGTCAGGACAAACCATTGAGGTTTTAAATACTGATGCTGAAGGAAGAATGATTTTAGCGGACGCACTATACTATGCAGCTACAAAATTTTCTCCAAAGACTATAATTGACCTCGCTACATTAACAGGCGCTATTTGTATCGCGCTTGGCGAAAAATATGCAGGCTTGTTTACAAACAATACTGATTTATCTAAGGAATTGGAAACTGCCGCTGCTGAAACCGGCGAAGGTGTTTGGAGAATGCCTCTATCAAAACTTGGCGGATTCTATGACAAGCAAATTGATTCTGATGTTGCGGACGTTAGAAATACCGGTAAAACTAGGGATGGCGGTGCTATTACAGCTGCACAATTCCTGCAGAGATTTATAGATAAACATCCAAAATGGGCTCACCTTGACATAGCTGCAACAGCATTTGTAAATCAAGAGGGCTTTATGACGCAAAAATATGCAACTGGCTATGGTGTTAGGTTATTAAATGAGTTAATAAAAAACAATTACGAAGGTTAGTTTTATTAAAGCCATTTTAAAAAAGAAATGGCTTTAATGTATTTTGCAAAATAGTGCATTGCAAAATTTATAATAAAATAGTATCCAAATAAATTAATATAGTATAATTTTTTTATTTTAAATAAGATTTTACTGTAGAAGTTTTAGAATACTTAATATTATCTATAGTTTAACGTTTTTAAATTAACACCTTCCAATAACATGCAAACTATCTTGTCTAGTTTTTTTGTTTTTTTTACAATATAATTTACATGGAGTTAACTTTTTTCTGAAAGTGATGATAATATTTATTTAAACAAAAATTAAGCATATTACAACGTTTAAAGTGCGATGCTGGATTGAAAACTTATTTTTAGCTGACCACTTATCTTTTTTTAGATATTATTTAGCTTCTTCCATAAATTGAACAGCTTTTTTCATTTTTTCATTTATAAATTCAAATTCATGTTCTAAAACTTCTATTATAGTCATATTTTCATATGATTATTTTTATTGATAATAATTATATTATAATTTTGAATAAATATTAATAAATATTATAAAAACTTTTGTTATTATTCGTATTTTATTTAAGCTAATATTTTTTAATAAAATCTTGATAAATAAATATAAGATTTTTAATATCGTTGTAGATTAAGAATAATTGTGAATGATAAATATATGTCCAATGTGCCAATTTATAATGAGAAAGATTTTGAGGGTATGAGAAAGGCTGGTCAAATTGCGGCTGAGGTGTTGGACTATATTACTGATTTTGTTGAACCGGGTGTTACTACTGGCTATCTTGATGATCTGTGCTATGAAAAAATGAAAGAATTTGGCGTAATTGCTGCGCCATTGGGCTATCATGGATATCCTAAGCCTACCTGCATATCTGTAAACCATGTTGTATGCCATGGAATTCCAAGCTATGATAAAAAACTAAAGGATGGCGATATTCTGAATATAGATGTTACAGTTATAGCTGATGGCTATTATGGCGATACTAGCAGGATGTATTATGCAGGCAATCCATCGGTTAAGGCAAAGAGATTGACGCAGTGTACATATGACTGTATGATGCTGGGAATTGAGCAGGTTAAGCCTGGAAATACGTTGGGGGATATAGGATTTGCTATACAGCACCATGCGGAAAAGGAAGGATTTTCTGTTGTGAGGGATTTTTGCGGCCATGGTGTTGGAAAGGTATTCCATGATGAACCACAGGTTGTACACTATGGACATAAGGGCAAGGGTTTAGTTCTTGAAGAAGGTATGATTTTTACAGTTGAACCAATGATTAATGCTGGTAAATTTGATGTTATAATAAGCAAGCTTGATGGCTGGACGACTACAACTAGGGATAAAAGTCTGTCTGCGCAATTTGAGCATAGTATGGGTGTAACAAAGGATGGTGTTGAAATATTTACTCTATCTAAAAAGGGTTATACCTGTCCGCCTTATACTAAATGAGCAGGAGTTTGCTAATGGGTATTTTCAATGTTTTTTTAAAAAATAAGAAGCCTAAAGTTGATAGTGTTGAAGCTATTTCAAGAAAGGTATTTGAGTTGAAGAATGAGGATGTATCTAAAACAAGAAGCAAATTTGATATTGAAGCTGATATTCAAAATCTTTATAAAAAATTAGCAGATATTTTATTTAAAGCTATTGATAATAAGGATTTGAAAACTATAAATAAAGTATTAAAAACTCGTTTTATTGATAGAAATAAATTAGTTAATAATGATGGTTATAATATAATAGATTATTCTTTGTTTACTGATGATAATGAATTATTTAAATATTTATATAATAATCTCTATGAAGAATTAAGATCTTGTTTTAAAGATATTCCAGTTTTATTTACAGTAATTTTAAATAGAAAAAATTTTGAATTAATTGAATTTTTTCTTATACATGATGATTTGGCATCTTCATTAAAAAGGGAAAATGTAACTAACTGTTTATTTTTGGCTTTGCAAAGCGATAGAAAGGATTTAAGTGATTTGATAGTCAATAATTTTAATGACCTATTGGATTCCAGAAATATAGAAGCTTCTATGATATATTCAATATCCCATAACCAGGAGAAGGAGCTTAAGGTGTTGTTTTCGTATCCTAATTTAATTGAAAAATTTTCAAGTGATAATGTGGAGAAAATGCTGGCTTTTTCTGTTTTAAATCAGAATATAGAGGCGTTGGAAATTATGGTTGATAACCAACATTTTATTGGGGCGATAGAGAAGGCAGATCCTAATATGATGAGAAGTATATTGCAGATTGCGTATGATAAGGGTAGCGTATCAATAATGAATACCTTTATGAACAATAATGTTTTGAAGAATAATGTTAAGGACGTTTTGAGAATTGAAAATAAATGATGAACATTTATAGGAGGGTTGAATGTTTTTTATTGGTAGCAAAGCTAGAAAGGTTGATAAAATAATCAAACAAATTTCTTTGATTAACAGAATACAGATTGATAATAAAAATAGTTGTAAAATAAAGCTTAGAAAAAGACAATTGCATTCTGCAATTTCTGAGATTTTGTTTAATGCTGTAAAGAAAAGGAATTATTTTATTATTGATAAAATACTAAAAAGTAATTTTATTAGGTCAGATATGGTCTATGACGAAAGACATCTTGATATAGTGCAGTATAGTCTAATAGAAAATGACAATGAGCTATTTAAGATATTGCTTAATAGATACTATAAATATATAAAATGTTACTTTGAAAATGTGCCATCTTTTTTTATTCTTATAATGAATAGGAGAAATTTTGAATTGATGGAGATATTCTTGACTGATGAGAGGCTTTATAAGAAATTGGAAAAGGAAAATATTTGTGTATGCTTCTATTTGGCAATTCAAGAAAATTTGACTATATTAATTCAAATAATATTAAATAATAAGCTATTGGAATCTAAACTTGATGAAAAGGATATACAATCTGTTCTGATATATTCTATATCCCATAACCAATATGATAAGGTGAAGCGAATATTGAAATATGATTTGCTTATATCAAAATTTAGTGATGAGTATATGCAAAACATAATTGCATTGATATTGCTTAATAAGGATATAGAAGCTCTTGGAATAATAATGGATAACGATAGATTTGTTAGGTTTGTTATGAAAAATAAACATATATTGGATAATATTACAATATTTGCCTATTCAAATAATGATATAAAAGTTTTGTCAATTATATTGCATAATAAGAAAAAAATAGAATCATTATTTTCCAATAGGAAATGTATTGAAAATCAGGTTGATGAATATAGTGAAAATATTATGATTGAAGATTCAATATAATTGACAATTAATATTAATTGTCAATTATATTTTTATAGCGCCTATCTTTGACCGATACATATATATTTAAAGCCAAGGCTTTCAATTTCGTTTCTATCCAATATGTTTCTTAAATCAACTATAGTTTTTTGTCCAAGCATTTCATATATCTTTTTATAGTCCAGTTTTTTGAATTCGTCCCATTCTGTATCTATAACTAAAAATTCGCTGCCGTTTATTGCATCATATGGGTTGTCAAAAAAAGCTACCTTTTTAAGATTTTTTTCTGGAAGCATTGATTTGGCTTTTTCTATACCGTGCGGGTCGTATGTGTTTATGTAAACGCCTCTTTTGTTTAATTTTTTTATTATGTCTAGTGCAGGACTATATCTTGTGTCGTCTGTATTGGCTTTAAATGTTAGACCTAGCAGAGCAATTTTTTTGCCTTTCAATTTACCGCTTGAACTTTCAATTATTTTTTCAGCCATTCTTTTTTTTCTTTTTTTATTTGATTCTACAGAGGCTAGCATTAATTCCATTTCAAGTCCAAGCTTTCTGCCTATTTGTACTAGGGCTATGGAATCCTTTGGAAAACATGAACCTCCAATACCAGGACCGGCATTTAGGAAATATGGGCTAATCCTTTTATCCATTCCCATTGCCTTTGCAACCTCTGTTACATTTGCGCCTGTTTTTTCACATATATCAGCTATTTCATTTATGAATGCGATTTTTGTCGCCAGAAATGCGTTTGAGGCATACTTTATTAATTCAGCTGTTTCAATACTTGTGAATAGAATTGGTGCGTTTCTATCGGTTAGCGGCCTATACACTTCCTCCATAATTGTCTGGGTTTCTTTGTCCCTTACGCCAACGATTATTCTATCTGGATTTAGAAAGTCATGTATTGCGCTTCCCTGTTTTGAAAATTCTGGATTTGATGCCATTTTGAATTTTAGATTTTGATTTATTTTTTTAACATTATCCTCAACTAATCTATTGGTTCCAACTGGTACAGTTGATCTTATCACTAGAACAAACTCATTGTTCTTATCCATATTTTCAGCTACTGCCTTTGTTGAATTTATCAGAGCAGTTAAATCAGCAGAACCATCCTTTGGGCTTTCTGGTGTATTTACGCATATAAATACGACTTTTGAGTCTTTAAGCGCTTCTTTTAGGTCTGTTGTAAAGTTTATTTTTTTGTTTTCTAAATTTCTTTTTAACATTTCCTCCAATCCATTCTCATATAAAGTTGGAATTCCCTTTTGCAATAATTCTATTTTTTCTTTAACTATATCATAGCATGTAACGCTATGTCCAAGGTCTGCGAAACATAGACCTTCAGTTAAACCGATATAGCCGGTTCCTATAATACATATTTTCATATTTTTTTTCCAATTGTTATTTAAAAAGCTACCCCACATAGCTGATTAGTATTGTAGACTGGTATTTTTTATTATCAATACTTTTGTTATTTTTATAATACAAAACAAGAATATTGTTGTTTTGTGCAAAAATATTAGATACTATTTCAATAAATTTTCTATTTTGCTAATTGCCTCACATATTTCAAGATTTGTTTGAATTTCTTTCTCCATTTTATTGCAAGCGAATATAACTGTTGCATGATTTTTATTGCCAAATTCTCTTCCAATTTCCGGAAAGCTTTTTTTTGTTATCTTTTTTGATAAATAGAAAGCTATTTGTCTTGGCAATGAAAATTTTCTATCCCTTTTATCGGATAATAGATCTGTTTTGGTTATTTTATAATATTCAGCTACAGTCTGTTGTATTTTTTCTATTGTAACTAATTTTTTATTTGCAATCAGCGCATCTTTTAGGATTTTGTTTACTGTTTCTATTGTTATATTTGAATCAACAAATTTTTGATGAACCAGCAGTTTTTTAATTGCGCCTTCAACATCTCTGCTTGTGGTTTTAATATTGCTTGCTATATAGTCAAAGATTTCGTCGTTGCAATTTAACCCAAGAACTTCCGCTTTTTTCTTTGCTAGTTTAAATCTCATATCATAATCAGGTCTTAGTATATCAACAACTATTCCAGATGACATTCTGGATTTTAACTGACTGTCTATATTCTCCATGTTGTCAGGAGATTTATTGCAGGCCATTATTATCTTTTTGTTCTCACTTATAAGCGCATTAAATGTATAGAAAAACTCCTTTTGAGTTCCTTCTTTTCCTGCTATAAATTGAACATCGTCAATCAATAAAATATCTATATTTCTAAATTTGTCTTTAAAATTATTCATATCTTTGTTTTGCAGCGATTGTACAAAAAGATACATAAATTTTTCTGCTGATAGATATACAACGTTTTTATTCTTGTATTTTTCTTTAAATTCCCACGCCATAGCCTGCATAAGGTGTGTTTTACCTAATCCAACCTCGCTATACATAAAGAATGGATTAACGTCAAAACCCAAATCTTCTTCATTTATTATGGATTTTGCTACAGAATAGGCTAATTTATTGGAGCTGCCGACTATATAGTTTTCAAATGTATACAGGGGATTTAACTCTGTTCCGATTGTATATACGTTGTTATGTTCAGAAATGCTAACAACATTTTCAGTATATGTTGCAACTTCAGATTTAACAGTCTTGTCTACTATTATTTCTACTGATTTTATGTTAAATCTGTCGGATAATAATTGTTTTATACCCTTTTTAATCCAAATATATTCGCCATTAACTTTTCTTTTTTTGCCATCTAGAAATTCCTTGGTAATCCATTCCTTTATGAATGTTGTCTCAACAGACATAACCAGTTCATATTCATTATATGAAATTAGGTTTAATTTAGATAACCAACTATTATATATTTCATTTCCAAACTCTTCTTGAAAAAGTTTTTTAATATTTGACCAATTATTATCTACTATCTCTAACACTTCTAACTTTAAATACATTAATAATACAATCATTATAAACACTATAATGACTACTATCTCCCTAGAATACTTTTTAGAGTTTTCCGAACTCTCCCACATCACATTATTAATCTTATTTTTTATAAGTAAAGTATAAAATTTTAACTTAATGCAAAAATTATTCTTGACAAAAAATAGAGATAAAGAAATTAAAGCCTCAACTTTGTCAAGCAAAATAATATTTATTTTTATGGCGGTTTAAGCCTTATTTTTCAACATTTATGTGTTTAAGGTATTATTTTATTAAGCCTGATTTATATTATTTTTTATTTTGATTGATTTTTAATTTGGCTATTCTAAAATTTACTTCATAAATAATTACAAATTTAAAATTATGCAATTCTCTAAAATTCGGGGGGGGGTAATACCCAAAAAATAATCAAAATAAAAAAATATCAAAAGCTTTAGCTTTTTCTCTAATAGAACTATCAATAGTATTAATAATAATGGTGCATGCTCTATTTTACTTATTAAATTAGATTTAATCTAAGGGTTAAGCTTTTTAATAAAATTCTTGATTAATATTAAATTATCTTTTATTTTGTATACTGATTGGATAATTTTATGGTTGGCAGATATGAAAAATAAATCTAGTGATAATAAATTTACTATAGCTTCTATGTTGGCTACATATTGTAATATTGGAAATGTAAAATATGCTCCAGGAACATTTGGAAGTTTAGCAACATTTCCTTTGCTTTTGTTGTTAAATTACATTTTTTCAAGAATTGGAATATCTACGCTTTGCCAATTGACCGTTGCCTATGTGGTTACTTTGAGCATTTTATTCTATGCTGCTTTTTGGTCAATAGGCATATATATTGGCGTTAATAAAAAGGAAGACCCAAGTGAGGTTGTTATAGATGAAGTTATTGGGCAGATGATCGCATATATGATGCCAACTTTGCTTACTCTATATTATTTTATGTATATAGTAAATAATACTATATTTGATGATATGATGTCATTTCTTATTAGCTTTATACTTATTCTTGCGCCAATTATGTTTTTTAGGATATTTGATATTCTTAAACCAGGACTTGTAGGATATTTTGACGAAAAAGTAAAAGGTGCTGCTGGAATTATTATGGATGATGTTGTTGCTGGCGTATATGCTGGTTTCGTAGTTTGTTTAATTTTAACGCTGCTATTTGCTAGTGTTGGCTATTTTTATTAAATATTTATTAAATATATAATAATCCTTGATTTATTTAAAGTAGTTTTATTTAATAAAACTAGTTCTTTATTTTTTTTACTATATGCATTATATTTTATTGAGTATTGCTTTAAATCTTGGAAAAGAAAATATCGGTTATATGAAAATGGACGATATGAAAAATGCTAAAAAGCTAGAAAGAACTGTTAACAATGCAAAAAACACTCAAAAAACTCCAATGCAGGAAATAAAAGAAGATAATTCTATTATGGATCAGTCATTCTTGAGTGATAATAATGACTTTGTGGCTCCGTATGTGGGAAGCAATGAATTTGCTGAGTTGCTGCCTGAAGATGAGCTTGGAAATGTTATAACTGAGGAAGAGCAGGGGCCTAAGTTTATTGAAAGTATAAAAAATAAACTTATAAAAGTTGCTGAAAAAAAAGAACCTGAGGTTATAGTTGGCAGTCAAGTTGAAGGTCCTAGCTTTTTTGATAATATAAAAAATAAGTTAATAGGGGATGATAGCGGTAAGACAAAAACCAAGGAAAAACCAAAACCGAAGGATAGTGGTGCAATAGTTGCCAGTGAGGATATCGGACCTAGTTTTATGGATAATCTAAAGAATAAGGTAACTGATGCAGCGACCCCAAAAACAACTACTGATAAAAATGTAGCAACTATAGTTGGCAGCCAGATTGAAGGTCCTAGTTTAATTACAAAAATAAAAGAAAAAACAAAGGATGCGGCTGAAAAAATTACGACTCAGGATTCAAATGGTCCAGGTTTTATATCCAATATAAAAAATAAAATACTTGGAAAGGAAGAAAAGAAGGTTGAAGCTGAGGAATTTGAGAAAGTTAAAATAGTTGGAACTTTATTTGACAGCGAATTAAACAATGCACTAAAGGATGAAAAAAAATCGCAATATGAAAGGGATTGTTTAAATAAAGAGATGTACTCGGATGTTAAAGAAATTAAGTATGATGAGGATGAGGAATACAAGAAATTCCTTGCAGAAAAGGAAGATTCCGCCCTGGTAAAACCAGAAAAAATATTGATACCTAATATAGTTCCAAGAAAAAAGGAAATAATATCATATAAAAATAAGGATGTGCCCGAGGAATTGCTTGCCTCTAGAAGTTTTCAAAACCGCCATATTCCTTCAATAATGCAGGATAAGGATAGGCAGGCTATGCTGGAAAAGATTATTGAATATGGCATGATGACTGAATTTAGAGCCTTCATGAACGATTTGAGAGATTCCAACATGATTATGTCAAACCAGTATACTCTTTTAACATACGCAACAAAAAATAAACAGTATGATATAATGAAGTATTTAATCCATATAGGCGCTGATGTTAATAAGAGGGATGACAGACTTGATACGCCATTAAATATAGCCGTGCAAAATAATGATATGAACGCTGTTCAAATATTGATAAATGCAAATGCCAATCCTAATATGCCGGATATTTTAAAGAGAACTCCTTTGATCTATTGTATAGAAAAAAATCAGGAGGCAATGGGTGTATATCTGATTGATATGGGCGCAGATGTAAACATAACTAATGGGGTTGGCGAAGGTACGCTGGCTATGTCCATAAGACTTGGAAGGAATATGATTAAAGAAAAAATAATAGAGGTTTTAAGGAGAGAAAAATAATGAAGGGCAATGTTAAACTTCTTAGGGAAAGAGCTATTGATTTTATGCACTCTAAGTGGGCTGGGAATTGTAGAGGAAATGAAAATTTGGATATAGATACTGAAAATTTTGAAAGAATATCCAATAATATATTTAATGAGTTGACCGCAGATAAGAAACCAAGCAAGAATCCTTTTTTATTTAGAACTGGTGGCCAATCTGGTTCTGGCAAAACAACGCAGCTTATGCCCTCTATAAATTCTGTGATAGAAAATAGGAATTTAGATTTTGTAAATATTTCTGTTAGAACATTTGCCAAACTGCATCCGAACTATGATGAATTACTTGAAGAATTTGGCGAGGGCTTAATTAGAGAAAAGACTAATGGATTTGCTCTTATGATGCTTTTTAGAACTGTGGAAAGGTTATTGAATAGCAAATATAATATTTTGCTTGAGGTAACTATTCTTGATAATAATTTTGAAGAGTATTTGTTTAGACTAGCAAAAACAAAAAGATATAATGTGCATTTTCATATATTATCCGTACCGCGTGAAAAATCTGATCTATGGATTGAAAAGAGGAAAAACATCAGCAGGACTGAGGGAAATAGGGTTGTTTTGAAGTCAAGTTCAAATTTTTTCTTTGATATTTTGCCAATCACACTAGGCAAAATAATTTTGTATAGCTTTTGGAACAAAAACGATAGGGTATTTTTATGGAATGGTTTTGACCTGAAGCCTGTCCTTATTGGAAGAGTTAGAAATAATAAAAAACTCCTAGAATTATTTGAAAAGTACAGAAATATTGCTGATTTTCAAGAAAGGGATGAATCTGAGCTTTTAAATTCAAAAATTAAATGGTTTAATGAATACTATGCTTAAAAAATATATAATAAATAGCCTTGAAGAGACTGGGAAACTGGCGGAAAAAATTGCTGATAGATTAAATGTGGGAGAGGTTGTAACGCTAAAAGGCACACTAGGGGCTGGAAAGACATATTTTACTAATTGCCTTATAAATGCTATATACAGCAAACAAGGACTTGACAGCGTTGAAGTTGCCAGTCCTACGTTTAATATTGTTAAAGAATATCAAACTAAAGATTTTTCAATATACCATTTTGATTTGTATAGGTTAAAAAATAAAAATGAGCTATATGAACTGGATATAGAAAACGCATTTGAAAACGGTATTTCAATAATTGAATGGCCAGAGGTTGCAGAGGATTTGATATACAATGTTGCTATTGAAATTTATATAGAAATTACAGATGAAAATAGCAGGTTATTCAGAGTTAATTTTATTAATTAAATACTATGGTATTTACTTTTTAAATTTTGATACTATATTATTGTCTAGTAATAAAATTTTTAAAAAAATGGAAAAGCAATATCAAGTTTTAGCTAGAAAATATAGACCACAAAGTTTTTCTGAGTTGGTTGGACAACCGGCGTTAGTTCAAACTTTGTCTAATGAGATTAAGAACAATAAAATTCACCACGCTTTTATACTTACTGGTATAAGAGGTATTGGTAAAACTACAACGGCTAGACTTATTGCTAAATCTTTAAACTGCACCTGCGGCGATGGCGCTACTATTAACGCCTGCGGAGAGTGCGAGCATTGCAAGGCTATTGCGGCCTCTAGCGACCAGGATGTTATAGAATTTGATGCTGCAAGCCACACTGGCGTTGATGATATTAGGCAGATTATAGAAAGTACTGCCTATGGTCCAGTTAATTCTAGATATAAAATTTTTATAATAGACGAGGTTCATATGCTTTCCAAGAGTGCATTTAACGCGCTTCTTAAAACTCTTGAAGAACCACCGGCATATATTAAATTTATTTTTGCTACTACCGAGATTAGAAAGGTTCCGGTTACTATTTTATCAAGGTGCCAAAGGTTTGACTTAAGGAGGTTAAGCTTTGACGAAATTAAGGACCATATAGCAAATATATGCAAAAATGAAGGATATGAAGTTGAAGATGGCGCTTTATCCATATTGTCTAGTTTTGCTGAGGGATCTGCCAGAGATGCTCTATCGCTATTGGACAGGGCATTAAGCCATAACAACTATGAAAAGGTTTTAACTGAAAAAAGCGTTTCAGAAATGCTTGGTCTAAGCAGCAAGAAAAATATATATGATCTATTTATAAGTATGCTTGAGGGCGATGTAAATAAGGCTTTGTGCCAATTTGAAAATATTTACTCATATTCGCTTGATATAGGCGCATTAATGCAGGATCTATTAAATGTAAACCACAACATAATAATGGCCAAGACATTAACCAACTTTTTTGATACAATACACCTGCCAAGTGACCAGATTGATATAATAAAAGATACGGCAAGCAAGATAAACATTAGCTCGCTGATGAGGGTATGGAAAATATTATTAAAAGGTGAAGAAGAACTGAAAAATAATTTTGACGCTAAAAAAATAATGGATATAATAATAGTTAATGTTTGTTATGGAAGTAGATTACCAAGTCTAAATGATATTTTAAATCAAGAAAATAAAGATTTAGATAATAATATTAGCGTTGAAACTAAAGATAATGATGATGATTTAATTCAAAATATAACAAGTATGTTTAGTGGTGCTAAAGTGCTATAGCAAATTAACTTTTAGTTGATATATTATAACAATCTATAAAAAACATAATTTGTCCCTTGCTTTTCTTTTAGCACTTCACCCAACGGCAAGTTACTAAAATTATGCAAGCACATTTAGGTTTAGTTCCTTGTTTCTTATTATTCACTTTAGCATTTCGCAAAAATAATAGGTTAAGAAGCTAAAGTAGAGTTCATTTGTTTTTGCTTCATGCTTTATTGGACAATAGGCTTGTGATGTTTGATAAGCCAACACTCTGTCCCACTTCGTGCTTCTTACTCGTTTACTTCGTAAACTCAGTTCGTACTTCGGAGAAGCCTGCAGACTAGCGAAATTCTGCAAATACACTTCAGTTCTGCTTCGTTCTTGCTTACAATAATTAGCTTATTATCGTCCCGCAGTTTATCAAAAATCCGAAGGACTAAATGCAAGTAAATCAATTAATATACGCCAACTAAAAGCTAATTGGAGCCTGCTAATCAACCATTGCTTTTTAAATTCAATAATTTAATATATATAGTAATATATTAATAAATTAAATTTAAATATGATAAATAACAATAACAACAACAACAATAACAACAA
>CALXSC010000066.1 GCA_944391025.1 uncultured Rickettsiales bacterium
ATTTTATTGATAATTAAATATACTATTCTAATATAGAATAAATAAGTGAATTTCTGCAAATACACATTATATTAATTAGCCAAAAATTGATACTCTTTTGTAATATTTATGTTTAAAAAATTTTCATTAATTTTAATATTATTTTTATTATCATGTTCAAAAACACTTGGACCAGAAACAGATAAGAATATATACACAAGAGGATTTGATACAAATAATATAGAATTTATAAATATATATAAGAATAACAATAAATTATATATAGAATCCGTATATAGAAATAAATATACCTATTTTGTAGGCGATATTTCAAATGTTAAGTTAAAAGACAACATAGACCAAAGGGTCTTTGCCAACAGAATAATTAAATTGGAAACATATAAAGAAAAGGAAAATAATAATAAAAGTTTTGAGGATATAAAAAATGATAAAAATAACACTAAAATAAATATAATAAAATATGCAGAATGGTCTGAAATTATTTTCCCAGTTCTGGAGAATGTCATAATAACTCTGGTTCCAAAGAAAAAAGATGAGGCAATTATTGTCTCTATGGCAAACAAGGATATGGCCATATTCTACAATGACACAAATATGATTACAATGGAAAAGGTTGAATATCTTAAGAAAAATGTGAAAATTGTAAAAGCATATAGCGAAAAAGAATTCTATGAAATAGTAGCTAAAGAAATAAAAAAAATCCCAGAAATAAAATCAAGAGCAAAAAATGATTTAATAATATTTGAAATGAAAGGAAATAGCGAAACCGATTCGCCTTACGTATTGTTTGATACAAATAGCAACACACAATACTATTTTGATTTTTCTACAACATTTAAAGCAAAAGAAGGCGCAAGCAATACGGATTATTATCTCCAAATAGTTTTCAACACTATTATAAAAGCCCACATAATAGAACCAATAAAAAACCCAATAACAACCGTACAAAAGGGTTCAACATTTGTGTATCAGGGCATTAAAAAAACATTTGAAAGCAAGGATATAAAACATCTGAAGAAAATACCGCCTTTAAACTCCGATGGTGAAATGATGGATATTGCGGAATTTGAAAAAAAATTAGACAAGCTAATTGGAAAGAAAAAATTTAAGGGGTCAATGGAATACCTAATAGGCGGACCAGCTTTTTTTACAGATTTACTTAACGAAATAGAGAAATCAAATGATGAAATATTTATAAGACTTTATATATACAGCAATGATGACTATGGCGTAAGACTATCAAATGTATTGAAGAATAAGGACGACAATGGAGTTGATGTAAGAATTTTAACCGGCGGATTAGCAAATAATGCTGAAAGCATGAAAAGAAGTGCTATTCCGTTTGACAAAGATTTTAAACAGCCAAAAAGCATAGGGCAGTATTTAGCCTATGAATCAGGAGTTAACTTTAGAACATCAGCAGACACTTTTTTCATGTTTGACCATTCAAAAATGATAATAATAGATAAAAAAACGGCGTATGTTGGCGGAATGAATATCGGACAGCCATACAGATACACTTGGCACGATATGATGGTTAAGTTAAAGGGTCCAATTGTACATAGGGTTCATAATCAATTCACCGAAGCATGGGCAGCAGCTGGACCAACTGGAGATCTTGGCAAATTTTTTACAATAATATTAAATCAAAATAATCCAACAAAAGAGCTGGAAGAATATTACAATATAGATAGCGATAGACAGATTGATATAAGAATACTATATACAAAGCCGCAAAAGAAAACAATATACGACGCACAGCTATTTGCTATAAAGAGCGCAAAAAAGAGAATATACATACAGAATCCATATCTAGCAGACTACAGGATAATAAACGCATTAATTGAAGCCAGAGGAAGAGGAGTTGATGTTAGAGTTATCATACCATCCAAAAATAACGTTGGCATGATGGCCTCAAGCAATCTGGTAACAACCAATATATTTCTAAAGAATGGTATAAAAGTATATAATTATCAGGGCATGACCCATATTAAGGCCGCAATATACGATGGTTGGGCCAGTCTAGGTTCTGCAAACTTTGATAACCTTAGCCTCATGATTAACGATGAGTTTAACATAGCTTTTTCAGACCCATACTACGTAAATAAACTTAAAGAAGAACTGTTTGATGTTGATTTTAATCTTTCTGTAGAAGTAACAAAACCGCATGTAATAAATTGGTATGACAAAGTTATGAGCGGTTTTGCTAATAGATTCTAACGTATATAATATCCAACGAAGCAAAGTTTATTGCTATCTTATTTCAGAAAATGTATATTAGAAACGATTTTTTCTTACAATCATTCTAAAAATCCATTATAATTATAAAAATATCTAAATAAAATATGGTAATTATATGGAAATAAAAACTAGAGTTTTAGAAAGTAGAATACCAGAAGTTATTGAAGAAGAATTAGGAAGATCTATAGAAAATATCGGTAGTTCAATTGGTGAAAAAATTGAAATATACAGAAGGGAAAAACAAAGATTTTCACAAATATTGTCAAATTTTTTTAAACAAAAAAATTTGAACTATGTGGAACTGAGACAAAATTAATCGGCAGTGATTTAGGCTTAATAGCCGACATATATTCAAAAAAAGAAAAAAAATTTAAAAGGCTATATATAAAACTTGAAACTATTGCCGAAGAAAAAGAACGTAAAATGAAAGAAAATGAGGCTATAGCCTTTAAACTTTTAGGTAAAAGCACTGCTGTAAAACAAAAGCAGGAGAACATTGGTGATGTAAATATAACATATACAGAAAAATTTTCAGAT
>CALXSC010000067.1 GCA_944391025.1 uncultured Rickettsiales bacterium
TAAAACCATGGTCAGTAGAGGCCCTTATAGCTATAGCTGCTTTACCATCAAATATTGAAAAGTACAATATTAATTTAACAGACCATACGTTTTGGCTAGGTTGTAGCATTTTAGATTACAACATTGAATTCAGGAATTACGGATGTACTTTATCTAAATACGAGCGGGGATTAAATCCTGAACAATTACTGTTGTTGCCTTATTATCCAATAATAAGTAAAGAAAAATTTCAGGGATTTCCAATTGTGAAAAAAAAAGGTGACGTATTTTTATTTGCAGGTGCAAGTTTATATAAAATAGGCGGAAATGATAATGAATTTTTAAAAACAATAAAACGAATACTGGATGAAAATGCAAATACTTATTTTCTTTTTGCAGGAGGTGGAGTTCCATCCTTCTTCTTGACTTTTGTTAAATTAAATAAATTGGAAAACAGAATATTTTATCTTGGTTTTAGAAAAGATATAAACGAAGTAGTAAAAAATATCGACATCTATATTGATACTTTTCCAGTAAGTGGTGGATTGATGGGGGAATATGCAATTGTGAATAAGAAGCCGATTTTAATCTTAAATGATAAAGAATCTGATAGTTTAAGAGAAGATACCCTTGCTTCGTTGTTTTCTAAAAACACATTGAAAGTAACACGAAGTAAAGATGAATTTATATCAAGAGCTAGTCTATTGATTTCTAGTCAATCCTTAAGAGAAGAGGAAGGTGATGAGAATTTTAATCTTGTTCCATCAAGGGAAAAGTTTGGGCAGAACTTTATAAAAACAATAAGTACAAATATTTCGCAAGTGAATATTGATATAAGAGGGTATTCTCATGATCAAATCTTATTAGAAAGGCAAAAATTAAGCATATCTTGTGTTGAAAGCAGACGGGAGGAAAGTGTGGCCATACTTAAAATTATAAGCTTTAAGTATGTTATAATGTTCCCTCTACAGTTGTTTCAATTATGCGTGCCATTTATCCTAGTATTAAAAAAAAGGTTTTTGAAAAGGTTGCATTCATGAAAATCATAATAAAAAAATTAATATTATATCTTTCTCTTGTTGTGTCTATTCCATTTTGGGTAGCCCGACCTATTTTCTATTTTTCTAAATATTTGTTTCGCGCATGCTATACTCAATACAAAAGATTTGAACTGAAAAATTCCCATTCGTCGTTAGTTATCTCTTATCCGACGCATATTGATGGAGGTAAGTATATCTGTTGTGGTAAAAATGTATTTCTCGGTCCTGGCGGAATTCTTTCAGCATGGTCAAATTATCAAGGTGTAAATTATTCCCCCGAAATACGTATAGGTGATAATGTGACAATAGGAAACGGTTATCATATATCTTCTGCATGTAGAATTTCAATTGGAAATAATGTCCTGATGGGAAAGTACATAACTATTGTAGATAATTCTCATGGTAAAACAACACGTGAGGTAATGGATATATCACCTATTAAGAGGGAGCTATTAATATTGGGTGAGGTAGTGATAGATGATAATGTATGGATTGCTGATAAAGTAACTATTTCAAAAGGGGTGAAAATTGGACGTGGGGCAATTATTGGGGCTAATAGTGTTGTTACCACTGATGTTCCCCCTTATTCTGTAGTTGTTGGTTCACCAGCTAAAGTAATAAAACAATATTAAGATGAGTAAAGTAAGATTAATCGCTTATTATTTACCGCAATTTCATCCAATCCCAGAAAATGATGAATGGTGGGGTAAAGGTTTTACTGAATGGACAAATGTAGCTAGAGCAAAACCAATGTTTAGAGGTCATAATCAGCCGCGAATACCAACAGATCTTGGTTTTTATGATTTAAGATTGCCAGAAATAAGGGAAGCTCAAGCAGATATGGCACGGATATGCGGGGTGGAAGGATTTATGTATTGGCATTGTTGGTTCGGAAATGGAAGGCAACTTCTTGAACGCCCATTTAGAGAAGTCCTTAACTCTGGAAAACCTGATTTCCCTTTTTGTCTGGGATGGGCAAATCACTCATGGAGCAATAGAACTTGGACAGCTGCGAAACAAGGGAAACAATTTCTTCTTGAACAGAAATATCCCGGTATAGAGGATTATACAAATCATTTTTATTCACTATTGCCCGCTTTCAAAGATAAGCGTTATATTACAGTTGATGAAAAGCCATTTTTTTTGATCTATAATGTTTTAGACATTCCAGATTTAAAGCTTTTTATAGAAACATGGCAGACTTTGGCAATGGAAAATGGCTTGAAAGGAATTCATTTTGTCGGTAATATCATGGGGCACGTATCAGAAAATAGATGTTTTGATATAATTAATTCAGGTGTAGATGCTACAGCCCTATTTTTATTAAATAAGGCAGAACTAAAAAGTAAGGGTAAAATAGGTTATTATATAGAAAAATTAAAAGGTCGTTTAAATATTCCTTTTGTTGAAAAATTTGATTATAGAAAAATCATTAAGAACATTCACACAGATTTGGAGAAAAGAGAAGATATTTATCCGGTGGTTTTTCCTCAGCTGGATAGGACTCCAAGAGCTGGAAAGAATGCTGTGGTGATAAATCACGCGACCCCTCAATATTTCAAAAAATATTTAGAAGAGACTGTAAAGATTATATCTGATAAAAAATTCGAGCATAGGATAGTTTTATTAAATGCATGGAATGAATGGGGGGAAGGGAATTATGTTGAGCCGGATATTTATAATGGTCATGGGTATTTGTATGCAATAAGAGATGTTATAATTGATTAATAGCTATAAAATGTCAGTTTTCAAAGACAAAATCCTCCTGATTACCGGCGGCACCGGCTCGTTCGGCAATGCCGTCCTGCGTCGCTTTCTTGACAGCGACATCAAGGAAATCCGGATCTTCTCCCGTGACGAGAAGAAACAGGATGACATGCGGCACAGGCTGCAGAACCCCAAGGTCAAATTCTATATAGGCAACGTACGCAACAAGACATCGGTGGACGTTGCAATGCGTGGTGTCGACTACGTGTTTTCGGCGGCAGCCCTGAAACAGGTCCCGTCCT
>CALXSC010000068.1 GCA_944391025.1 uncultured Rickettsiales bacterium
TAGCTCACTACGACCTAGATTAAGGTAACATTATTGTAAATCCAAATACCGGTGAACTATCTGGAATTATTGAGTTTGATACGGTTTCATATAGGGATTTTCATGAGGAATTCTATTCAATATGCAAAAGACCAGAAAGTAGATTTGGTATGGCAGTTAAAAAAAAGTATGAGAAAAAAACTGGAAGAACTGTAGACCTTGAATATATATTAAATTTAAGAAAATTAAATCTATATGATAAAATTCTTGATAGAATTCAAAAATCACATAATCAAGAAATATCAAAGGAAGATAGCAAAGACATAGAAGGATATGTTGATAAAATAAAACATATTAGAGATATTGCTCCATCCGTATTGGGATTATAAATAATTTAATATTTAAAATTAATCAAATTTTACTTGAATAAAAAAATATATGCCTTAATAAATATAGTATAAAAACAATTTTTTAGAACTTGAAAAAAGGCATATTTTACTTTATATTTTCTATATTTTTAATAATATTTGCATTGCCATCATATTCTGCCGATACAACGCCATTGGATGTTGTGGAAAAGGTTGAAAAAAATCTAATATACTCAAAAGAAGTTTTGAAGCAGGATAAAGCGGATGATATAGTCGTAAAAAAGGGCGGCTGGACACAGGAAGATACAAAAGCTATTGAAAATCAACATTTCAAGAAAAAAAAGATAAACGCAAATGTAAAAAAAACTAAAGAGGATAAGACGCTTATAGCACTTAAAAGAAAGGCATTTGATGCTATAAACGTTGGGCAATATGAAATAGCAGCACAGCTATATAAGAATGTTCTGCAGATTGATAAAAATGATATTTATGCAACCTTAGGTCTAGCTACAGCCTACCAATATTTAGGTCAATACGTTCAGGCAAAACCACTATATTTAAAAGTTTTGGAAGCGTTCCCGACTGACCAACAGGTTATGGCAAACCTATTGGCTATAATAACAGACGAAACACCATATGAGGCGGTTTATCTACTATCAAATATAGCTGACAAAAATACAACTTCGCCATTAATACAGGCTCAGGCGAGTATAGCCTATTCAAAAATCAAAAATTATAAAAAAGCCATAGACTATATTAAAAGGGCTATTGAACTAGACCAGAACAACCTTGAATATAAATATAATCTTGCAGTACTGTATGATCTAGATAAAGACTATAATCAGGCAAGATTTTTATATAATGAGCTGCTTGTATTCTACTCGTCAAATCCCGAAAGCAACTACAATCTACCACTAAACGAAATTCAAGATAGAGTAAATACTTTGCAGCAAAATAATAAAAGAAAAAAGTAAAAAATATGGATAGAAATTTTTTAAATAACATCCTAATAAAAGCAAAGGAACTAAAATCTTCTGATATACATATATCCAGCAACCATGTTCCACACGTTAGAATAGATGGCAGTATGAAACCAATAGAAGGATTTCAAACCTTAACAGCAAAAAATATTTTAGACATAATGCTTAGCATAATGGACAAAAATGCTCAGGAAAATTTTATGAAAAAGGCGCAGGCGGATTTTGCATATTTTAATACGGAAGGTCAAACTAGATATAGGGTAAATATATTCAAAGATTATAATGGAATAGCGGCAGTTTTTAGAACTCTAAGTAGCAATGTAATAGAACTAGAGAATTCAGACTATCCTGAAATATTTAAAAAAATAGCCTCACTTGACAAAGGATTAGTGTTAGTTTGCGGACCAACTGGAAGCGGAAAATCAACCACATTATCAAGTATAATAGACTATATAAATAGAACCACGGAAAAACATATCATAACCATAGAAGATCCAATAGAATACGTTTATAAATCAGACAAATCATTAATAAACCAAAGGGAAGTCGGAAAAGATGTACAGAGCTTCTCAGATGGTTTAAGAGGAGCTTTAAGAGAAGACCCAGATGTTATCCTGATTGGAGAAATGCGAGACAAAGAAACAATAAAAATGGCGTTAACAGCTGCAGAAACTGGCCATTTAGTTTTTGGAACGCTGCACACAATGTCGGCAAGCAAAACAATAGACAGAATCATTGACTCAGTAGATTCCGGAGAAAAGGAAGTTGTAAGAAGTATGCTATCAACATCATTGAGAGCTATAGTTTTACAAACCCTTTTAAAAAAACCAGAAGGAAAAGGGCGAATTGCCGCTTTTGAAATACTGGTTGCTACTGGAGCTATCAGAAACCTGATTAGAGAGAACAAATCTTTCCAAATAGATTCAATGATACAAACCGGTTCAAAGTACGGAATGGTAACAATGAAAGACTATGTTGAAAAGCTAATAAGAAACAACCTGGTTGACCCAGACTACGCAATAACAAAAATATCAAACAACGACAACGAAGTCTTCAGAGTAGATAATCAATTAAAATATTACGAGGTCAAATAAAAATAATATGGATAAAAGTTTTTTAAATGCAATACTAAATAAGGCAAAGGAATTAAACGCATCTGATATACATCTATCAACAAATCTTCCACCATACATAAGAGCGCAGGGAGATATATTACAGCTAGAAAATTTTCAAGCCCTAACCGCAAAAAATATTTTAGACATATCCATAAACATAATGGACAAATACAACCAGGAGCTATTGGTAAAAAACCTTCAAACAGATTTTGCCTACTATAACGAAGACAACAAAACCAGATACAGGGTCAATATATTCAAAAGCAATAAAGGTTTATCAATGGTTCTTAGACAATTAAACACAGTAATACCAAAACTTGAAGAAACAAGCTTTCCGCCAATATTTGAAAAAATAGCCTCGCTTGACAAAGGATTAGTGCTAGTTTGCGGACCAACTGGAAGCGGAAAATCAACAACCCTTGCAATATTAATTGACTACATAAACAGAAAATATAAAAAACACATAATAACCATAGAAGACCCGATAGAATACCTGCACGACACGAAACTTTCGCTCGTTGACCAAAGGGAAGTTGGAAAAAGCGTAAAAAGTTTCGCAGATGGATTAAGGGGTGCCCTAAGGGAAGACCCCGACATAATCCTAATTGGAGAAATGCGCGACAAAGAAACAATAAAAATGGCATTAACCGCTGCAGAAACAGGACACCTAGTCTTCTCAACACTGCACACAATGTCAGCGAGCAAAACCATAGATAGAATCATTGATTCAGTTGAAGCCCATGAAAAGGAAGTTGTAAGAAGCATGCTATCCACATCTTTACAGGCCGTAATCCTACAGACACTGCTAAAAAATTACAACAACACTAGCAGAATAGCAGCATTTGAAATCGTAATTGGAACTAATGCT
This sequence comes from uncultured Rickettsiales bacterium, assembly GCA_944391025.1. GTDB lineage: Bacteria > Pseudomonadota > Alphaproteobacteria > Rickettsiales > UBA1997 > CALXSC01. Next base: position 3,311 of record CALXSC010000068.1, read on the forward strand.
GTACGAAATATGATACGAGAAAATAAAGTATATCAAATAGACTCCGTCATCCAAACCGGTTCAAAATACGGAATGGTAACAATGAAAGACTACGTTGAAAAACTAATATACGAAAACTTGGTAGACAAAAAAGAAGCTCTATCAAAAATAACTAGAATAGAAGAATAATATAACTATGCCAATAAAAAAATCAAGTCCGCACAAAAGCGGACCCAATTTTATTGGTATAAATTTTCTAAAGACATCCCACAAATCTAAACACCAAACCAAACGCAGCCCCGCAATACGCACCCCATAAAACCAACCACTCAAAATAATTCTTTATAGTTTCATATATGGATGACTGCACATTGGATAACACTGACATTTCCAATTTATTCTCAATTATTGGCAATATTTCCTCCTTAAAAAACTGCTGGCCACTCTTCGCCTTTTCCTCACCAGTCAGTCCGTCAACTAACTTAATCTTTATAGCATCCTCAATTTCAAATATTTTATCCAGCATATTCTTTTTTATATTCTTCCTAACCTCTTCATTATTAAAAGCCCTTACAATATTATTAAGTCCAAGTTCATCAACGTTCTTTTCAATCTTACCCTTATCTTCCTCCGTCAATATCTTCTTATATTTAACCTTCAAATCATCAAAATTTTTCGCTCCAAAAACATCCTTAATCAAAAAATTTTTCATCGGTTCCATATAATCTCTTATCTTATCCACCGTATACAAGAAAGATATTTTTTCCAGCAAAATCTCCAAAGCAAACCAATTAATTACAGAACACGTCAACCCCAAAGACCCAGCTGCTTTCAAATACATTTTCAGTTTCAAATACCTAGGATCCCTCAAAAAATATGACAGCACTATCAAAAATATCAAAAAAAGATTAGTTAATAAAATCTTATTATTACTCAAAAATTTCTTAAACATGACATTACTCTTAATTATTAGTAATAATCACATATTAATAAATAGTAATTTAAAAGTAAATATATATTTTTAGTTGAAGTTAAAATTTATTGAAATATTTTCTAAAAAATTAAAATTAGCTATTAAAAGACCATGCAAAACCAATAAATTCTTGACTAATTAAATATTAAATGCAATAATAAAATTGTTTTAGGACAATAGGATGGGCTGATTCCCCATCACCAAAACATTTTATTTTTTATTGTCCTATAGGCCCTCCATAGTGGGAGCCTGTAGGATATAAAGCCTCCACTCGTGGTTGATAGAAACCTACAGGGGTCGTGTTTTGGCGATTGAATCACTCCCACACTTTGTTTTAAAACAAGGTGTTTTTTTATTATAAAAAAAATTATAGAGGGAAAATGAAAAAATATTTTATTATTTCTATTACTTTATTATTAGTTACTGGATGCGTCCATCCAAAAAAAAGATGAACCGCTTAAGACTGAATTTAAATATTTTCTTGATGTCCATTTTTTAAAGAAAAATGATGATGGAACAGTTGTGTTTTTAATCAAATTTGAATTGACAGAAAAAAGTAATATCTATTTGGAAAGGCTAACCAGGTTGAGAAACCATGATGGAAACTTTAAACCAAACAGCAGGATTGACCTATTCAACTGTGGTCCTGAAATTGAAGGCGTTGTTGAATGTGATGCCATGCAATTTTAAATATAAACTATAGAGGTATTCTTTGGGCAATTACTAAACAAAGAATATCTCTGTCATTAGATAGTTAAATATAAATATCAGAATTGAAGAAACAACTACTGCGTTGGTTGTAGCCTTGCCTACGCCTTCAGCGCCCTTCCCTGAATTATACCCATAGTAGCAGCCCATAGAGCCTATTATAAAACCAAAGGCTATAGCTTTTATCAAACCAGAAGTTACATCCTCTGTCTTCATAAAATCAAGGGTCTTAACTATATAGGTAGCACCGTTAAAATCTAAACTATATACACTTGTCAAATAGCCGCCAAAAACTCCAATAATATCAAAAATAAAAGTCAAAATAGGCAGAGATATTATTGACGCTATAACCCTAGGTGCGATTAAATATCTAAATGGATTAACAGATAATGTTTTTAGAGCGTCTATCTGCTCTGTAACCCTCATGGTTCCTAATTCTGCCGCAATTGCCGAACTAATCCTTCCGGCAACCATTAATGCTGTCAATACAGGTCCTAATTCCCTTGTAATACCAAGCACAACAATTGTTGGCACAGTGTCTGTAATAGACCATCTGGAAGAACCTACATATATTTGCAATGCTAATGCGCCGCCTGTAAATATGGCTGTCATGCCAACAACTGGCAACGATAGAAATCCAATCTTAAAAATCTGCTGCAATATAAGACGAAAGTGCCATTTAGGCGTAATTGAGTATTTTATAACCTTATAGAAAAATAGGAATACAACACCTAATGCCCTAAAATTTTTTAAAGTTTTTTCACCAATTTCCTGCAATATCTTCATAATAAATAATACTTAGTTTTCCATTTTATGATATTATACATTTTAAAAAAAGCAATAAATTTTATTTTATTCTCCGACTTCAATAAAATTTAATGGTTTGACCATATACTGCCATCAGTCCAGGCAGCCGCAACTCTCTATGTAAAAGTTCCTGTAGCTGCCCATTAGACACTGTTAGCAAAGTTTTTTGCAGAATAAAATCGCTAGCACAAAAAACCGCTAGGAGTGGTTAAAATTTTTTGCAAAGACGTATTCAAATACGGCGAGCAAAATTTTATACATGGCGAAGCGGTTTGAAGCGATACTTAGACTTTAAGCGCAAAAATAATACGGACAACTGAATTTACAGCAACTGAATATGATTATTTTGCAAACCTTTGCTAACGCCTATTTTCTCATATCTATAATTAGCTCCAGGAAATCAATTGGATACATAACAGGGTTTTCAGATAGGGCCTGATGATATATCACAGTTGATGGAGTAAGAGCAGGCAATGTATTGGCTTCTATAATTATCATTTTATCATTGTTTATATTGAAAAATATATCAATTCTTGCGTAATTGCCTATACCTAGTTTTTTTGCAGATTTTTCAATTCCTTTTTTAATTCTATCTAAGGATGATTTTTGAATTAAATTTGCCGGTGGCGGTGTTATATTTATACCTGTTCCGCCCTGGAATTTTTCCTCAACTGTCAATATGTCATTTTCGGCAACTGTTATGCTTGGATTAAAGGAATGGTATTTTCCATCTTTTTCAATTACACCAACGGTCAATTCAAGCCACCCATCTTTTTTTTGGTGGTTTATTTTTTCATTGGCAATGTTTAATTTATCAGTTTCTATAAAGGCTTCAAGCAAAAATTCCTGCTCGGTATTGCTTGGCATTTCTATTATAGAATTTTGATTTTTGAATGTATTGGCAGGAATGTATGGAGCCTTGTCATTTAATAGCTCTACATATATCTTTAGTTCTGAGCAATCATATATTCTTGCTGCACCTGCAGAACTGCCATCACATGCAGGTTTAATTATAAAATTATTGAAGCCTAATTTTTTAACTGATTCATTCCAAAATTTTTCATATTCAGAAATATTCCAGCCTTCAAAATCTTTTATTGAAAACTTGATCTTTGGTGCTGTTATTATTGTATCATCACCCATTTCCATAATATAATCGCCAGTTTTGTATTTATCCATGCAAAGTCTGGAGACTTTGGGGTGTGAGCCATTGTATTTTAAACCATACTTATCTAATTCATTCTGTATTGTGCCATCTTCGCCTTTTCCACCATGCAGCCCTAAAAATACGAAGGTATTTTCTTTTTTTGCTAGGTCTAAAAATTCTTTAAATGAGTATTTTATAGGAAGTTCTGGCATAAATTCAGGAATGCCTAACTCATTTGATATTGTTTTAGAATATTTAGTTAACCTTTCAATATTTTCTTCAGCCGTAATACAATTATCATAAATTTCCTCAACAGTATGACTTAAAGTATACATATATGGCAAATACCATACATCGCCATTTTTATCAAGCAAATATGGCTTTGGACTATATTTTTTGGAATTTCTTAACTTTAGCCATACATTTGTACCAGACATCAATGAAACCTGTCGCTCAGCATTAGCGCCGCCAAACAATACTTTAATGCTTTCCTTTTCAAAGTTATCATTCTCAAAATCTGGAAATGCTACCTTCTGCCTTATGCAGGCGTTTTTTATAACAAATTTTAAAAATCCAGAATGGGTTAGGCCAATCCTGGTTGACTGTTGAAAAACAAAGCTATTCTGTTCCATGCCTGCAGCAATATTAATATCAGAAAACCATATTCTGCCATCGTTTAATAGCCATCCATCAATTCTTGCCAGGTCTTTTAATTCCAATAGGTCAAAAACCTGTTCAGCATAGTTTCTTATTTTTTGAATTGCTTCGTCGGAAAATCTAGCTGGATTGTGGTATCTTGTCTGTTCTGTAGGCAAATATTTTCTTCTGTAGTCAAATATTTGATAATTTTCATATTTCATTTCAATTTCACTAGGTATCAGTGCAACCGGCTTTTGGGTTTCATGGTTTTGCAGCACTATTATTGTAAATTCCCTGCCAGCACAAAATGGCTCAACGATCACTGGACTAATTCCCTGGGTAAACAATAATTTTGTTTTTTCTATGGCTTCATGGGCAGAATATACGCAATGTACGCCAATAGATGAACCACCAACGACCGGTTTAACTATTGCCTTTTTTAGCTTATTCAGGTCAAAGAATCTATTAATTCTTTCCTCTGCATTATCGTTCATTTCCCTAATAACTATTGAAGGAAAAACATAAAATCCATTTTCTGACATAATTTCAGCGGATTTTTGCTTATTAAAAGCTCTCCTGCATGCCGAACTGCTTGTGCCAACATATGGTATATTGTTTTGCTCCAATATCGCCTGAATTTCACCATCTTCTCCATATTTGCCATGGATTATTGGAAAAACTATATCAGTTTTTTTTAGTTCATCAATAAATTCCCATTCAGTCAACGGCCTGGATGTCTGCTTCAGTTTAAAATCAAAGTCAGAAGGAGTATTTGAGTACAATTGGGATTGTGAAATTAAATACGGATTTAAATTCTGGTCTATAAAAAATGGAATTACGTCTATATAATCATTTTTTAAATGGTCTAAAACTGACCTTGCAGAATTTAGGGAAATGCCCCTTTCAGCAGAAGGACCGCCGCATAGAATTGCTATTTTAAATTTAGCGTCGTCTTTTTCCTTGTCTTCCTTAAAAAATATACTAGAATCTATAGAACTTTCAGTTATATTATATTTTTTCTGAATTTTTTCTTCTACTAGGGAAGTTATAAAATCTTTTATGCTCAAATCATTCTTTATAGAATAATCCTTAATTTTTTTCTGCAAATCAGCGGAAATTTCAATATTTAATCTTGTATTTTTCTCTCCCATATGCTACCTAATGATAAAATGATAATTTAATTATATATGATAAAATTATCATTGATAGTTAAAAAGTCAATATAAAATTAATATATAATACTAGTAGTCCAATTAAACAAAAACAATAGAATTTATGAACGATTAAATTAACAATTATCTTGCAATTAAAAAATAATATTATATAAAAAAATTATGTTTTATCAAAAAATAAAAAGGAAAATAAAAATGGAAATAATTGAAGTTAATGCTAGAGAAGTTCTAGATTCAAGAGGAAATCCAACAGTTGAAGCTGAAGTAACATTAGAAGACGGTTCTTTCGGTTCAGCAATAGTGCCTTCAGGTGCTTCTACTGGTAGTAAAGAAGCTGTTGAATTGAGAGACGGAGATAAAAAAAGATATTTAGGAAAAGGCGTTTTAAAAGCAGTTGAAAACGTAAATACAATAATAGCTGAAAAAGTTATTGGAATGGATGCTTTTGACCAAAGAGAACTTGATAAAGTCATGATAGACTTAGATGGTACTGACAACAAAGGAAAACTAGGCGCAAACGCAATCCTAGCAGTATCTTTAGCAAACGCACACGCTGCGGCAAATTCTTTAAATGTTCCTTTATATAGATATATTGGCGGCACAAACGCACACGTTCTTCCGGTTCCTATGATGAACGTTATCAATGGCGGTGCCCATGCTGGTTGGGTTAATGATATTCAAGAATTCATGATCGTTCCAGTTGGCGCTCCTACAATTAGAGAGGCTGTTAGATGGGGTGCTGAAGTATTCCACAATCTAAAATCTATTTTAAAAGGAAAAGGTTTAACAACTTCCGTTGGTGACGAAGGTGGCTTTGCTCCAAAATTAAATTCAGCAAAAGAAGTTTTAGATACAATGTGCGAAGCTGTTGAAAAAGCTGGCTATAAGCTTGGTTCTGATTTCTACTTTGCATTAGACTGTGCCGCAAGCGAATTCTATGGAAAGAAGAAAGGCGAAGAAGTTGGTGATAAAAACTATTATATTGACGGCCAAAAAATGGATAGCGCAGCTTTAATCAAATACTACGGTGAATTAATTAAATCTTATCCGATTTTCTCAATTGAGGATGCTATGGAAGAATCTGACTACGAAGGTTGGAAAGCTGCTACAAAGGAATTAGGCAGCAAAATTCAATTTGTTGGTGATGACCTTTGCGTTACAAATCCTAAATTAGTTCAAAAATGTATTGACGAAGGTATGGCAAACGCTGTATTGATTAAATTAAATCAAATTGGTTCTTTAACTGAAACTTTAGATGCTATTTCTCTATCACAAAGAAATAAATACAATACAATAGTTTCACACAGATCAGGCGAAACTGAAGACGTTACAATTGCGCACGTTGCTGTTGCTACAAATTCAGGTCAAATTAAGACTGGTTCTGCTTCTAGAACTGATAGAATTGCTAAATACAACGAACTAATGAGAATAGAAGAAGATTTAGGCGACCAAGCAGTTTACGCTGGAAAATCAATCCTTAAGGGAAATAAATAATTTTAATATTTTTATATTGAATAAATGCCACTGGCTATGTCGGTGGTATTTATTATTTCTATGATCAACTAATTAAATGATAGTTTCTATTATTACATTCCATAATAAAATATTAGCACACTTTTTTTATTATCAATTGCATAATCATAGCCGCGTAGTCAGCATCAGTATCTGAAGCTGTTCCAGTTAAGCTTTTTACATAGCTTATATATTTATATTTAAAAACAAAAAACAATTGACAATTCTGTAAAATATTGTATAACTATAATATAGGTCTATTATTTTAAATTATATGTCAGATAAACCAAAAAGCGTATTACAATTAAGAACACAGGAAAAAATTCAACATGTACTCCTGGATTTGTTTAGCAAAAGTGAAATGTCGCTAGGCGGCAAAAGTTTTTTCATATCTGTAACCAATGTTGATATAAGTCCTGACTTGAGAAACCTTAAAATATATATAGATATAATAAATATGGATATGGAAAATAGAAAAAAGATTGTAAAAAATCTAAATAAGGAAAATATTCATGTAATTAAAGATGTATTGGCCAAGAAATTGAATCTTAGATATGTACCAGAGCCTCTATTTATAGTAGATGATTCAAATGAAAAATTATATAGAATGAACAAAATAATAGATGAAGAATCAAAAAAATTTGAAGAGTAAATAATATTAATTACAAAAAAAATCCGCCAAACAAATATGGCGGATTTATTTTAGGCTGAATATAGATTAAAATCCGTAGTCTTTCACTAATAATTCAGCTATTTGAACCGCATTTAGTGCGGCGCCCTTTCTAACATTATCAGCTACAACCCACATATTTAATCCATATTTAACAGAGCGGTCTTCTCTAATTCTAGAGACATAAACCTCATCTTGACCAGCGCATTCCCTAGGAACTGCAAAGATATATTCTTCTGGTTTGTCTAATAGCAAAACACCTTCTGCATCCGATAGAACTTCCCTTGCCTGTTCAGCACTTATAGGACTTTCAAATTCAATGTTTATTGATTCTGAGTGGCATGCAAATACAGGAACCCTAACGCATGTTGCCGAAACCTTAATATTTTTATCCAATATTTTTTTAGTCTCCTCTACCATTTTCCATTCTTCCTTATAGCTGCCATCTTCCATTGGCACATCAATTTGTGGAATTACATTAAAAGGAATTGATTTTTTAAATTTAACTGGTTTTAAAAATTCGTTTTCATATATTTTTTTTGTATGGTTAAATAACTCATCCATAGCTTCTTTTCCAGCACCTGAAACAGCCTGGTATGTAGATACGACAACTCTTTTAATCTTTGCAATATTCATAAGAGGTTTTAGAGCTACTACCATTTGAATTGTTGAACAATTTGGATTAGCGATTATATTTTTATTCTTATAGTCTGCTACAGCTTCAGGATTAACCTCAGGAACTACTAGAGGAACATCTTTATCCATTCTCCAAAATGAACTATTGTCAATAACAACGCAGCCAGCTTCGGCAGCTTTTTTACCATAAACTTCAGAAACACCACTACCAGCTGAAAACAATGCAATATCTGTGCCCTTAAAATCATAGTCTTGAAGATTTTTTACTACTAGTCTCTTTTCAAAGCCATAGCTAACTTCCTTTCCCTCAGACCTTTCTGAAGCCAGCGCTACAACCTCTTCAACCGGAAATTTTCTCTCAGCTAATGTTGATAACATTTCCCTTCCAACATTACCAGTTGCACCAACAACCGCTACTTTTTTAACCATTATTTTCCTTTTATATTGTTATGCTCCATAAATTCTAATTAAATAAAAATAAAAATCTATAGTTTTTGTTATAAAATTTTGACAAGCTATATCGCTCAACCAAAACAATTTCCTTGCATATAAAATTCAAAATTTTAAGATAATTTCAAAAAGAACAAATCAAAATTCTATGAAACCTGAAGAAATATGCATGCCAAACTACGATGAAAGTATATTAAATATCCCAAATTCAATTTTAAAACACTATGGAATTTCAATATACCATAAAAGCCTGCCAAAATTAGATAAAATATTAGAAAAGGATTATAAAAATATTGTATTTATAATATTTGACGGTATGGGTTCATTTATAATTGACCACCATTTGCCGGAAGACAGCATAATAAGAAAGAATAAACTAATGGATCTAACATCAGTATATCCTTGCACAACAGCAACCGCCATAACTTCAATGGGCTCCGCTTTAGCTCCAGTAGAACATGGATGGCTAGCATGGCAATGCTATTTTAAGGAATATAATAAATTTATTGAGCTATTCAAAAATAAAGACTATTACACAAAGGAAATAGTATCAGAGGAAAATGTAGCAGAAATAATGTTAGGCTATGAAAATGTTCTAGAAACAATTATAAGAGAAACTGCAGGAGCAATAAAAACCTAAACAATCTATCCAGCATTCAAGCCAGATGGAGTTGATACAACTGAAGAAATGTTTGCGCGTATGGTTGAGATGTGCAAAACATCAGAGAAAAAATTCATTTCAATATATTGGGACCAGCCCGATTCAATGATGCATGACCACGGATGTTTTAACGATAAGGTCAATGAATTCATAAACACAATTAATAAACAACTTGAAGATTCGGTTAAAGATTTAAAGGATACACTAATATTAATAACCGCAGACCATGGATTGCTTGATATTGAGGAATATATATACCTAAATGAAGTTCCAGAAATTGACGAATGTTTAGTTATGCCGACATCAATGGAAGGAAGGGTTACTTCATTTGTTGTAAAGGCAGAAAAAAGGAAGCAGTTTAAAGAAAACTTCAATAGATTATATGGCGAAAACTTTAAACTATTTGAAAAGGAAGAATACATAACGAAATTCCTAGGCGAAGGTAAAAGACAATACAAAGTTGATGATTTTGTCGGAGATTTTGTATCTGTAGCGATATCGCGAAAATCTTTCAAATATAAGATTAAAAACATGAAAGAACGTGAACCAGATAAGGCGCAGCACGCAGGCTTAACAGCTCAGGAAATGTTGGTTTCCCTAATAGCCATAGAATGTGAGAAATAGATTATATATTTTTATCAGGAACAAATACGGCTGTCTATTAAATTAACCAGGGGCGGCCGCAGCAAGAATTTTTATTGTTTTTTTAAGTCCTACAAAGCCGATAGCCTTAAATATTTATTTTGCTGATAGATGTGGTGGTCAACTTAAAAAACAATAAAAATTCTTGCAAGGCAGGGCCTTGGGACTTTTTTCTTAACTAATCTTCACCAAATCTACTAACCCAAGCACCCATAGCTACACTAGCCAATCCACATAACCAGCACCGAAAAAGTCCTGCGGCCGCCCCGCCCCCACCACGTATGCTGCATATTATTTGATTAATATAAAAACAATAGTCTATAAAAAACATTGACAGTAATTAATTAAGTTTTAATATTAAAAATTAGGGCTTATTATAAAATTATATATGAGAAATTTTTTAAAACATATTTATACTCTTGGAATTAAAGAAATAAAAAGCTTTTTTAACGATAAAGTCTTTCTAATATTTGTTATATGGGGATTTACATTAAACATTATAACTGCCGCAAATTCTGGAAATATGGATATTAAAAATGCCTCATTAGCCATAGTAAACGAAGATGATTCAGCCCTGTCCAGGAATATAATAACAGCACTAAGGGAACCATTTTTTAAAAAGCCAGTGAATATAACTTTTGGAGAAATTAATAACGATATGGATATGGGTAATTATACGTTTGTTGTAGTTATACCCGACCATTTTCAAGCTGACCTGCTAGCCGGAAAGACCGCGGAAATACAATTAAATATTGATGCAACTGTTATGAGCCAAGCATACATTGGCTCCGGATATATTAAACAAATTATAAACCAAGAGGTGCAAAATTTCCTAGATGTCCATGGTAAAAATACTGGATTTTCACCATTCCAACAGGTTATAAGGATAAAATACAACCCAAATACAATATCCGAATGGTTTATGGCGATTGCCCAGATGATTACAATGGGTACTATGCTTTCCATGATGCTGCCGGCGGTGGCCTTAGTTAGGGAAAAAGAATCCGGAACAATAGAGCATTTGCTGGTTATGCCTCTAACACCTGGTGAAATTATGCTGTCAAAGATATGGTCAAACAGTCTGATTATATTGGTATTTGCAATAATGTCCATGTTTGTAGTAGTCAAAGGCTATTATAACGTTAAAATACATGGTTCACTGGTTCTATTCTTTATAGGGTTCATAATATTCCAATTCAACGTAACCTCTCTAGGCGTCATGTTAGCCACATTTGCAAATAACACAGCTCAACTCGCACTGTTAACAATAGTCGTCATGATGCCTATGAGCTTCCTATCCGGCATGTATACGCCTATGGAATCAATGGCATCATTCCTTCAAAAGATTATGTTTCTATCGCCAATGAAGCATTGTATGGATTTTGCATTCGCCGTAGTATTTAGAGGCGCAGGATTTTATGAGGTTTGGCAGCCAATGCTTTGGATGCTAATCATGGGAACGGCTTTGTTTGCCATGTCCTCCATGAGATTCAACAGATGGTTCAACAGCAGCAATAGGTAATGATTGAACAAATAATAGAAATCCTTAAAAATGGCGGTCTAATAGCACTGCCAACGGATACCATATATGGACTAATCGGTGATCCTTCCTCCAAAGCTGCCGTAGAAAGAGCATATGAGCTAAAAAATAGGGACAGGTCAAAAAAACTATCAATATTTTTGGACAGCAGAGAAAAAATCAAAGATATCTGCCATACAAATGATTTTATTGAAAACTTTATAAACAACGAATTAGAAAACAATACAATAATTCTTGAAAAAAAAGATAAAAATTATCTTTCACTAATATCAGACAATACCATAGGAATTAGAATACCAAACAATGATTTTATTATAGATTTTCTCAAGGTCTACGGCAAGCCAATATTTGCAACAAGCATAAACATATCAGGCCAAAAGGAGTGCCTTTCCTATGAAGACGTCCTAAGAAACTTTAGCGATAAAATAGATTTAATCCTACAAAATAATACAATACCATCCAATAGAGCTTCAAATGTATTTAAAATTGAAGGTAATAAAATAATAAAAGTAAGATGATAGAAATAGGCTATTCAACCTATTTCCACATAAATATAATTAAAAAATAGAACATTTAGATTTATTCTCCGCCAACAACTTCCTCAAATTATTGCATTTGCTGTATATATTGTACTTTCTATGGTTATATCTCCATACCCTATTCAATTGCTTCCTTACTATATGAAATGACCTAAAATCTTTTAAATATAGTATAGTTTCTATCATAACAAATTTTACTACATATAGATCTTTATTGTCTATTTTAGTAACATCTTCCATATTATCTATTAATCTATTTATTTCTTTTCTTAGATTGTCCATTTTTTTTAACTCACTTTTATTAATAATAAATAAAAACGCACGATTAGATAAACTAAAAGTGCGGGAGTTCGTAAGTCATGTATAGACTCCTATAGGTTTCCCTACAAACAGGCTTATATCCTATAGGCTCCCGCTTTAATAATAAAGAAGAGCCTATAAAACAATTCTGTATAATTACTATACAATACATGGGTTACGACACCCTAAATTGCCATATAGGCAAAACAATACTACATTACAATTTTTAATTGTCAATCGTTAATCTTTTTTCTTAGGAGGTACTGGATCATACGTAAATTCCCTATTTGGCGTACATCTTAAAATTCTCTTTGTACCAAGACAAATTCCCTTTATTACTCCGTGAACCTTTATTGCCTCAACCATATATTCAGAACATGAAGGCTTGAAGTTGCATCTCTGTGGAAAAAATGGAGATATGCAGAGCTGATATACCTTTATTAAAAATAAAAGGAAATAGGTTATTATCTTTTTAAAAAATCTATAAATATTACTAAAAAAACTTACCATTAAAATTACTCAATAAATCTTTTCTCATTAATAAAACTATTGACAGCAATATGAATATTAAAACTATAAATACAGAGCCATCAAGTACCGTTAATTTTTCTGCGTTAGTTAATTCTGCAACAATATTATGCGCAATAAAAATTATAAAACCAACGGCGATTCCTTTAACTATTGATATGTATTTTTTATTATCCCTAGTGCTGACCATGCCATAGTATGCGGAAATTAATATCATGATAGCGAATAAAAATGGAACGGTCATCATATAGTAATATCTTATTTCAAACTTTAGAGTATTAAATCCTGATTCCTTTAGTTCTTTTATGGACGACCTTAGATTCCAGAAGGAAATATTATACATGGACTCATAGTCATTTTTTATAGTTTTTGATACGAATTTATTAGTCAGCGTGGTCGGAATAGTTATCTTATCAACAAATTCCATTTCTTTGCCCTCTTCTATTATATAATTGTCAATAGCTATCCATGTATTGTCTTTATTTAATTTTAGAGTTTTAGTATTAATTCTTTTTATAAAATTATCGTTATTATCTATGTATATTAAAATTACATCATTGAATACCAATAATTCTTTATATACTTTTGAGGCTCTTATAACTATATCGCCACTATCTTCTTCTAAATTTTTTTGCTTAAACCATATACCACTACTAGATTCTAGCAGATCTTCTTTTTCATTTTTAAAATGAATATTCCTTAATCTTTCAGATTTAACATTTAATGATGATGAAATTGGATTGTATATAGTAATAACAAAAATGCCAAATAAAAACGCTATAAATGTTGGAAATTTTATAATCTGAAAAATAGATCTACCACTACTTCTCATTATGACTATCTCACTATTATTTGATAATTTATAAAAAGTAAATAATCCAGCAAGCAATATAATAAAATGCAATATAGTTTCTAAAAGATTTGGAATTCTAAACAATACAATTTCCGTTGATATTTTTAAAGCATTGTCAATATTTTTCGCGTCCTTTGTCATTTCAAAAAAATCAACAGCAAAAAATAAAATCAAAAGTCCAAAAAATATTATAAAGAAATTTTTAAATATCTCTTTAGTAATATAAATAGAGAATTTCTTTGGTTGCCCTAACATACTACTTTTTTCTCTCTTATTGAACAAAATGAAAAAATTATAATTGTAGCAATAACAATATATAATATATATAAATATAAAATATTATCTCCAACTTTTTGATATAGTGAAAGCAATATTATATAAGCAGTCATAGAAATTATTGAAGTTTTAGCCACAATTTTAGAATTACTAATTCTATTAAAAGTTCCTTCCAACATTAATGAACCAGATAATAAAGCCATTACTATTGCAACGAGAGGAAATGATAGCCTGTAGTTAATTTCATATATAATCTTATTTTTATTATATATATCCTTATATTCCCCAAAATTCCTAAGAATATTTATTAGCTTAAGTGTTGAAAAACTGTCTATCTTTAATATAAGGTTATTTTTTTCACCGGATAATTCATTAAAATCAATATTATACTCCTTGAAAAATAAAATTTCAGATCCATCTTCATATTTTCCTGTAAATCTTTGAAAATTGCCATTATAAAGGATAATTATATTGCCATTTATTACAGCCTTTTCAGCCTGCAAAAGTAAATCTTTATCCTCCTTTGTGTTATCGGCCTTACTATATATTATTATATTTTATTCTATATTATCTTCTTTCTTATCTACATATATAATTAAATTTTTAAACTTGCTAAAAACGCCGTCTTTTATTATTGAAAATGAAACATTGTTTTGAATCTCAAGCCTAAGTTTTCTAATTGCAAGGTTGCTTTTATAGGATGCGTAAAGATTTATGATATAGGAAAAAATAGTTATAATGATAGCTAAAATTATTAATGTGCTTAAAAGTTGAAGCTTTTTAATACCACAGTTCTTTAAAATTACAATTTCCCTATTTTCAATCAGCTTATTATAGGTTAAAATTGTCGTTAAAAACATAGCAAGCGGTAGAATCATTAAAATTAATGATGGAAGAACATATAAAGTCAGCTTAAAAAAGCTTAAAAATTCCGCACCATCCTGAACAACATAATCCATAAATTTAACAATTCTACTGCTCCATATTATGGCAGTCAATGTAGTTACGGAAATTATAAACGGTTTAAATAAATTTTTTATTAAATAACTTTTATAAAGTCTCAAAATTATTAATCTTATTCTTTCTATCTTAGTATAATATACTATGTTTTTTTTAAGTAAATAGAAATAATAAAAAATTATATACTTCCAATAGCCAATTTATATAATATTGTTATAAAAAATAAATAAATAATAATATTATGTCATTTTTAGAAATACGGTTTCCAGAATCCATTTCTTTTAATTCTTCATCAATTTTAGAATTTAATACCTCAATAGTAACTACAAGAAATGGCTCGGAGCAGAGAAACATAAATTGGAATTCAAATAAAATGAAATTCAATATAATCAATGGTATAAAAACAAAAGCAGAACTTGACGAAATAATATCTTTCTTTAGAAATGTAAAGGGATGCGCCCATGGATTTAGATTTAAAGACTGGAGTGACTACCAGGTGGAAAATCAACTAGTTGGAATTGGGGATGGCGAAAAAAAGGATTTTCAATTAATAAAATACTATAGAATTAACGGAAATTACTATATAAGAAAAATAACAAAACCCGTTATATCAACCATAAAAATGTTTGTAAATGGAGTAAGAACAAACAATATAAATGTAGACCTAAGAACTGGAATTGTTAGTTTTAACGAAGCGCCTGCGAACGATGCAACTGTGAATGCAACATTTGAATTTGATGTACCAGTGAGATTTAACAGTGATGTGCTTGAGATTACAATGGAAACGATAAATACAGGCAAAGTAAAGGATATTACCCTGATAGAAATATAGATATATTTATTAGATCTGTTTCCAACAGAATTTTTCCATAACCATACAGTATAAATGTGTATTTAAGTATTGAATATATGCAAATTCTATTGGAAACAGGTTAATTACTTCAAAAATTCACCGCATCCATCAATTATGATTTCTCTAACAGTTCCAAATCTTTCTATCTGTCTAGCATTAGAGAAATCATACATATCCCCGCCGCTTGCCATAAAATCATTAGCAGTTATAGTATATATCCTGTCGTCCTCAACTGCTTCTCCGCTATCCAAAATCAAATTATCTCCATCAACAGTTAAACCACTGTGCTGCATATAGCCTATTTCTTCAGCCCTAGTGCCATGTGAAAATAATTTTTTAATATCTCTACCATACATTTCAAACTTTATAGCAATACTATTAAAAGGCAGGATTTCATATATTTGCATATATTTTATTGGTCCGACCCTAAGTTCACCCTTTATAGCCCCGCCATTTATAACAGCTATTTGTGAGCCAGTTTTTTTCTTTAAAATATCACATAGTGCAGTACCAAGTGGACTTTTCTTATATTTTTCATATTTCAAATCATTCTTCAAAATTCCAAATTCCCTATTTAAAATTGGAGAAAAATTTTTCCTATAGCCTTTTATAATATTCACAGTATTAATATCATCCTTCAAAAGCCCATTCTCTTTCTCTTTATATAATATTTTTTTGGACACTTTAACATCTTTTATCTTCTTCGTCCTTCTTTCAATCTTAAATTCCATTTTAGATATAGCTTTTCCTTTGCTCATGCTTTGCGTTACAGGAATTCCATTTACTTTGCCATATACCAATTTATGATAGTGGGCAGTTATGATTGCATCCACTCCATTGATTTTTGTAAGTTTCTCCAAATCATCATTTTCAAAATGTATTTTACTATCTTTTTTATCCATATATGCACCAATATGCGTCAAAAGAACAACAATATTAACTCCCTGGTCTTTTAAATCATTTACTACATTTTCAGCAATAGCTACCGGATCTTCAAATATTAGTTCACCAACAATATTTTGATCGCTTTTAAATTTTGTTTCCTGAGTTGTCAAACCAACAAAAGCTATTCTAACACCATTAACTTCTTTTATAATATACGGCTTAAAAATTCTTTTTCCATCCTTGGAAAAAATATTTGCAGAAACAAAAGGAGCGCCCATACCATCTTCCCAATCCTTTATTTTATCAATTCCCCAATCAAACTCATGGTTGCCGACAGCGGATGCAATAACGCCAGCCTCCTTAAAAATATCAGATACAGGCTTTCCATATAACAGATTGCTTAAAGCCTCACCATTATAATTATCACCAGCAGAAACAACTAGAGTATTAGGATTTGACCATTGTTTTATAGCGTAGACAAACTTTGAAGCCCCAACCTCGTTCGGATTTTCTATAGCCCCATGAAAATCATTAAATGATATAACATCTATTTTAATTGTTCTATAGTTTATACATAAAACACTAATTATAGTAAAAACCAATATACTTAAAAAACCTAGAATTATTTTTTTATAAGACTTCATATACCTAATTTTATTTACAAATATCATTATAACTATATTTACAACGAAGTCAACAAAAGATTAAATAATATTAAAACCAAATAAAATATAAAATTTCATTCAACTGTTAAAAAAATAATTAAAAATTTAAAGAATCTAATGAATAATAAATAAGACTGCATTTCATTTTATTATTTATAAGGTAATCATAATCTTGCTTATTATCGCACATAGCAAAAATATTTCCAGTCCCCCTTATTCCATCATCAAGTTTTTCGTCCAATTTTTTAAATATTCTCGTATCAACTTTATCAAAACTAGTTCCAAGGTTAATGGTTAAAAATTGATCTGGCTTAAAAGTTCCAATAAAATTAGAACTGCTAGTAATATACTCAAAATATAAATAAAACTGTTTATATGACTTTAAAAATGGTATAGCCCCTAACAAAGCGCAACTATTATAATCACAAGTATGAGTTGTATTTTTTGGTTGAAAGTCCGTTATATCATTTAAATATAATTCTATGAAAGGAGCAGAATATACGTTTGGAATAGCATATTCAGAACCATTATATGGAGCTCCAAAACTATTTGCATTATATACTTGTCCAGAATTATAACCGATTTTTCCTGTACTATTCAAGTCGCCTGGCAATCTTTCTTTTTCTACACGAAATGTTAAAACGGCTAGTTTCCAATTTCTCACTTCATTTATAAAACTTCTAATTCTCGCACTCTCAATCAAACTAGCTCCGCCTGTTACGCCAGCAACAAGCAAACCTATTATTATTAATACTATTGATAGTTCTATTAGAGAAAAAGCTAAAGCTTTTGATTTTTTAATTTTGGAGGCTTTTGAGTGGTTTAGTAATTTGACCCCCCCCCCGCAAATTTTGGAATTTTGTCATATTTTTTATATATTTATTAATATATTTATTAGATTATAAAATAAAAAAATAAAATCAATAAAAACAACAAAAAATTGCATTTAGAAAAGTCAATTCACTAGTCTAGTTGACAGTTCTTCAGTTTTTTTGTTAAATGTTTACTTCATTTGCTTGATGTATTATGCAAAATATAAATCCAATTGCCTTTGTGCTTTTACATAAAGACAGGTTTATGTTTACAATAAAAAACCACCAATTAGATGGTGGCTGTCTATTCAATTTTATGTTAGACTATTTAAACCATTTCTTAAAGAATCCGCCCTCGTTCTTATTTGATTCCTTTTCTTTAAGTATGGCATCCAGTTTTAAATACAGCTCTCTTTCTTCTGTACTTGATGGTTTTGGCATATCAACTGTAACTTTAACAATCATGTCGCCACGTCTGCCGCCAGCATTCAGAACAGGCATACCTTTGCCTTTTAGTCTAAATTTAGTCTGGCATCTTGTGCCTTCAGGTATTTTTACAGCTGCTTCACCACCTTCTATAAGTTTAACCCCAATTTCGCCGCCAAGAATAGCAGTAGTAACAAGAATAGGAACATCACAAAGTAGGTCATCCCCTTCCCGCGTGAAAAACCTGTCGGGCTTAACTGTTATAAACACATATAAGTCCCCATTTCTGCCTCCTTTAGTACCAGCTTCGCCCTCTCCTGCAACCCTAACTCTGCTGCCATCTTGGACACCAGCTGGAATTTTAACATTTAACGTTCTATTCTTATTAATCTTTCCTGCACCTTTACACTCATGGCAAGGATTTTTATTTACTTCCCCACTTCCCCCACATCTCTTACAGGTATTCTCAACTATAAAAAAGCCCTGCTGCCTTCTAACAGTGCCAGTACCTCCGCAATCAGGACAAACTTCAGGTTTTGAACCAGGTTCAGCACCGCTTCCATTGCATACCGGACACACAACTGGAGCTGTAAAATTTATATCTATAGAAGTGCCTGTAAATGCCTCCTGCAGTGTTATAGTTGCATTATATCTAAGGTCAGAACCATCCATAGCATGACTTCTTTTTTGCCTAGAACCGCCGCGACTGAATCCGCCGCCGCCAAAATCCCCAAAAATATCTCCAAAGGCTGAAAAAATATCTTGGAAATCGTTGAAATTCGCCCGCTGGAAACCACCATAGCCACCAGCGCCGCCTCCAGCGCCTCCCATTCCGCCTTCAAATGCAGAATGTCCATATCTGTCATAGGCAGCCTTCTTGTCAGGATCCTTCAATACATCATAGGCTTCAGCCGCCTCTTTAAATTTAGCCTCAGCTTCCTTATTGCCAGGATTTCTATCAGGGTGAAATTCCATAGCTTTTTTTCTGTAGGCTTTCTTTATTTCATCTTCCGTAGCAGTCTTGCTAACACCTAATATTTCATAATAATCTCTCTTCGCCATTTTTCCTCAATTCATACAATCTATTAAATATATAATATGTTTTTAGAAAAATTCAAGATATATAATACTAAAAATTAAATAATCTATCATTTCCAAATTTCAATAAACATAACTTTGCAAGGATTTCCAGTTTCAATAGCATTGGCATAACTATTATAAGCATTTCTGTTAGAACCTTCACATGTACCTCTTACAATTCCCTCATTATATAATCCATCATCAAGCTTTTCGTCCGCAGCTTTAAAAAATTTAGCATATTTAGGGTTTACAGAATTATTATAAAATCTAGCAACCAATAATACTTTGTCATCAATTCCATATTTTGAATAATTTTTATTGTTTTGTTCATCGTATCCTTTTTCAAAATGAAATAACATATCTGTTATATTTTTTGAAATTGGCAATCCACCAGATCTTGCAGTAGTACCAAAATTAGAAGTATTATCTTGTCCAGTAGGTTCAAAATCAATTATCTTATTCAGGTACATATCAACAAAAGGTGCAGATAAAAAAGTTGGTATATAGTGGTTGTTTGCCGTATCCGTTCCATCGTATGGAAATGGAAAACTCAAAGCTGTATAAGTTTCATTTGAAGCCCAACCAATTTTTCCATCTTCATTTAAGTCTCCAGGTAATCTATAATTAATAACATAAAAACTATTTACAGCCTGTTGATAGCCTCTTACCTCATTTAAAAATCCTCTAACCTTAGCACTCTCAATCAAACTAGCACCGCCCGTTACACCCGCAACAAGCAGACCTATTATTATTAATACTATTGATAATTCTATTAGAGAAAAAGCTAAAGCTTTTGATATTTTTTTATTTTGATTATTTTTTGGGTTTTTTAAGTTATTAACCACCGCCCCCCGAATTTTAGAGAATTTTGTCATATCATTTTATGTTGTTATATAATTATATTATTTAGCATATGTAAATAAAAGCAAGAGATTTTTAATAATTCAAATTTAAATTTTTAATTGCATTTTATAAAAATTATACTATTAATAGTTGTATATCAACAATAAACATAGCCTCACCAATAATTATGGCGCCTGCAGCGTCCCACGGACTAGCCCATGAAAGTGCAGAAAAAGGAACAGCAAAAGGTGTGGCTGAGGCAAATACAATAATGAGCGTAAGCACATATTCAACAGATACAATAGAGGATATAGCTAAGGCTGGAAATGGCGGACCCCAATGGTTTCAATTGTATATGAGCAAGGACGATGAATTTAATAAATACATAGTTAAAGATGCTGAAAATAATGGTGCAGAGGCAATAATCATAACTGCAGATGCGACTGTTGGAGGAAATAGAGAAGCTGATATTCGTAATAATTTCAAATTTCCTCTAAAAATGGCAAATTTAGAAAAACTAGGAAATGGAAAAGGACAGAGTATTGCAGAAATATTTAAAAACGCTCTTCAAAAACTATCTCTAGAGAGTATAAAAAAGATTAGGTCATATACCGCTTTGCCAATAATTGCAAAAGGAATTCAAGCTCCAGAAGATGCGATTGCAAGCATAGCAGCTGGTGCAGACGCGGTTTGGGTTTCAAACCATGGAGGAAGGCAGTTAGACGGCGGACCAGCTTCATTTGACGTTCTAGAAGATATTGCAAAGGCGGTAAATAAAAAAGTTCCTGTTATTTTTGACAGCGGAATAAGGAGAGGACAGCACGTATTTAAGGCTTTAGCCAGCGGCGCAAATATAGTTGCAATAGGTCGCCCTGCCCTTTATGGTCTGGCTCTAGGCGGATATAAGGGTGTAAAATCAGTATTTGATTATCTCAATGGAGAATTGCGGATGGTTATGCAGTTAGCTGGCACTAAAAATATAGATGAAGTTAAGAAAAATAGATTAATTTGTAAAAAACAAATTAGTTGGCTATAGTCTGCAAAAATGAAAAATTCCTCTTTTAAAATATAAAAGAGGAATTTTAATTATTTTTTATCTTTTGTTGGTTTTTTGAATATAAAAGTTGAATCTCCAATTGGACTATTGGAAATGTTAAATAACGTCATTTCTATTTCCTGTCCAGCTCCATTTATTAATCTTAATGATGATAGGACAATTGGATTTTTCATAAACTTAAGTATTAAAGTTCCATCCTCTTCTCTGCCCCTTTCTCTGAATGAAGCAATAATTTGTTTATCATCTTCAGTTAAACTGATTATAGAAAATGATTTATCTTTAAAAGATATATTATTCCTCAGTAAAAACTGTAATGGCGTAGTTGCAGTCCTAACCGTGCTGACTTCATCAAGCTCCTTATCATAATAGGTAGTAGTCCTATTATAGCTATATAGGCTAGCCTCAAATGGGTTTAGATAATCAACTCTTAACTTGCCAGGCCTAGATAGATAAAATTCCCCCTCGCATAGTTGAGATGTAGCCGTATCATCCTGTATAAAATTAGCCTTAAAATATTTTATACTATTCAGATATGATTCTATTTCATTAGCCAATTTAGAATCAATTTTGGTTTCAGCAAAGCATAGGCTAAATAATGAAACAAATAAGATAAAAATAAAAGAAATTCGTCTAAACACCTGTAGAGCCAAAGCCTCCGGTACCTCTTTTAGTTTCATCCAATTCTTCAACCTCAACAAATTCAGCCTGGGTAACCGAAGCAATAACCATTTGTGCAATCCTCATTCCCCTTTCTATAACAAAATCTTCACTTCCAAGATTTATTAGAATAACACCGATTTCACCCCTATAATCAGCGTCAATAGTACCAGGAGTGTTCAAAACAGTAATGCCATTTTTTAGAGCCAAACCGCTTCTAGGTCTAACCTGAGCCTCATAGTTTTCAGGTAGAGCAATTGAAATACCAGTCTTTATAAGTTTCCTTTCACCAGGTTTTATTACTATATTTTCTGCAATGCAGGCTCTTAAATCCATACCCGCACTTCTATGGGTTTCATAGTGCGGCAATTCTAAATCATTCCCTTCAAGTCTTTTAATTTCAACTTTCATGATAGATAGTTCTTGTTTTTTAACTTTTTAAAATTATAAAAATATATAAAAATTAGTCAAGAAATAATTAATAATATATAATAAAAAAATAATTTAACCATTTATTTGTAAGCTAATCTGATTCCTCTATAGTTTTTTCCAAAAAATCCAGCATATTTTTATAATTTTTTATAACTATATCAGCTCCAACATTTTTTAAATCCATAGAGTGAGCATATTTATTTGCAACCAAATATCCAACAACTTTTATATTAAAAAGATTCCTAAAAATTTGCTTTGCCGTACTTGCAGCTATACATCCTGATATGGAATCCTCAACCATAATAACGGTATTTTTGCAATTAATCAAATTATGTTTTTTTACAATATCATCACAGGCAAACAAATAACCATTAGGATCGGGCTTTAATCTTCTATTTCCAACCTCACCACATATATATACATTATCATTAATATTAAAATAATCCCTTAGTAGTGCAACCGATTTATTATTATGTTTTGACTCAAAATCACCTCTATATGTTGAAGTAACTATTGCCATTAGAGTACTTTTGCAGCAGGCGATCCTAGATAAAATTTTATCCATGCCATCTGTTATTAATAGACTATTGCTATTTCTTAGCTCCTCTTGAAATAAATTATTTAATCTATCAACACTAATTTCAAATTTTCTATCTATAAAACCATCATTTTTTAAATGATTCAAAACAGTTAATGGGTGCTTGCCGGCATATTGTGAAAAATAATATTTGTCATCAATATTTTTAAGAATTACACCCTCATTTTTTAAGAAATTTACAAATATATTTTTGTAAATTAATTCAGAACTTACAAGAGTTCCATCGTAATCCCAACAAATTATAACCATAGGCAAATAGAATAAGGACTTTATTTTAAAATAATAGTAAAATATGATAAAATCAACTATATTTTTAATTTTTAGAGATTGTCAAAAAAAGATAGCTTTTTAAAAATATTAATATACCATTGAATTGTGTTAACAATTCAATGGTATATTAATATGTATA